>CAZAHL010000422.1:0-5626 GCA_964484845.1 uncultured Chryseolinea sp. | reverse complement strand
AACAGAAATTGTTTTGGTCTTATCCGGTAAAACAGAAATGACCATTGATGGTAAACAATACAAAGGTACTGCCGGAGATTTTTATTTAATCAATTCTCAATTGATGCATGGAGTTAGAAATGCAACCGATGAGCCCTGCTCCTATTTCGTGATGATATGGAAATGAATGTTACGGCTATGACGATTTATTTGATGAATACACCAAGGAGCATTTAGATACAGGTTCAGATGTCCAAACGCAGAAAGCAAATATCCAGCAAAAAGTGTTGCCCCGCAGGAATCGAATTTTAAATACAATGGGAACAAATTATGAATGGAATATCCCCTTAAATTGAGTTTAAACCCTTCAATCACATCACGGCCAAAGTGGACGATGGAGAATTTTTTTTTCACCCTTAAGATAAACAAAACAATCTCAGCCTCGAACAGAAAAAAACCCCCAATGGTACATTTGCCAAAAACTAAATTCTTTAAAGATTAAACTATATACTCTATATATGTCACCACTATTTACAACTACTGAAAGAGAATTAAACCAATTCTTGAAAGGTCTCACTGAGGATTCTATTCAGGATTACAGCGATCCCAATGTATATTACCGCGGCGAAGAATACTATGAGGCGGACCGGGTGACTGACGCCGCATTTAATAAGGATAAAACATTTCTTACAGCAACTGTAAAGGGCAGTAGAAATTATCGTACAGAAATACAATTGAGAGGTGGAGCAGTATCCGGCGTCTGTACTTGTCCGTACGGTGACCTATGCAAGCATATCATTGCAACATTGCTTTTTGCTATACATGAAATAGACAATATTGAAATTTTAACGGATAAAAATAATGATAGCGTTATAAAAGATTATCTGCATTCTTTGCCAAAAGGAGAACTGGTAAGCCTGATTTTGAAATATGCACCAAAACAATTCTTTACGCGGATCGACAACAGTCTTTCAAATAATTCAGAGGCGCAAAAGATATTCAAAAAAACGGAACGAGCCATACAAAATATTTTCAATAACGATGAATTATTATATAGCCCCGATGGCTTTGATAAGGCCCTTATAAAAGAAATAAATAAATTGTCCGGACTGGAAAAATTATTGAAAGAAGATTTAAGGTTTTTAATTATTGATATCATCAAAAAAGTAGATAACGCCTTTGATGAAGGTTATCTATATGATCAATACAATGATTATAATTTTGAACCATCCGAAGAGTTTGACAAGTTTATTGTAAATTATGTATGCGTCTTAAATTATAAGGAAAAGACAGAATTTCTTTCTGATCTGAATGCAGCTATCGGTTCGTCTTCATACGATACATTTCACACCCTTTATCATCTTACTGAAAAAGTATTTACTGAACAAGACCTTCCCCTGTTAAAAACTATGCTGATAAATGATTACAAGGCGATGTCTCCGGACCTTGTTGAAAATTATTACCGCAAAGTGGCAAAGCTTTTATCATCTGAAGAAAGAAAGAGCGTCTTATCCGTCTTGAAAGATAGAGATAGTTCCTGGATAGTAGAACTTACAGAATTGATTCGTTCGGAGGGCAAGGGAAAAGAGGCTATAACAGTCCTCAAAAAATGGTTATCCACGAATTCCACCAATTTTATGGAAGAGGACGTTTACTTTCTCTATCTCGATCTATTAAAGGAAGAGAATTTTAATTTGCAGGACGCAGCAAAAGAGTCTATTTCCAGGTGTCCAACAAGCGCGATGGTACAAAAAATAGCTTCCTTGCTACCTGAAGAGATAACCATTTATGAGAAAATCTTGGAGCAAAAAAATGTCGATGATTTACTCGACTATTTAGAGACGTCAGGAAGATTGCAAGAGTGCTTAGCCTTAATAAAACGAAAAAAGACCCTTGACGAATCTAATGTTTATAGCTTCTTTAAAAAGAACAAAAAAGAATTTCCGGAAGAGGCTGGAAAATATTTTTGTGAAGTTATCGATAAAAATTTAAAAGAAACGGGCGATCGATTCTACCATACTATTGCTAAAGCGCTGGAGGAGTTAAAGAAAATCAATCCAACGCAAGCCAGCGAATTGTTGTTCGATATAAAGCTAAATTATAAACGCAGGAGTAAACTCATGTCCATTATTGCTAAATTATGATAGGAATTTTCAATTGAAGTTCGCTTCAATTGAAAGCGTGTTAGAAAAATAAGATTAAAGGTTTCAAGGCTCAAAACTCAAGATAAAATCACAAAAAGTGCAAAACAATAAAGCGCCAAGAATTTCAAAACAGCCGTAGTTGCACGTTCCTCGCTATATTATTTCAGGCTGTAATATTCATTGTCAAAATACTTCCAAACTCAACTTTCAAAGATATAGCATCTTCTAATGAGAGTCCCCGTAAAATTACATGGCTCGATTTTATGACACCTGCATGTGTTACTACAATGACTGAGCGATATTGTTTAAGCTTAATTTCGTTATAGAATTCTTTCAGTCTGCTTACCAGATCAAGATATGACTCACCTTGAGGACATTGTTCATACTGGTAGCCGTTCATCCATTTCATCAGGGCCTCTTGATCAATATCATTCCATCGTTGCATTTCCCAGGCCCCAAAATTCATTTCCCTCAGACGATCATCTTCTAAAACCGGCAAGTTGAAAGTCTGAGCAATCTCATCAGCCAACTTAATACAACGAATAAGGGGACTAGAGTAAATGACATCAGCGCTGCAGGGCAATTTTTCAAGAACGACCTTAACCTCCTCTGGAAAAGTATCTTTAAGCAAAACATCCGATTGTCCGTAACAAATATTCTTCTCTATACCAGGAGTTGTATGGCGGATCAAATGAATTTCCATACGGCTAAAAGACTTAAATAGATTATAACCTCGGTCACTTGTTGTACAGCTCCAAGGCAATCGCCTGTAAATCCTCCAATCCATTTGGTATAGTACCTTCGAAGATAAAGTGTGACGGCAAGCGTTGGAATTATAATAAGCAGAAGTATGTAATTGAAATACCCCAGCAATCCCAAGGGGATCATCACCCAAAAAATCGCAATCGTAAAATTCTTTGTGCTCAGTCGTTCCGCGACAGGCTTGACTTTGCTCCCAGCGTCTTCACGGACGTAGCTGGAAGTAAAAATTATAACTACCGCCGCTAACCGGCTGAGGGAATGAGCTGTCACCAGCATTAATCCAAACTGGTAAGTAGCGTGGGAGCTTAGTTGGTCCATCGAATAGAATTTCAATGACAGTATCAAAATCAATCCGACAACTGCGTATGTACCCACGCGACTATCTTTCATGATAAGGAGTATTTTTTCTTTTGTCCATCCCCCTCCGAAACCATCGCATACATCCGCAAAACCGTCTTCATGAAAAGCGCCCGTAACGAGTATGCCTCCGGCAATTGATAATAGCATACTGATCTCCGGAGAAAAAAAATATTGACCTACGATAAATATCAGCCACGAAATCAATCCAACAATCCAACCGATGAACGGAAAGTAGCGGGTTGCCCGGTTAAGATTATCTGCATCATGACCCACCCACTTCGGACAAGGGATACGGGTGTAGAACATGATTGCTGTAAAAATAATCCGCAGTTCTTTCTTCATACAGCTTGTTCTGAAACTCCTGCAGATTCAAAGCTTGCCATCTCATTAAGAAATGCAACAGCAGATTCAAAAATGGGATATGCAACGGCTGCTCCTGTTCCCTCACCGAGACGCATGCTCAGATTAAGCAATGGATTTACCCCCAGATGTTGAAGGAGAAGCTTATGTCCTCTCTCTTCTGATTGATGGCAAAAAAAACAATAGTCTTTTATTGCAGGTTCAATAGCCTGTGCTACCAGATAGGATGCTGTGGTAATAAATCCATCAATCAAAATAATCATTCCACACTCGGCCGCTTGCAATATGCCCCCTACCATCTGTGCTATTTCAAAACCTCCAAAGGTTGCCAGAACTTTTAGGGGTGTGTCCAGGTTGTCATATTTCTTTAAGGCCTGGATCAAAACTTTTATTTTATGGTTAACCGCATTATCATCTAGGCCGGTACCGCGGCCGACGCAAAGTTGTACAGGAATATTACAAATTAAACTCATGATTGCACTCGCAGATGAAGTATTGCCAATGCCCATCTCACCAAACCCGATAACATTACAACCCTTTGCATAGACATCTTTTACAAGATTAGCGCCTGTATCGATACAACGCTGTGCTTGCTTTATAGACATTGCAGGCTCTTTAGCAAAATTTTTTGTTCCTCTCTCAATCTTGCTATGAAGGAGGCCATTTAGATTTTTAGGGAAATCGTAATTTACGCCAGCATCAATAACATTCAACGTAATGCCATGCTGTTTACAAAAAACACTTATGGCGGCACCTCCGTGAATGAAGTTCATTACCATCTGCCAGGTAACTTCTTGCGGATAGGCACTCACCCCTTCCGTGACTATTCCATGATCACCTGCAAATACAAGGATATGGGGATCTACTAAACCAGGTGTTAACGTTTCCTGGATCAATCCGGCTCGAAGAGCAAGTTCCTCTAACACGCCAAGCGAACCCAATGGCTTGGTTTTAGTATCAATCTTCCGTTGAAGTGTTTCTTTTAATGTTTTAGATACCGGTTTAATTTTATATTTCCTCATTGAGATTATGAGATTTAGAAGGTTTGATTTTCAGAGAGATGCCGGATACCATCAGAAAAACTTCCTCTGCTTTTTCGGCCACATATTGATTTGCCCAGCCATGTAAGTCAACGAACTTTCGTCCGGTTTCTGTTTCCGCATGAACACCCATGCCGATCTCATTGCTTACGACGATAAACGTTGCATTTATATTTTCAATTTGGTCAATCTCCTTTTTAAACTCTGTCAACGCTTTATCAATATCCTGTTTGTGATCAATAAAAAAATTAGTGAGCCAAAGCGTTACACAATCAATCACCACCGTCTTTTCCGTAAAAGATATTTTGCTTACATACTTCTCGACTTCATAGTTTTTCCATTCAGGGCCACGGTCTTGTTGATGTCGTTTAATACGTTTCTCAAAGTCCCCATCCCAATGCCGGGCAGTAGCTACATAGACGGGGCTCTCTGACAATTCTTTCGCACGTTGCTGAGCATACCTGCTTTTCCCGCTACGTGCCCCACCCGTAATAAAAATAATCATATCAAATCCATTTCGATAAACCAATAATTCTTGTGATGTGATTTCAATCCGAATTGAACTTCAATTCTTTTTTTAAAAATCGGTGTGTTTACCACCAGTGTGTGGTATTCTCCATTTTCCCCACAGGCATCAACACCAATCTGTTCCAACTTCTTGATTAGCTCAGGCGTAATCCTTTCTCCTAAATAGCTTCCGCCCATTTTCTCATTGCATGAAACAATGTAGGCTTCGATGCCTGCGTCAATCATTTTCAAGACCAATTCCTCCCGGCTTTGTTGCCAGAGGGGCAACACCGCTTCGAGGCCCGTTGCGTTACAAACTTTTTCTTCCCAATCACGATGCGCTTGTAAATCAATATCACCAAACACGGCTGTATTGATTTGATACGTTCGTTTCAATTCGCGAAGTGTTTCAATAAAAATATGTTCATAATCATCCCAGCTGGCAGGCCTGGCTACAATGGGAAAGTCTAACAT
>CAZAHL010000421.1:0-5685 GCA_964484845.1 uncultured Chryseolinea sp. | reverse complement strand
CAGTAGGTTTATCGTCTTCGCCTTTAGCCACCATCGTAAAGTATGAGGAGTTTGTATGTTTAATGGTTCCCAGTTTAACATTTTGCGCTTCAACCCGAATTCCGACAATCAATGACGTCCTTCCAACGTGGTTGACGGAGGCGTGTAGGGAGACAAGTTCACCTACTTCCACAGGCTCCAAAAATTCGACCTTGTCGACAGACACCGTAACACAGTAAGTTGATGCATGTTTACTGGCACAGACATAAGCGACTTTATCCATCAATGAAAGTAAAATTCCCCCATGAATTTTGCCCCCAAAATTAGCATAGGAAGGGATCATTAATTCAGTGATTGTCGTCTGCGATAATCGTACAGGCCTGGCTGCTCCGGTCATTGGTGGGTAGTTAAAAATTAAAAGTTAACAGTTAATGGTTAATAGGGGTGTGAGTGTGTGAATCCGTTTTAAGATGGTTAATATAACCGTCGGCGTCAAATACGCTTCGTGTTGGACAGTGAGATGTAAGTTACAACTTATTCAGAAAGCAATTTTCCAATGTATAACCTGGAACAACCAATTCCTATTACGTTTAACTTTTAACGTTTAACTTTTTCAAACTCTAAACTCTAAACTCTAAACTCTAAACTCTAAACTCTAAACTCTAAACTAATCCCCTCACCAACATCCGAAATCGTAAAAACATAACGGTAGCAGTGAGCGTGAGTCCGAGAAGCAAGCCAAGCCAAATTCCGATGGCTCCTAATTCCAGCTTAAAGGCAAGCACATATCCAAGTGGTAAACTGATTATCCAGTAGCAGATAAAGATCAGCACGGAAGGGATTTTGACATCTTGCAATCCTCTCAACGCTGAGATACAAACCACCTGTGCCCCATCTGAGAGCTGGAACAAGCCCGCAATGATGAGAAGGGACGAAGCCATGGAAGTCACGCCGTGGTCGTTGATGTAAAGATGCGGAAGCCAGTGCCGGGCTGAAATAAATACGATCGCGCACAGGCTCATTAAAACAATCGCCATTCCCAAAAGTGAATAGGCAGCAAGTTGTAAATTTTTGATGTCTTTGTTTCCGAGAAAGTAGCTTACACGCACCGTTGCTGCTGCAGCGAGGCCTGCGGTTGTCATGTAACTGATGGTGGCCATATTGATGGTAATTTGATGTGCAGCCTGCGCGGTTGTCCCCAACCATCCCATCATCACCAGGGAGAAATCGAATGCAGCTACCTCGAAAATAAATTGCGATCCACTGGGTATTCCGATGTGGAGCATTTTATTAAAAAGTTTTCGTGAATAAGCCCCCCATGCGAATGCAGGTCTGTATTTTCTAAAAGCAGGCGCATAATAGATGTACACAGCAATGGATAGCGCCATAAAAATCCGGGAAGTAAGCGTTGCCCATCCAGCACCGTTTAATCCCATAGCAGGAAATCCGGCATGTCCGTAGATCATAGCATAGTTAAGTCCGATGTTAACAATGTTGGCGAGAATAACAATGACCATGGCTACACGCGTATTTGATAATCCCTCGGCAAATTGTTTGAAAGTTTGAAAAATCATGACTGGAATCATGGAGGAAGTAATGATGCTGAGGTAGGGGATAGCGAGGGCGACAACTTCTTTGGGTTGATTGATATGGTACAAAAAATTCTTGCCTACATAAACAAGGATGACTAATAAAACACTTGTCACCAGGTTTATGATTAATCCATGGCGCAAAATTTCGTTAACGCTGGTATGATTTCCTTCGCCATTTGCTGTCGCAACCAAAGGAGTAATGGCATAGGAAACCCCAATACCGAAGAGAAGCAGAACATTAAAAGCAACTAATGCTAAACCGGCACCGGCAAGTGGTGTGGCGCCTAAATGACCAACCATCACGTTGTCCGATACCCCCATCGTTACATGCCCCAGGTTGCTGAGCATCACGGGGTACGCCAGGTGAAAATTTTCCTTTAAATGTGTTTTAAGAGTCATGAACGATTGAAGACGTTACATGCCACGCAGTCTCCCAAGCATGAGCAGGCCGATCATGCTCATAGAATCTCTGATTTCGCCTCGCATCACCATATCGATTGCTTCTTGTAAAGGAATTTTCATAACTTTTAAATCAGCTTCCGTTTCTTCTAAGCTGCTTTCACCATACTCCAGATCCTCTGCCAAATAAATTACACATTCTTCATCCGAAACAGAATTTGACGGATTGACACGCAGGAGCAGCGTCCATTTTTTTGCCGTCATACCGGTTTCTTCTTTTAGCTCGCGCTGAGCAGCGATCAGTGGAAATTCATCCAGAAGACCCCCGCCCTCTGGAATTTCCCATTGAAATTCATTGAGCGTGTAGCGGTATTGTCCCACTAGCCAAGTATATCCTTCCTTATCCAGGGGAATTACGCCAAGGCCTCTGTTCTTATAGTGAATTTTTCCATAGATACCTTTCCCACCAGCCGGATTGATCACCTGGTACTCTGTTACATTGATCCAACGGTTATCATATTTTTCTTCTCCCGAAAGGGTAGTCCACGGGTTTTTTATTTCTTCTGACATACGTTACTTTTCTTAAAGTTAATTTCTGGAAGCCCAAAGCTATTAAAAATGACTGTTATTAACGGCAGAGCTATGTTGAAAGTTAAGGTTGGAATTGGAGTTCATGGGTGGAGTAGTAGTCGGTGGCTCAGAGATAAAAGAAATACATCAGCAATGCGTAGTCTGGTTAAGGCGGTATCGGCAATATTGATACATACTATAAAGTATACGTAATTCTGTATATTGGATTGTTGACAATACCGCGCGGACAGAGTAGTGGCCAACGTGCATTGACACATATGATTGCCACATTCCATCGCGATACCAAGGCAAGCAAAAGAGCCAATTTATCCCTACACGATAATATGATATTTCACAATTATGATAAAAGAACTTGTTACCATAATTATTTTTTTCGCTCAAACTTTTTTTCTCTTTGGTCAATCCAAACCGGAATTAATTCTTAGTAAGGGAGCTGCGCTTGAAGATATTTCTATTTTGAAGGCGTCAATGTACGAAATACATCCTAGTATTTTCAGGTATACTACCAGGAGTGACTTTGAACAGGAGTTCAACCAAATAATTAATTCAATTCCCGACAGCGTAAGTGTCTTTCAATTTACAAGCCTAGTTGTTCCAATTGTTGCAAAAATTCGCTGTGGTCACACTTTTCCACTTGTACCCTACTTTGCTTCCGAAGCAAAGGCTCTTCCGTTAGAAATTAAAATCATTGACAATAAAGTATTTGTAATAGAGAATTTGAGTAGTAAATCTGAACCTTCAGAAGGGTCTGAACTATTAGAAATAAATGGAATGCCAATACTCACTCTATTAGAGATCCTAAGGAATAAAGAGGTGGCTGATGGATTTGTGATGACTACTAAGGATTGAAAAATTGAAAGATTCTTTAAATGGTATTATGTCGCTTACTTTGGTCAGCCTGACACATTTGCAATAACATTCAAAAACAATGGAAGTAGCAATATACAATCTTTGTCAATGCCATCTCTTACGGATCAAAAAATTGAAAGTAACAGACCTAAGGTAAGGAAGGTTAAACCTTTGAATTTTCGCATAGAAAAAGAAAAAGACTTTGGCGTATTGAGAATCAGCTCTTTTATGGCTAATCAAATTAGAAGGAAGCATAAGCAAAATCTTAAGAGGTTCGTAAAAGATGCGTTTAACGAAATTAGAAAGAACAGCATTGGCAATTTAGTTATTGATATCAGAGACAATACAGGGGGAATGGCATTCGTTCCTCCATTCCTCTATAGTTATTTGGGCAATAGTGATTTTAAATTTAAAAAGAAATTGGTTTTTCGGCATGGATACAAATTCAATCATCCAGAATATTTGAATCGTTCAAGGATCAATGATTGGTTTAATCGAAAGCTTATGTCCAAAGTGAATGATACCACCTATGAGTGGACATTGCATCGTAACACAAAGAAAACTTATAGGATCAATAAAAAGGTTTTTAATGGACAACTCTTTGTTTTGATGAATGGAATGACTGCTTCCGGTGCAACGGAATTTGCGACATTGGTGCATTACAATCGACGGGGCGTTTTCATAGGTGAAGAATCAGGCGGGGACTATAATGGGATAAATGGATACGACAGAACTTACTTACAACTTCCCAATTCTAAAATCGGAGTGTTGATAGCGGGTTATAGAAGTATCATGCCATGGGATGAAAAGCAATTTTACGGACATGGTGTTCCTGTAGACCACGAGGTGCATTCCGGGATTTCTGATTTATTAAATGAACATGATGTGGAGTTGGAGTATGCCCTTAACTTAATTGGAAATAATATCAAATGAAAACCACACCCAGTGCCCTGGTCACACATTTATAAAGGATAAGTCTTTTGAATCGAAAGCGAACGCTCCGGGATTTCCAAAATTATATGAGGTCTATACAAAAAAATTAACATTTCGATAGCTGACAGATCTCCCTTCGGAACTGTGACTATCTTTAAATTTGTCTGCCGGCACGCCTTGCATGCGAGACGTTGGTCATTCGGACAACTTAGCTTATGAAAATGATAAAACTGGTAATTATATTTATTCTGATAACAGCAGTTAGTTTCGGTCAGGCAACAAATGAAGCTAAGTATGACTGGGACTACGTGATTAAGAGAGTAAAGAAGAATAAAATGAACGCTACAGCTGGGACTAGAGAGATTATTTCAGAGATAGCGACTACATATGACTCAGCGAATGAGCAAATGGAATTAATTGAATTTTACAAGAGTGCTTATAATTTCAAGACAGTCGATAAGAACATTTTAAAGAACCTGATCGACTCCTTGGTTCAGAACGGACTCAATATGGAAATAAAATCCTTTGCTGCTGAAACACGTAATTCAATTGAATACAGACTTTTAAATAAAAAGATTAAGGACTTCAAATTTCCAGACAAGAATGGAAACCAAATAAGTTTGAGATCACTAAACGACAAAGTAGTAATTATCGAACTATGGGCGACTTGGTGCGGTCCCTGTATCAAAGAGATGCCTCGAATACCGGGACTAAAAGAAATGAATCCTAATATTGAATTCTATTCTATTTCGGTTGACAAGTCTTTGGAGATCATGAAAAAGTTTGTTGATAAGAAAAAATATGATTGGCCAATTGTTTTTGGAGGAGACCAGGAATTAAATAAAGAACTTTGGGAATATTTTAATATCGTGGCGATTCCTAAATATTATACGGTTGATAGAGACGGAACTATCATTAATATAGCCGACAAATTAGATGAACAATTTATAAAAAGTCTGCAATGAATGAACGGCCCCAATATATGCGGGTTAATATCATTAATTTAGGTTCTGCAAGTAACCTTATATTGGACCGCGGTTGATGGAGAACTGATGTCAGCCGCATTGGGACTATACACAAACGTTATTCACAATTAAGCAAATGATTCAAAAACACAAAATGGTAGCTGACTTCGAAAATCTGATTTATGACACCGCCATGCTTAAGGACGCCTGGAAAAAAAGTCAGGATACAGCTACGAAATTGGTTAATTCCAAATGGACATCGCATCACCTTTTGACTTTTGTAGATTGGATCAGTGGGAGTGTGCATTCTGGTCTTTTATTTCCAGGTTTTTCTCTTGGGACGTTACTGATAAGCAAGCCTAACGATGGAAAACTAA
>CAZAHL010000420.1:0-5720 GCA_964484845.1 uncultured Chryseolinea sp. | reverse complement strand
CGATTTTGAAACATTTATTTTCTAGCAATAATGATTTTGACGTCCTCGAAGTTAGTGAATTATTGAAATAATATTGGACGTCGTTTACATGTAGTGAAGTTTTGAAAATTTTGTCGCCGATGTTGGTGTTTCTCTTGAGAACTTCTCACGACGTTTTGTTGTGTGTTCTTCATCAACCCTAAACACGTCAACCATCGCATGTCAGCTCCAACAAGCAGTGAGTGTAGCAATCGATTCTTTTTCATCTACTTGTCTGTAGATATTCATGTGTGCAACCTGAGTCAGGCCCATACAGCCCAAGACTGAAACAACAAGCCCTGACTTCCTAACTTCATTTTTTTAATTAGTGCTCATACATTTACGTTTGGTGAAATACTTTACAAAAGTCAGCAAGCTCGCGGTGGAATAAGTGGTCAATCCTGGTTACTTGTGTCCAAATTGAGCAATGCTCCCTATATAAGATGGGTGACTACGGACAGTTTGAACCTTGAACTATCGTAGGTTTAGCTTGATGAGAATGCCTTTATCCAACACCCATTGTATTGGTCGCGCTTTCCCTGTCGCCATGTAAGCTTGTCCAAGGCTGTAGGACCTAAAGAAAAATCCTAACAAACCGGTCAAACCCGCGAGACAATAAGCCATGTTTTGAACCGATGTAACTTTTAATGAAACAAAGAATACTTTTAGATTAGACCGTGGTCTAGATTTGTATTGTACCCTCATATCTATATGAAAAATTCATTGCGAGCAATTCTTCTTTTTGTATCCGCCAGTTTGATCGTTGTAGTGGTCACATCATTAGTTGCTTTCAGGTCACCACCAAAAATTAAAATCGGGTTCCTCGTTCACGACCTTATTACAGAAAGATGGAAAAAGGACATGACCAACTTTACCAAAAAAATAGAAGCCCTTGGAGGGGAAACTATACAGCAAAATGCCTTAGGAAGTGCAGCTACACAAGTTACTCAGGGCAAAGCACTGATTGATGATGGCGTAAAAGTAATCGTAGTAGTTTCTCAGGATGCCAGGGTGCTGGGAGAACTGGTAACCTATGCCGACAAAGCCGGCGCAAAAATAATTGCTTATGACAGGATGATCCTGAACTGCGACCTGCATTATTATATCTCTTTTAACAACGTATCCGTAGGCGAACTTATGGCTGACTATGCGTTAAAATTGAAACCAGAAGGAAACTACATCATATTAAATGGACCTTCCTCTGATAATAATGCCCTCATGGTAAGAAAAGGGATCATGAACAAATTAACGAAACACATCGATAGCGGCAAGATAAAAGTTGTGCTTGAAAAAGAAATGGATTCGTGGTACGCATTAAGCTCACTTATGTTTTTGCAGGAATATCTTCTTACGAATAAATACCCCATTGACGCCATTATCGCCGGAAGCGATGATCTCGCAACTGGCGCGATAGAGGCGTTCGAAAATCATTCAAAGATTGTAGTTACCAGCCAAGATGCATCGGCTGAAGCATGTAAAAATATTATGCTTGGTAATCAATCTATGACTGTTTACAAGTCAATAGAAAAGCTTGCCACCGAAGCTGCTATCATGGCCATGAAAGTAGCAAAGGGAGAAAAGATTGAATTTACAACCACTTTAAATAACGGTAAAAGAGAAGTCCCAAGCATTTTATTTAACCCCGTTGTAGTAGATAAATCAAACTTACTCACTACCGTAGTGGCCGAAGGCCACATTAAAGAATCGGATCTGCATTAATAGTCTTTTATACTCCTCAGCATCTACCGCCCCGGAACTCGTTTCTTTTCTGACGAATCATTGGTTCCGACAGAGTCCCCGAAACGGGAGACCCTACGGAGAAAAGACTGCGCTGAGCTATGCACATATCCACGTCGTCGCAGAAGTCTCCCGCCTCGGGGACTCCGCGGAGAAAGGAAGTGTGAGGGTGGCCTTCATTCTCCATGGTTTTCGAGGCGGAGACTCTGGAGAATAAAAAAATTTACCAATTCCGGTCATTCCTGTTCGCATTAGAACAAGGTCGCCTCTTAATCAATTCAAACAGCGAAGCATTCAGGGTTTTGCAAGTGGCATAGTGTTTGGCAAAGATTGAGTAACCTCAATCTTTAAATGGATATAAATTTGTCCAGGTCCGGTCTTTAACGAAAAATCTATCCTCGCTTTATGATTCGTAATTATCTCAAAACAGCTATCCGTATCATGATTCGGCAAAGAGGATATTCAGCAATTAACATTGCAGGCCTGAGCATTGGTATTGCGACCAGCTTGCTGATCATTTTGTATATCACGGATGAACTCAGCTTTGATCGCTTTCAAAAAGGTGCAAGCCGAATTTATCGCATCGGATTTGAAGGAAGGATGCAGGGGAATGACTTCTCCTCAGCCCAATCCCCGGTTCCTGTCGCGGAGGCATTGAATTCTGAAGTACCGGGTGTGGAAAGCACGGTACGCTTTGGAATCTGGCGCAATACGCCGCTGAGTTTTGAAGACAACCATTTTACAGAGTCAAATTTTCTAGTCGCTGATTCAAATTTCTTTGATTTTTTTTCTTTCCCGATCCTGTCAGGTGATGCTCGAACGGCGCTTGCCGGTACAAACAAACTGGTCCTCTCAGCCTCTGCGGCAAAACGGTATTTCGGAAATGAAAATCCATTGGGAAAAATCCTTTTGATGGGCACTGATAAAACAGCGTGTGAAGTCGCAGCTATCGCGGCTGATGTCCCGGCCAACTCGCATATCCAGTTCGATATGGTTCTCTCCGGTAACACCTGGGATTTATTTCGAACCAATAAAACCTGGACATCCTTTAACAGCTATACGTATTTCAAAGCGCTTCCAAATGCTGACATGGGTATAATAAAAAGTCAGGTAGATTCGATGACCGTTCGTTATATCGGCCCCGAGTTGGAAACATTTACAGGCACTCCTTTCAAAGAGTTTTTAAAGGCAGGAAATAGTGTGGGAATGTTCATTCAGCCTTTACTTGAGATCCACCTGAAATCAAATCTCATGGATGAGTTGACACAGAACAGTAATATTCAATACCTGTATATATTTGGCGCCATCGCGCTGTTTATCCTGGCCGTTGCCTGTATCAACTTCATGAACCTGACAACAGCACGTTCGGCAAACCGCGCAAAGGAAGTTGGAATCAGGAAGTCCATCGGGGCATTGCGAAGCAGGCTTATGGGTCAATTTATTTCCGAGTCTATGCTCTACAGCGTGATCTCTACTTTTATGGCATTGGCCCTTATCGGTGTTTTACTTCCTTCCTTCAATATAGTGTCAGGCAAGTCCTTGGAGCTCTCCTTGTTGAAAGATCCACTTTTGTTAACCAGTATCCTGCTTCTTACAGTAGCCATTGGGTTAATTGCAGGCAGTTATCCTGCTTTCTATCTGACTTCGTTCCGCCCGTCAGAAGTGCTGAAGGGAAAAATACGCAGCGGACTAAAAAATTCTGTGCTGCGAAATTCACTGGTAGTTTTTCAGTTTATTATTTCAATTGCCATGATCCTCAGCAGCCTCGTTGTATACAAGCAACTCCGTTACATGCAAGAGAAAAACATGGGCTTTGACAAAGAAAATGTTATCCGCTTGCAGCACACATGGTCCCTTGGGAATAACTCAAAAGCATTTAAAAATGAATTAATAGCCCATCCTGAATTTATGAGCGCAAGTTTTGCCAGTGAATTACCGCCTTATATCTCCTGGAATTACACGTTCCGAACGAGCGGCTCGGAACAAGATTACCTTTTGCAAACATGTCAGGTTGATGTGGATAATCTTGAAACCATGAAATACACGATTGCCCAAGGACGTTTCTTCTCCCCGGACTTCCGTTCGGATACGGCCGCCGTTGTGATTAATGAAGCAGCCTTCAAATACCTGGGACTTACGACAATAGAAAATCAAACCATTTTTAAATATGGCGACACGCCAAGACTAAAGATCATAGGTGTAATCAAAGATTTCAATTATGAATCCCTCCATAATTCTATAAAACCGCTGGTATTCTTGCTAGGTGCAGAACGCAATGGGGTGCTTGCCATCCGCATGTCTTCGGGAGGAGTGCAAGAGAAAATCAAGCTTCTTGAGCGCACCTGGAAAAAATATTCAACGAATACTTTCGAATTCACTTTCCTGGACCAGGATTTTGACAAATTGTTCCGTTCGGAGCAACGGTTGGGAAAGATCATTCTGTTATTTACAGGGCTGACCATTTTTATTGCCTGCCTGGGACTCTTCGGACTCGCTACCTATATTGGTGAACAACGGGCAAAAGAAATGAGCATTCGCAAAGTGATGGGTGCGTCCGTTTCGCAGGTGATTCAACTCTTATTGAAAGACCTTACTGTACTTGTATTGATTGCATTTTTCATTGCTGTTCCCGTGGGTATTTATGTCATGCATCAGTGGCTACAGGGATTTGCTTATCGTGTTGCAATTGATGGGTGGGCCATTCTGTTCGCCGGCCTAGTTTCGATGCTCATCGCCTTGCTCTCTATCAGTTTTCAATCTATGAGGGCCGCGAGAGAAAATCCCGTGAAGGCTTTAAAAAGTGAATAACGAAGGGTCCATTGCACCCTAAGGTGGCAACTGTCATTAGGTTTTTATCTGTTTACGTTGATTGTCTTAAGTCGGGCGAAGTATGACAGTGGCTCTGTAATGACTCGACGTTAATTTACCCCCATCATAGTTACGGTCCCTTGCGCTATGTTGTCTTGCGTCCGGTTCGCAGTTACAAACTTGTCATCTTGTTGTTTCCTGTTAAAAAGTTTTGCAATTTCTACCGCCGTTAAAATCAAAATTTATGTACACCAGTCTAAACATAAAATATGGTTTGTTCGTCATCGCGACTTTGTTTCTTCCTGTCATGTCGGCAGCGCAGCATTCGTCTCACGATCATTCCGTAAAAGCGCACGTTGAGCCTCAACCCTTGCTGGCGCAAGCGATCCGGCTGAAGGAGGCGTTGTCTTTTTTGGGAAGCTCATTGTCGCCATCGGATGTGAAACGTCTTGAGGCGTTGCAGCATTCGACGCTAGGAGAAGAAACAACCAAACGTATTCAGGAAATCCTGGACCCATATTGTCTGGCTGTTGTCAACATCAATCCGGAAGCTCGTGTGAAAGTCAGTCGCGGAGTGGCAGCTGCAAAATTAATGCAGGGTGGCTGGACAAGCTTTTTGGTAAAAGTATTCAATGAGGCAAATGTCACTGCCCAGCTGGAAGTGGAAAGTCCGAATGCTGCAAAATCTGTTCATCGCTCTTCTCAGGAATCCAAGGTAAAGGAAGAAGATATCATTACACCTGGGCAGTCCGCAAACCGTTTTCTGGAAATGCGGGTATATCGTAATCGACCCATGCTGGCCAATCTTTCGGGATTGGAACTGGAATATGTAGTGATTCAGGTCTACAGTAAAGACGCCGGAAAACGTGAAGTTGAAATCGGTTTTAATATCGGCCAGGGAACGCAGGACATCGGTTTCCGAAACACGATCAATATCCTGTTTGATATCAGCGCACCGGTAAAGGTTACCTTCCGTGTCCGGGATGACGACGGCAAGCCTACGATGGCTTCTTTTCTCATCACCGACGGAATAGAACGCATTCATGACAGCACTACCAATTTATTTAAAACCGACTACATAGTATCGGCGGCGCAACTGGAGTATCGCCAACCCAACGTCCCGCAAAAACTTTGGGGAATTTATCCACTTCCCTCAC
>CAZAHL010000419.1:0-5722 GCA_964484845.1 uncultured Chryseolinea sp. | reverse complement strand
CTCAATTCATAAAAAATATGGCTCACTGCTCATTGCCCATTACTCACTGCTCATTGCTCATTGCCTATTGCTCATTCTTCAACACCTTCGCAGGATTTGACCGTGCTACCTTTAGTGTATGTGATCCAATCATTATAAAAGCAATTGCTATGACCACCATCACTCCGACAGTTAATTCACTCACCGCAAGGGGCGCACCGTCAGCGTATTCATCGAGGACATATTTTGCAAAGAAGAAATGAGTTGCCGGCAATGCGATTATTGCCGCGATAGCGAGCAATAAAAGAAAACCTTTGCTTAACAAGTATATCAGTCTGCCTTCGCTTGCGCCCATTACTTTTCGAATGCTTATTTCTTTAAGGCGTGTTTCTGTTGTGAACACCACCATTCCCAGGAGTCCGATAGAAGCGATACAGATTGCCAGAAAGGAAAGGGATCCTATAACTTTTATCCGGGAAGAAAAGTCCTTGTATGAACCTTCTATTTGTTCATCGTAAAATTTTGCTTCCAGAGGGTGAACGTTGTCGATCTTTTTCCATGCGGCTTCGATTTTTGCGAAGGTAGCCGGCCAATCCGTGGAGAGGATTTTGGCATTTACATACTTCGCTTTTGGAGAATATCTGAATATGAATTCTTTAATCTCTTTATCAATGGATTTGCCGTATTGAAAATCCCTTACGACTCCAATGATCTGCATTTTCTCTCTATCCACCGTTATGATCTGCCCAACTGCCTCAGATGGGTCTTGATTAGCGATATTGAAACGCTTAAGTACTTTTTCATTTACGATCACTTCACTTTCCGCTGCGTTTTCCCCTTTGCCGCTGAAATTTCTTCCGGCAAGAAGTTTATGGCCATGGAGTGGCAAATAGTGTTCATCAATAAAATTGTGGTAGCCAAATACAGAATCCTGGGAATTGTTATATTTCAGTTTGGTACCCCAATAGCCTCCTAAACTTATTACCATCGAGGATGTAGAAAGACCTTTTACTTCAGGCATCTCTGCTAATTCTTTTTTGAGAAGGTCTGCGTTGTTTCCAAACATTGCAATGTTTAATACATTTTCAGTATCGAAGCCAAGGTCGAATGAGAGAACGTGTTTATAATGTTTATAGCCAATGATGGTAGCTGCGATGAACATCAACGAGATCGTAAATTGAGTAACAATAAGTGCTTTGCGCATAGTCACATTTCCGAATCCGTGAATTGCAGAAATATTCTTCAGCACCTGAATAGCATTAACACGTGCGAAAAACACGGCAGGAAAACATCCCGCAATGATGCCCACGCCCACAGCAAGTAAAATGAAATACAGAATTACTTTTGGAGATATATCCAACATTAGCATTTCCTTGTATTGATTGTTGAGAGAAAGGAAATATGGCTTTAGTAAAACAAACAGCGCAAATGAAAATACCAGGGCACACAGGGAAATCATAACTGCCTCCACTACAAACTGCGCGACCACATGACTCCTGAGGGCGCCAACAACTTTACGAATTCCCACTTCGCGTGAACGTCTTAATGAACGTGCGATAGAAAGATTTGTATAATTAAAGCAAGCTGAAAGAATAACAATAACCGATAGTACACCGATCATCCAGACATTGCTACTTCCCATAACAGGACCAATAGAATTATTAAGATCTTCGCCCAACGCAATCTCAGTCATGGGTTGCAGAGATAACTTAATTGTTGTGTTCTTTACGGTTTTATTTTCTTCAACACTGATGGTATTCAGGTTGGTTTGGAGGTTATGCAGATCAGCTCCTTCCCGCAAAAGCAAATACACATAGGCACTCCAAATATTGTCCCACACCATTTCGTCCTTGTTGTCTTTTTCGGTGATCTCACGTGTGCTTAGAGATGTCAGGACATCGAATTTCATGTGAGAAAATGAGGGCACATCCTTTATTACTCCGGTAACTATAAACTCATGGTCTCCTTTATCGCCAGGACGTATGATTGTTTTTCCTATCGCGTCAGCATTGCCAAATAATTTGTTTGCATATTTTTCAGTCAGTACAATTGAATGTGGATTTTTTAATGCCGTAGAAGGATCGCCACTTATCATTGGAAAAGTGAACACGTTAAAGAATGACTCGTTTGCCCAAAGGCCGGAAAGCGGAACAGTTTTTTCATTAAATTTTAAATCACCTGAAAATCCTCCATACAGAATGGCAATCTTTTCTATGCCGGGAAGAGATTCCTGAATTGATTTTCCAGCCCGGAGTGACGTAGAGGCAAAATCACTGTCGTCCTGATCAAGGTATTTATAGTTGCTGATGACGCGATAGATACGATCATGATTTTCATGAAACTTATCATACTTGTTCATGTCGGAAAGGAGACCGATTAAGAGCAAGCCGACTGCCATACTTATGGCAAGCCCAACGATATTGATGGATGAAAATAATTTATTGCGTAGAATACTTCGCCTGGAGATTTTGATATAACTGTTGATCATAACAACATGAGATAAGAGGTTGAACAATTCGGGTTTCCGGATGGTATACGGCCTAAGAAATTTTATTACATCGAGACTATAAATAATTCTGGCTTGTCTGATACCATTAGACTTTACATTGCGTTCAAAATATTCATTAAGATCACCTTGCAAATCCTCCAGTAACTCTGTCCGGCAATACCAGCTCAGAAATCGTACTGCCCAAGAGGGAGGTCTAACTTTTTTACTTTTTTTGCTCACCTCAATTCATAAAAAATAAGGTTCATTGTTCATTACTCATTGTTCATTGCTCATTGAGCATTATTCATTCTTCAACACCTCTGCTGGATTTGACCGTGCTACTTTTAATGTATACGATCCAATCATAATAAAAGCAATAGCGATAACCGAAATCATTCCAACGGTTAGTTCGCTCCAGGCAATGGGTGCTCCGTCAGCATATTCATCAAAGACATACTTTGTGAAGAACATGTGTGTGACCGGCAATGCTATCAAAGCGGCGATAGCCATTAATACGAGGAAACCCTTGCTTAACAGCAACACTAAGTTCCCTTCGCTGGCGCCCATTATTTTCCGGATACTGATTTCCTTGAGGCGCGTCTCTGTTGTAAAGACGACCATTCCCAGCAGACCAATCGAAGCTATGCATATTGCCAGAAATGCCAGGGAGCCTATAACTTTTATTCTGGATGAAAAATCATTGTATGATCGTTCAATTTCTTCATCATAAAATGTCGCCTCTAACGGATGCACATTATCAATCTTTTTCCATGCAAGATTAATCTTTTCGAAGGTGGCCGGCCAATCAGTTGAGATAACTTTTACGTTTAAATATTGGGCTTCCGCGGAGTATCGGAATATGACCTCTCTTATTTCTTTATCTGTTGACTTCCCATAGTGAAAATCTTTCAGTACTCCCACAATCTGCACCTTCTTAGCATCTACCGTTACAATCTCCCCAACTGCTTTCTGTGGATCCTGGTCAGCGATGTTGAAATGCTTAAGCACTTTTTCATTCACGATCACTTCACTCTCCTCCGAATTTTTTTCTTTACCTGTAAAGTTCCTCCCCGCTAGAAGATTATGACCGTGGAGAGGCAAATAGTTTTCATCAACACTGTTATAATTCACAAGCGTCGAATCGCTTGGATCGACGTATTTCATTTTGGTAACTGAAAAATTACCAAGGCTTGTTATTAAGGATGATGAAGAAATTTTTTTTATCTCCGGTATCTCTGCTAACTCCTTCTTTAACAGGTCTGCCTTGTGTCCATGCAGCTTAATGTTCAATACATTTTCGGTGTCAAAACCCAAATCGAAAGCAAGAATCCGTTTGTAATGCTTGTAACCAATTATCGTTGCTGCGATGAACATAAGGGAGATCGTAAATTGAACAACGATAAGCCCCTTACGCATCGTCACGTTCCGAAATCCGCGAACGACGGCCATGTTTTTCAGCACATGCATCGCATTAACTCGGGAGAAAAATACGGCTGGAGAAAGTCCGGCGACAATGCCTACACCTATGGCTAATAAAATAAAATATAAAATCACCTCCGGTGATATATTCAGCAACAACATTTTTCTGTATTGATTGTTGAGCGAAAGGAAAAACGGTTTTAAAAAACCAAAAAGTAGAAACGAAAAAGCAAGAGAAAGCAATGCAATCATGACGGCCTCAATAACAAACTGAGTCACTACATGGCTTCTCAGGGCACCGACTACTTTGCGAATTCCGACTTCACGCGAGCGTCGCATCGAACGGGCGATCGATAAATTGGTGTAATTAAAGCAAGCCGACAGAATCACAATAGTGGCTAATACACCAATCATCCAGACATTGCTGCTTCCCATCACAGGTCCTATTGAATTATTAAGATCTTCCCCCAGCGAGATCTCTTCCATAGGCTGCAACGACAATTTTATCGTAGTGTTTTTTACGGTTTGATCTTCTCTTGCACTGATGGTGTTGAGATTGGTAATAAAATTTTCAAAATTAGTTTCCCGAGGTAAAAGCAGATAAACGTACCCATTCCAAATGTTGTCCCATGCTAATTCTTGTTTATTGTCCTTTTCTGTGATCTGTCGTGTGCTGAAGGATGCAAGCATATCGAACCTCATGTGAGAGAAAAAGGGTACATCCTTTATGATTCCGGTAATCAGAAATTCTTTTTCATCTTTATTGCTCGGGTAGAAAACTGATTTTCCTAAAACATCGACAGTACCAAATAATTTCTTAGCAGATTCTTCTGTTAAGACTATAGAATACGGATTTTTTAATGCTGTGGAAGGATCACCGCTTATCATCGGAAAAGTAAAAACGGAAAAGAAGGACTCGTCAGCCCAATGCCCTGAAAGTGGTACTTTCTTTTCACCAGATCGCATGTCACCTTCAAACCCTCGGTAAAGCATTGTCATTTTTTCAATTCCGGGAATGTCCTCCTGAATTGCCTTTGCTGCACGAATCGACGTAGATGCGTAATAATCATCATTTTGATCAAGGTATTTATAGTTGCTAATGACGCGGTAGATACGATCATGATGTTCATGAAATTTATCGTACTGGTTCATATCCGAAAGAAGGGCTATTAACAGTAAGCCTACCGCCATGCTTATGGCAAGCCCAACGATATTGATAGACGAAAATAACTTGTTGCGTAGAATGCTTCGCCTGGAGATCTTGATATAACTGTTGATCATAACCACATGAGATAAGAGGTTGAACAATTCGGGTTTCCGGATGGTATACGGCCTAAGGAATTTTATTACGTCGAGACTATAAATAATTCTGGCTTGTCTTATCCCTTTTGATTTTACATTACGCTCGAAGTATTCATTCAAATCACCTTCCAGGTCCTCCACAAGCTCTGGACGGCAATACCAGCTTAGCAATCGGTTCGCCCATTTAGGTGGTCTGATGGATTTCTTTTCTTTCATCAGATGCGTTTTAACACTAAGTCCGGAATTCTATTCCAAAGCTCATCGCGCAATTCCTTTGATTTAATTAAAGCTGCTTTACCTCCATTGGTGATCAGATAAAATCTTTTTCGCTTCCCTCCTCTCGTACTAGTAGCTTCTCCCAACTTACTTTTCACCAGGCCTTTTTCTTCCAACCGGTTAAGGACGGCATGAACAACTCCCAACTTCGCGGAGCGTCCAGTGCTTTTTTCAAGCTCGTCACATATCGCTACGCTGTACGCATCATTTACTAATGCTGCAATAGTCAACAAGACCAGCTCCTCAAATTCTCCCAGG
>CAZAHL010000418.1:0-5811 GCA_964484845.1 uncultured Chryseolinea sp. | reverse complement strand
GTACCTTTGTATTCTTTACCATCAATGGTCATTTCTGTTTTACCGGATACGACCAAAACAATTTCTGCTTCTTCATGCGTATGCGGTTCATGACTGGGTCCTTTTGTGTTTAATTGGGTAGCATGTATTTTGAAACGATCACACATCGCGGTCTGCCGGTCAAAATAAAAACGGCCGCCGATGCGTTCATTCGGTTTGAACGTCAGGGAATCCGCATGTAACATCAATGATCCGCCGGCAGCTTCCCCTCGATCTAAATCCATTTTCTTTTTGGATCTATAGCGCATGACATAATACGTAAGATTGCTGTTACCGGCATTTTGAAGGGAATGCATTTGTTTCGGCATTAATAAAATAACGCCGCCAGTGCCGAGTACCACACTTCTGTCTTCGATGGTCACCTTCATGGTCCCCTCTTTAACGATGATGCATTCTTCAATATCATCGTTGGCATGTGCGGTGCTTGGCTTAGCTCCCGGGTATTGAGTCGTAGCATGCATCTCAAGATAGTCGAAATGCGTAGAGATACCCTCCAGGATTTTTCTCGATTCTCTGTCTTCACCAACCTGAACCGGATGGTCTGCCCAGTTATATACACCTGAGTCTATGATTTTTAATTGTGTCATGGTTGTTAGTGTAAAAAAGTAGGAATGATAAGTATAACAAATTTTTTTCTCTCCAGAGTATGCTGTTGGGGACTTTGACGGAACTAAGAGTAATAAACGTAGTATCCGAAACGCAGTCTCCGAGGAGGGAGACGACGCCGTGATCATTATTATTTTTGGTTCGCGTGAAGGGTAATTCGATAAATTCGGCCAGATTATACAAAACATCAAAACTCCTAACGTCTAACTTTGGACTAAGGAACACTTACTTAACAAAGCAATTTTGCTGAATACATCCATTTAAAAAAAAACATTATGCCAGTATATTATATCATTAGCTACAACATTGATGATCCAGAGGCGTTCGCCAAATATCCACCTCTAGCGGGGGCAATTATTAACAAATATGGTGGTGAAGTTCTCGCTTCCGATACAACTGCTATCAGTATTGAAGGTAAAGGTAAAATGATGAATGCTATTGTTAAATTCCCCTCACAGGAGGTAGCGCTAAATTGCTACAACGACCCCGAATACAAGGAGGTAAAAAAAATACGTATCAACACAACAAGCGAAGTCACCATGATTCTGGCGAAGGGTCTGGAGTGATTTAGCTGAAATAGATCGAATTTTGTTTCAAAAGTATCAGGAAACAAAATCATTATCCAGCATGAGATAGTGCTGGCTTTACTTCCTCTTGAAGTCGTAAAGGGCTAAAAAATCTCTCGCGCTAAATTCTCCAACACTACTCTTGAAGAAGCAATTAAAATTTATATTCTCTTCCGCCAATGGTCGCTTTTTTTAATGTTGAATTGAAACCGCCATCGAAAAGTTTTTTAACTATACCCAAGCCGGGAGCAAGAATTAGGGTGTGCTCGTCATCTATTGTAGGAGGAAAATCAAAATAGTAAGATTTACAGTTTTTTATTGCAATGACATTTAGATACAAAGGGCTTACATCACTGCTTGTAACCACAAAATCCATGAGGGGAGGAGTGTGAATTGTCCAGGTTTCGCCATTGGCAGCAGCCAGTCTAAAACGATTGGCTTCCACTAAACCGTGTGCTGTTCTTTCAAATACATAACCGGTTGAATCAACCCGGTAATAACTCGAATCCATTACTTGCGTAACGCTGGTATTAACATAGCTGGTAACCATGAGGTAGTATTCATACTCGCCAATTGTCGCAGTGGATGGAATATGGACATTTATTGAATGTAAATTCGGGTGTTGTAAATCCGGAACGTACTCCCAACTATTACCAACTTCGAGCGGGAAATACGATGGATCAAGCTCTATAGCCTGGGGATCTTTGTCATTTTCGCAGCCACAAAAAATTATAGCGGTCAAAAATAGGAGAACAATCTTGTTCATAGTAACATGGTTTCTCTAAAGACACTTAAAGATCCTGAAAAGTTGGAAGAAGGCAATTATCTATGTGTGAGTATGTGTCACGTGCAGCATTAGCACACTATGACGATATTCCAGCGAAAAATCCTCGCCTATTCCGATTCATACTTTTTGGCGATGGAGTTAAGGATGGTCATAGTTAAATAACTGTGGGCGGCGAATAGACAAGCAAGAGTCATTGAATAGTTATGGTCATCGCATGATTTATATTTTAATAATTATGAAACAACTTATCCTTGAATTTAATAATGTAGGCCAGAACAACCCACGCCGTTGGTCACGAATCCGAAACGCGTCAGTTTATTAGTGTAAGCAATAGTTATATTACGCATCTTTCTTAATAGGGATTTTGCCAATGCCAGAAAAATTTGACTATACAACCCTAGCCCAAAGATTTTCCGCAAGGTTCCCGGTATCTACTTATGTAAGCATTCAAGTAAACTTTTGGATAGCTGCAAATATTCTGCTCGTTGTGATCATGCATTTTCAATCCATGATCATCAGCCAAACGTTTAAACTACAAGTAATTGGCAGATTAGCACCCATGATCTGGGTGGCAATCATATTGGGAACTTTGTATGGAGTAAGTGTTGGGTTAACAGATTATTATCTTGATAAAAAAGTCTTTAGGAAGCTATCGCTTGGAAAACTAATTCTATTTAAAACAATAATATCGCTAACCGTTCTGATCATTCTTTTAGAGTTTATCCGATATGTTTTATTCGATTTATTCATTTCACCGTCTCTTTTACCAGGCGTAACGTTCGATCAGGAGTCATGGAAATATTCATTTCACCTCCTTTTGATCTATTATTTTTTCATGAATCTTGTAATCAGTTTTATCAATCAGGTCAACAAGAAATATGGCCCGGGTGTATTGATCCCGTTGTTACTAGGGAAGTACCGAAATCCACGTGAAGAGGAAAGGATTTTTATGTTCATGGATCTAAAGTCATCGACATCCACCGCTGAAAAATTAGGCCATTTAAGATACAGCTCATTTATCAGAGACTGTTTTATGGATATCAACCAGGTTCTATTGCCGTTTCGGGCTGAAGTTTACCAATATGTTGGTGACGAAATTGTTGTGACCTGGCGAGAAACCGAAGGATTGAAAAACCATTTTTGCCTCAAATTTTACTTTGCATGCAAAAAGCAATTTCAGGACAGAACAGAGTACTATATGACACAATACGGTTTTCTCCCCGATTTCAAAGCTGGACTTCACACAGGGAAGGTAACTGCGGTAGAGATCGGCGAAATTAAGAGAGACATTGCTTATCATGGTGATACCCTGAATACTGCAGCAAGAATTCAAGGCGTTTGTAGTGAATTCAACAGGAGCTTTCTTGTTTCTGAATACTTACTGGAGAAAATCGGATTAAATCAACATATTAAGAAAGAAGCGTTGGGAATGATTTTGTTAAGAGGCAAAACAGCCAGGATTGGGATAGTAAGTGTGGACTGGGTTGAAACGGACATTTAACCGAATCTAGATTTTCTATTCTTTAAAATTTCTATGAAGGTCTTTAACAGGCCATAATTTGTTTAAACGCGACTGAATTTTGGTTGCTTGATTGTGCGTATGTTGCAACTTGAGCTGAAACAATACTTTTGAATAAAATATTGGAGGGCGGAATTTAATTTTCTTATTATCGCTGGTTCATTTGCAAAAAAAGCTTAAAGATACAAGGCCAGTGTTTGTTAAGGTATGTGTGTTGATGCACGTTGATGCTGTACCGGTAAAAAGCATAATGATAGAAGCGAAAAGCCACGCTTTCGCAGAGCTTTAACGTAAGCAACCGACTTAGGTGAGAAGAAGTGATGCCGGAATTGGGATGACGAATAGCATAAAAAAAAGTGGCCCTTGTGAGGCCACCTTTAAATAATAAATCATAAGGCGCTGAAATAATGCCTGACTACGCCCAGGCTTTTGCCACACGCATAGCGTTGGCGACACTCATAACACCGCTAAAGCATGCACCTCCGCTATAGCTTCCAACGCACGTGGTCATCATCACGCTATCAGGTCAAAGCGGTCAAGGTTCATTACCTTGTTCCATGCTGCCACAAAGTCCTGAACAAATTTCTCTTGCGAATCTGCGCATCCATAAACTTCAGCCAGTGCTCTTAGCTCTGAGTTAGAACCGAAGATAAGATCAACTCGGGTAGCGGCCCACTTCACTGCGCCTGTCTTACGATCACGGCCTTCGAATACGTTTTGAGAATCCGACGTTGCATTCCATGTTGTTCCAAGATCAAGCAGGTTCAGGAAGAAGTCGTTGGTGAGCACCTCGGGGCGGTTCGTGAATACGCCATGTTGAGCTTTGTCGAAGTTGGTGTTAAGAACACGCATGCCGCCAACGAGAACAGTCAGTTCAGGTGCGGTGAGTGTCAACAGTTGTGCTTTGTCAATCAACATTTCCTCTCCCGAAGCCTTGTGATGTGACTTCCCGAAATTGCGAAATCCATCTGCGCCCGGCTCAAGCAATTCAAATGATTCAACATCTGTTTGTTCTTGTGAGGCGTCAGCGCGTCCGGGTGTAAAAGGAACTTTCACATCATGACCGGCCTTCTTAGCGGCCTTCTCAATGCCCGCGCATCCACCCAGCACGATCAAGTCGGCAAGGGAAACCTTCTTACCACCAGCCTGAGCGTTGAACTCTGTTTGGATACCTTCAAGTGTCTTGAGCACCGTTGCCAACTGGGCCGGATTGTTGACTTCCCAATCCTTCTGCGGAGCAAGTCGGATGCGTGCACCATTGGCACCGCCGCGTTTATCAGATCCACGGAACGTCGAGGCCGATGCCCAGGCAGTAGATACCAACTGAGATACCGTCAGTCCTGAGGCCAGTATTTTACTCTTTAGTGCAGCGATATCGTTATCATCAATCAGCTTATGTGTAACGGCAGGGATAGGGTCTTGCCAGATCAGTTCTTCCGTTGGCACTTCCTCGCCAAGATAACGTGCGAGGGGTCCCATATCGCGATGCGTCAGCTTATACCAGGCACGGGCAAACGCATCGGCAAACGCGTCAGGATTCTCAAAGAAACGTCTCGATATTTTCTCATAAATAGGGTCAACTCTCAGGGCGAGGTCAGTCGTAAGCATCGTCGGCGCGTGGCTTATCGAAACATCGTGCGCATCGGGCACGGTACCCGCACCAGCACCATTTTTCGGCTTCCACTGATTTGCACCGGCAGGACTCTTCGTGAGTTCCCATTCGAATCCGAATAAATTCTCGAAGAAGTTATTGCTCCACTTTGTGGGTGTCGTGGTCCATGCTCCTTCAAGGCCGCTGGTAATTGTATGAATTCCTTTCCCAGTGCCGAAGGTATTTTTCCAGCCGAGGCTTTGTTCTTCGATGCTCGCACCTGCAGGTTCTGCACCCACGTACTTGCTTGGATCCGCTGCACCATGAGTTTTACCAAAGGAGTGCCCTCCAGCAATGAGTGCCACCGTTTCTTCGTCATTCATCGCCATGCGACCGAAGGTCTCGCGAATGTCGCGCGCTGCGGCACTCGGATCGGGTTTTCCGTTGGGTCCTTCCGGATTTACATAAATGAGTCCCATCTGAACAGCACCCAGCGGATTCTCAAGCTCGCGATCTCCAGTATAACGTTCATCTCCCAACCACTTGGATTCAGAACCCCAATAAACTTCTTCCTGTGGTTCCCATACATCTTCGCGACCGCCAGCAAAACCAAAGGTCTTGAAGCCCATCGACTCGAGTGCACAGTTGCCAGCGAGGATCATCAGATCTGCCCAGGAAATTTTCCTGCCGTATTTCTGTTTGA
>CAZAHL010000417.1:0-5832 GCA_964484845.1 uncultured Chryseolinea sp. | reverse complement strand
AGTAAGGAAGATAATCAAATTGTCAAGCTTTTGTTCGACTAGTCCGTCGCCCCGGGGGGGCGTATAAATAGTTTGACCTGCATTCGGTCCGGTTCCTCCTTGCCGGATGGTGATTCTTGCGGCGGCCGGCCGGATGCCATCGCTGGTTTGTTTGATTTGCTGGTAAATCGAAATAAAGTAATCACGGTCGAAAGCACCATTATTTTTTAGATAGGCGTCACCAGCCCAAAGTGCCTCTCGGTATCGTAACACTTCCTTGGCGGCTCCATCGAGCTGCTCAGACTGCAGTTCACTATATGCTTTATAGAGTTCGTCGTCCGTGGTCAGAATATTCTCAATGGCACTTGAGGCCTTCGCCTCCTGTAAGCTGATCGTATTAACCAACATTCCCTGGTCCGGGATGGCAATGCTTCGGCCCTGCAACTGTCCAATTGCTCCTTTTGCTTTTGCCAACTGTTCAAAAATGTCGAGGGTTCTATAATACTCGCTATCAAGCGGTAACAGTGGAAGGCCATTCCATGGATTGCTCCGGTCGGGATTTATGGGATAGGGCATGGGGTAAAATTGCAAACTCTTTTGTAAACATCAAAATATCAACAATTTTAATGTTTGATTGAATTTTGACCTTAAAATTAAGCGCGAATGTCGCCAATACCTTAAAATCTCATAAAGATTGATGTTTTTGCTTTAATTGGGCATAATCAAGTTAGGCTAAAAATGAAGCTAACGTTAATAAGGGGCCCATTTTGATGTTTCCCATTACATCTAATCATCAGTCAAGGTGATCTTTGGAATCATTGATAAATTACTGACGAGAATGTCGAGATAAGCATCTGTTGCAGGAACCTAAATCAGCACGATAGCTTCTTCATAAAAGTAAAAGCTCTTAAAACTTTGGAGGAAAAATACGGGGATTTGTTTTGAGGATATCGTCAACAGAAAAGCTTACCATCCAGAGCTAATTGATATCTGTGACTTCATTATCCAACTAAAGCAACGCAACCCATATTGGCTCCACAACGTCGTGGAGAAAAACAAAGATAAATGGGTGAGGAATCCCTAGACAAGTCTACCAAAACTACTTGCTGCAGATATTCCTCTCAAAAATTTCCCGCGTGAGATCATTGAAAGCATTTTCATGAATGTTAGTGAAAAAACCAAAAGTCATCCAACATTCTCGAAGCCGATTGATTAATCTTACATCACGAGTTATTATTTCGGCTACGCCATCCAACCCTGAACAAATTGTAAATCTTCACTATTATTTGAAATCATCCGTTGAGTAGTTCATTTCCACGACATAACCTTTTTCCTCAGGAACTTAGGCCACTCAAACCAATGTGATACCCGTATCTTTAAACGACTCGCCCGTTGTCGCTATTCCTTCTTCGTCTGTAATAATTGTATCCACTGAAGAAAGGGGACAAATAAAAAATGCTTCGGCCGTATTTATTCTTTCATGGGGAGCGAGTGCAATTACTTGCTTTGAAACTTCTACGATCGCTTTCTTCACCTCACTCTCTTCATAATTTATGGTGGTTACGCCTATGGTAGGATGAATGCTGCATATTCCCATGAAGTAGACATCTGCCCGTATATTCCTGAAGAACCGGATCGTATCATGGCCGATGGAGGTGAATGCACTTTTATACAAACGTCCTCCGGCAAACAGTACCTCGATTGTAGGATGCGATTCTAAAACATGTACGACGGGAAAGCTATTTGTTACTACCGTGATGTGAAGATCGGGAGGAAGGATGCGGGCGATTGCCAATGCGGTAGTCCCTCCATCGAAAACAACTACCTGGCCGTTGTGTAACAGCCTAAGTGCCTTTTCTGCGATGATTTTTTTTTCATCGGTTTTGTATTCTAGCCTGTCCAGAAAGTGATGAGGAGTCGGCGAATGTGGAATCGCTCCTCCTCTTACAGCCTGTAACAGTCCTTTGTCAGTAAGCTCCTTTAAGTCTCTTCTAACAGTATATTCTGAAACACTAAGTTCTTTACTAAGAGTCTTAAGCGTCACTTTCTGATCTTCTGAGAGTTTATCCAGAATAAATCGAAATCGCTCTTCTTTTAACATGTTGCAATATTATGCATTTTAACGCCATAATGTAAGGTTTTACACTTAGTTTAATTTCATTTTTAGCAACTATTTGCTATCTATTGCAATGATATGTACTTTTATTGCAAATTATTGCAACATGTTAGTAACTATCGAAAGAACAGTAGTCAGCAGCTTGAGGCGAGCCCTGTTTTTAATACAAAGAGTAAGTAACCTTATTACCGGGAGACGGACTTTGCAAAAGCAGGGCGTCTCCCGGCAGGCAAACCGAAGAAGTGTGAGTGTATTCTTTTTTATGCACGGACTCTGCTTTGCAAGCTGGGCTTCCCGTATTCCAACGATACAGTCAAATCTGAATCTGAGTGCCGCTGCCCTTGGAACCTTACTGTTTGCTCTTCCGCTGGGATTTTTCATTTCACTTGGATTTGCAGGACGACTTATTGCGAAAGCTGGAAGTAAAAAAGCAGTTGTCCTTTCATCGATATTGTATAGTCTTTCCCTTGTCTGTATTGGTTTTTCAACCTCCACAGGACAAGTTGCAGTGAGTTTATTTATGTTCGGATTCTTTTCCAACCTGCTGAACATTTCAATCAATACCCAGGCCGTTGCTGTTGAGGAGTTGTACAAAAAAAGAATGATGGCAACCTTTCATGGCCTGTGGAGCCTTGCCGGTTTTGTAGGCGCAGGTATTGGCACGTGGATGATCGGAAAAGCCGTGCATCCGCTTCCGCATTTTATTTTCATTTGTGTCATTTTTCTTATCACAATTGCTATTTGTGCATTTCACCTTATAGAAAAAGATAAAAGCACGGGTGAAAAAAGTCCTCTTCTCGCCTTACCTGATAAGTCATTGTTGGGCCTTGGGATAATTGCATTTTGTTCGATGATGATTGAAGGCGCAATGTTCGACTGGAGTGGCATGTACTTTATGCACGTAGTAAAGGTGAACAGTGAATTAACAGGGATCGGGTATACAACCTTTATGGTTGCCATGGCAGGAACGCGTTTTCTGGCCGATGCACTGGTGGGGAACTTTGGATTAAACCGAATTCTTCAGGCTAGTGGAATGTTCACCACGATCGGATTGCTTCTGGCTGTCATACAACCTCAATTGATACCCTCTTTACTTGGGTTCCTGCTGATAGGGATGGGTGTTTCATCTGTTGTGCCCATAATATATAGCGCAGCAGGAAAATCAAAAACCATGACTGCAGGAACTGCACTCACTGCAGTTTCATCCCTGGGGTTTATGGGATTTCTGATCGGTCCGCCAATCATGGGATTTATTGCAGCAGCTACGAGCTTGAGAGGCTCTTTTTTCGCGCTTACTATCATGTCAGTTGCCGTGGTTGTCCTTTCATCTTTTTTGCGCCCGGAGCACAACCATAACAAGTAAAACATAAACGGCAATCAACCCTGGCAGAAAATGAAAACTCATTTCATTCACCGCATAAAATGCAGTGAATAAGATTGTTTTTTCTGAACTATCACCAAGCGATCAAAACCTTTTCAACCACCTGAAACAAACCGATTGAACAACTATCAATCAATTTGGTTTTTCATTTGTATAAGAACTAAAAAACGAATGACTGTCATCGACGCACTTTTGCTTCACAGCAGATTTTAAACTATGATTTATAAACAGGTTAAACCACATCCTGCTTTAGCAGATTATATAGACGCTTTTTGGACTACAACAGGCGATGGAAAAAAAATAGTGTCTGAAAAAATTTTACCTGACGGCTGTGTCGACATCATTTTAAATTTAGGCGACGATATTAAAACTGACAATGGGACTTTCAATATTAAAAACGAAAAGGCGTACTTGGTTGGTACCATGAAACATTTCAAAATAGTTGAAATGAAGCCTGGAACTAAACTGCTGGGTATCCGTTTCAAACCCGCAGCCTTTTCTTCTTTCTATAAGTTTACTTCGTTGCATCAGATCATCGATGTTACCGTAGAGTTTGAAGAAAAACTTTCACCCGATCCGAAGCAAATTATTTCATCCTCCACTGAATATCTTAATCAGTTTTTCATTAGCAAGCTTACACAGCCAAAACATATTTTGCTGCCCGTAGTTGCCGATGTTGAAAATTGCAAAGGGCAAATTAGTGTAGATCAATTGGCAAAGCGGCATTTCACTACTACAAAACAACTGGAAAGAAGTTTCAAACAGTATGTTGGAACCAGCCCCAAAGAGTTTATTAATTTAGTTCGCTTTCAATTTGTGCTTCCCGCAATTCAGAACAAATCCGCTGAGAAAAGTTTGCTAAAGATAGCTTTTGAACATGGTTACTACGACCATTCCCATTTAGCCAACGAGGTAAAGCGTTACACGGGAGTTGCCCCTACCCAACTGTAATTTTGTCGGATTTTTCCAAAGCTTGAATAAGAGGCGCCAGTTATATTTGCATGCGTAACCCCAAGGACATTATGACGAAAGTTGATTCACAAAAAAAGCTAAAGCACGAGCAAATCCAATACATCGAGTTCCTCTCTTCGGATATTAAACGGGCCAAAACGTTTTATAAGGAAAGTTTCGGTTGGACTTTTACCGACTATGGCCCCGAATACAGCGCTTTCGAAGGTGATTATATTGATGGTGGCTTTACGCTAGGGAAACCCGTTAAAGGGAGCATATTAATTGTTATTTTTTCGGAGAATATCGAAGCGACCAAACATAAAGTAATAAAAGCGGGGGGTATCATAGCGAAAGATATTTTCCAGTTCCCTGGTGGTAGACGTTTTCATTTCCTAGACCCCGATAATAATGAACTCGCTGTTTGGTCCGAGTAATCAGATAAATAAAGGGTAGTATGAAAAGGACCATAACCATTTTAATTATAGGCCATTTAATTTTAACAGCTTGTAACAACACACCCAAACCTACTACTTCAACAATAGAGCAGCCTATAAACGGGAACACAATGACTTATCCAGTAAAACACATTAGCATTTCAATAAACAAATCGGCCGGGGAGGTGTATCAATTTACCTCAAATCCCGAAAATTTTCCAAAATGGATAGCCTTCATTAAATCGATGACGAACCACGGAGAGTTTTGGATCGGAAAGACTGACCTTGGTGATATTAAAATAAAATTCGCGCCTCTCAATGATTTTGGAATTGTGGATCATCAGGTAACGTTGGCCAATGGCGAACCCGTTAATAACCCCATGAGGGTTGTTGCTAACAACAAAGGTTGTGAATTCACTTTTACGTTGCTTTGGTTGCCTGATAGAACAGAAAAAGAGTTTAATGAAGATGCCCAGGCAGTAGCAGCGGATTTACAAAAACTAAAGGAGATAGTAGAGCGCTGAGTTGTAAACTCGTTTATTCTACAACGGCGATAAATTCAGATTCACTTTCAACCTAAATAATTTGACAGACAAAGAATATTATATCGGCTACTGCTCGGTCAATCCACAAAAGCCTAGAAATTTTGAAATGAGCGTTGCTTACAAATTTTGAAAAAAAACCATGGTCATGGTTTTTTTCAAAATATGCTATCTCATTGGAGTGAAAAGTTTTACTATGACATTCCTATGATTAACTATTCCTACTTTGTCAACTTGGTTTTTTACCTTTACACCAGTTTTTACTCCGGGGCTATTGTTTAAGGGCGGCAGCGTGCATGGGAATTATTTCTGTGTAAATGCATCATAATGTGTGCATCCCATTGAACTTTTGGATGTGGCGGTCGTTAATGACGCCGGGTTGGGGTTGGAAGGCTGCTTCCACGCAACCCGTTCCTATGAAGTGCATTC
>CAZAHL010000416.1:0-5836 GCA_964484845.1 uncultured Chryseolinea sp. | reverse complement strand
CGCTGATAAGATAAGCTATGATGAGTTGTTGCGTAAGTTTATGAAAATGTACGATTACTCCCGTAGAAATTACAATAACCTGGATAGGAAATCGCAATATCGTACTATTGTTTTGTATCATAATGCCGAGCAAAAGGCAATAGCCGAAAAAGTATTTACCGAAATAGCTCAAACAAATAACAGAGAAGTATTAACTGAATTAAGTGCTTTAGAAACATTTACCCAAGCCGAAGATTACCATCAAGATTACAACGGCTATGGAAGAGTGCCAGGATAATTGTAAAGGAACTATTTACAAACACAATTAACAACAGAAAGGATATTGTGAACAGTAATAGATATGGAATTGGAGAGCAAAAAGCACCGCAATGGAATATTCCAAAATGGATAGATGCAGCTGGAAATGAAACAACGCCCATAAATTTATCTGATTATGCAGGCAAATTTAAAGTAGTGTATTGTTTTCAAAGTTGGTGCGCCGGCTGCCACAGTGTAGGCTTACCATCTTTATAAAAATGGTTTTGCCAAAATGGTTTAAAAAGTAGCTAAAAAAAGTAATAAAAGGAGCCGCAAATGGAAACCAGCACGAATTCAAAAAGCCAGAGCATAGAATTAGGAAAAGTAAAATGGTTAAGAGATTACAATAAGGCACTAGAGGAAAGTAAACTTGAAGATAAACCCGTACTGCTTTTCTTTCAGGAAATTCCAGGATGTAGTACGTGTTTTAATTTTGGTAGAGACGTTTTAAGTCATCCCCTTATGGTGGAATTTATTGAAAACGAGTTCATTCCTTTAGCGATCTATAATAATAAACCAGGAGCAGACCGCAGTATACTCACCTTATACAATGAACCTTCCTGGAACAACCCAGTGGTTCATTTTATAAACGACAAAGGGCAGGATATCATCCCTAAACTAGCAAATAATTATCAGCCATTGAGTATGTACAACAAAATGGTAGAAGTGCTTAAGAAATTAGGGAACCCCATACCCAGATATGCGATTCTTCTCGGCGAAGACTTAAAAATAGAATATGGTAATTTAAAGTCTAGTATTTACGAAACCCCTTGTTTCTGGTCTGGCGAAACCTCAATGGCCTTACACCCAGCTGTAAAATATACCGAGGCAGGCTGGATTAATAACTCGGAAGTAGTAAAAGTTTTTTTCGATGATTCTCAAGTTTCTTTGACGGAACTGAATAGCTATGCAATCAATGAAGGTTTCTTCGTAATTGACGATCATCGAGGCTATAAGATAGATGAAAGGCCACAATACTATTTGTCAAAATCATCATTTAGATATTTGCTATTGAGCAAAGCACAACGTTCACAAATCAACGTCGCTCTTCCGTACGGCAGACAGCCAGAGCATTACTTAAGTCCAAAACAAGCAGCAATGTATCAAGATGTGTTAAAAGGAATTGGCAACAATGGCAAAACCGGTAATTACAAAGAAGATATAGTAAATTCCTGGAATTGGAATTTATAAAATACTAACATTCAATCATAAATGATGGGCAAGATTAATAAAGAAATTTGGTTAGCGTCAGGATTACGAACTCCTTTTGTAAAAGAAAACAAAGAGTTAAAACATGTTTCAGCGATAGATTTGTCATCGGCAGTTGTAAACAAGATGACGCAAAAAGAACAGGTAAGACCAAATTATCTGGCGTGGGGAACTGTTGTTCCAAATCTCACATACAGCAATATTGCAAGAGACATTGTATTAGAATCTGAACTGGTGGACGAAACCATAGCTTTCTCGACGACGATGGCATGTGCTAGTAGCATATTGTCAACTATTCAGCTTGCATCGATGTTAACGGATGACGAAACTGCTATTTCTGGCGGAGTTGAGAGTTTTTCCAACGTACAACTTGGACTTTCAAATGAAACTTCAAAATGGCTTAAAAAGCTTCCTAAACTAAATGGAGTAGTTGACAAAATAAGATGGGCAGGAAAGATTTTCAAATTCAAGCTCTACATTCCCCCAGGTGTTAACAGAGTTACGGGAAAAAGCATGGGGCAGCATGCCGAAATAACAGCGCAACGTCTCGGGATTTCCCGTAAAGCCCAAGATGAGTTAGCACTAATCAGTCAGGAAAATTATTTTAAAGCCAATAATGAAGGATTTTATGATGATTTGATTTTCCCTGCATTTAATGTAGTTGAGGATTTAATACCAAGAAAAGATACTTCATTGGAGAAGCTCTCAACACTCAAACCGGTATTCGATCGAATACCAGGCAAAGGATCAATAACCGCAGGTAATTCAAGTTTGTTTACTGACGGTGCTGCAGGAGTTTGGGTAGCAGGGAAAAATAGAATAAATGAATTTAATACCCCTTACAAAGCAAAATTAACCGATTGGGAAATGGCGGCAGTGAATATTGAAGAAGAGGGCATTCTGATGTCGCCTACATTTGCCATCACAAGATTACTGGAGAGAAACAATCTTACTTATAACGACATCGATATTTGGGAAATTCACGAAGCTTTTGCCGCTCAGGTACTTTCGACTATAAGTAATCTTGAAAGCCCTACACACTTAAAGAAAATGGGGATAAAGTCGAAATTAGGAAAATTCCCAATGGAGAAGCTTAATTTAAAAGGCAGCAGTATATCAATAGGTCATCCATTTGGTGCTACCGGTGCGAGAATAATTAGCCAAACATTAAAACAATTACATTTTGCTGGAGAAAATAAAAAAGCACTAATCAGTGTCTGCGCAGATGGCGGGTTAGGAGCTGTAATGTTAATCGAAACATAATACAGGCAATTTTCGATTCTTAAACACGCAACACTCTATAGATGAAGCATTCCGTTTTTTTGAATCATAACGAGATAGAAATCATAAACAGATTATCTGCAACGCAGTTTGAAAACTTCTGTTTTACTTTTTTTGCATCATTGGGCCTTACTAATATAGAATCTGTTCCAGTTGCAGAATGTGAGTGTGTAACAGGTAAGGGAACGATAGAATTAGGATTTTTAATGTCTTATCATTTTGTTTTTTTGGGGAAACAACACGTTGGGACTGTTCACGATAATATAATTCAAAAGATTCGTGATACTATGGATAGTGAGACCAACAAAGGTTTAGTGTTAACCACTGGTTATTTTACCCGCGAAGCTAAAAGACAAGCAAAAATTAAAGGAAAGATTCCAATTGATTTAATCGATAGAAGTGATTTAATCGAAAGGTTGAGAAAGAATAATTTAAAAATTTCAATTGAAACCGGAGAAGTTTTTCAGATAGAGAAAGAACAGAAACTATCACATATAAAGACCACACGCTGAAAATTTACAATTCGGTTTCCAATGAAAACGAGACATTCAGTTCGATACATCAGGGACACGCGGGCATGTATGTTTGCGGCCCCACGGTATACAGTAACGTATACTTAGTCAACGTTAGGACTTTTATGTCGTTCGATATGATCTAATCTAATATTGGTGTGAATATCAACTCCATTTCATTTTTTTTAGCGTAAATTTATTGCGGTAAAAAATATGAAAAGAAATTGTAAGGTTCTGAAAGTACTACCGACTTATGACTAAAACCAACGATCCAGAATTAAAAGATGCGGGACCAAACTTATGGGTGATGAATTATGGCGATTATCTCTACCGTTATGCATGTACACGTATAGACGACAATGAAATTGCAAGAGATTTAGTTCAAGAAACTCTCCTCGCTGCATTGGAGAGCTGGGGGAAATTTGATGGGCGAAGTTCTGAGAAAACCTGGCTTACTGCCATTTTGAAAAATAAGATATTCGATGTTTATCGCAAAAAGTCAACTAACTTAGATAAGCAGACTATATCATTTAACGTTTGTGATGCCGATGAGTTTTTTGAAGGAAGTGGGCACTGGAAAGAGGGGCAATATCCAGAATGCTTCGGCATAGAAGAATCTGTTGCATTGGAAAATAAAGAATTTGACGGCATATTAAAATTTTGCCTGGAAAAACTTCCATCCTTGTGGAAATCTGTATTCACGATGAAACACATCGATGAAGAATCAAGTGATAATATTTGCGCCCAGTTGGAAATAACCTCTTCAAATTTTTGGGTGATTAGCCATCGCGCAAAAGTAAGCTTGAGAGATTGTCTTCAGAGGAATTGGATTTAGATTAATAATAAACAAACGGGTATGAATAAATTAAGTGATCAAGAAATGGGCGATATGCTTGACAACTGTAAAAAAGCTACATTTTTGATTGAAAAGCAACAAGCGGAAGGTATTACGCCGAAGGAAGAATCAGAATTGGAATATCACCTCAGTATTTGTGAAATGTGCCGGGTTTTTGAAAAACAAAGTACCGTAATCAACCAGTTTGTAAAAAAACTGCCGGGTGTGGAAAAAAGTGAACTGAGGTTAGATGATGGATTTAAAGAACAGCTGCAAAAACTGATCAATACAAAACACAATGAATCTTTCAGGAAAGATTAGTTTCCAATAATTATCTCGCTGTTTTCTTGCGTTATAAAATTCCAGATTCTTTTAGCAATTAGCCACATATTATTTTGTCCCTTGCCATCATTATTACTGATCATTATCATTAGGCAATAACTGGTGCCGATAGCATTATTTCCATCAACTTCAACAATATGCTGACCATTCAAATGGAAGAGTGTGTATACATTTTAAACGTCTTTGACCGCATTCTAAAATTTGCAGACGATTTGCATTTTAGAATCACCGTTCTGGACAAAAACTGCAGTTTATTTCGATAGAAAATGCTGCGTTAATTTAACACCTAAAATCTTTGATAAGATGGATTGGAATAGCGACATAATAAAAAGCCTTTCATGGTCAAGTACTGTAAGCAACCTAGAAAGTAAGCAAAAGGTAGCTGAGCAAATTGCTGCCAAAGTCGTGAATGGCGACATTATTGGCGTAGGATCTGGCTCAACTTCTTATCTTGCTGTATTGGCCATTTCTCAAAGGATAAAAAACGAGAAGCTAAAGGTTATAGCGATACCAACTTCTATTGAAATTGCGTTGACATGTAGCAACCTGGGTATACCTATTACAAGCCTCTATGAACATCGTCCCGATTGGTATTTTGATGGTGCTGACGAGGTTGATCCCGATTCACACTTAATTAAGGGACGCGGTGGAGCAATGTTTAAAGAAAAGCTGATGATGAGCGCAACCGAACAAAACTTCATAATTGTTGATAATAGTAAGCTGGTCGATAAGCTAGGCTCAAAATTCCCCGTCCCTGTTGAGGTTTTTCCTGCTGCCCTGATGAATGTAGAAGCAAAACTAAAAATACTTGGCGCTCATGAAATCTTTCTTAGACCTGCCCAAGGTAAAGATGGACCTGTAATATCAGAAAATGGCAACCTTATACTAGATGTGAGGTTTCATAATATTGACAAGGACCTGGAAATTAAAATTAAATGTATAACAGGCGTCATTGAAAGTGGGCTATTTCAGAATCAGCTGGTAGAAATAATTGTTGCTTGATATCGCTCATTAAAAAAACTCTTCGTCACTAGCCATGTACAGCTTAGAACCAATCGCTGGCATGGCTATCCTTATCGATTCCATAAAAGTATTTTAACTTATTTTAAATAATAGTCCACACAGACAAAATTTGTTCTAGTATGACCTTGTAAGAAATAGTGTCCTTTCTAGGACAAAATTTACTATCGCTTTTTTGCAGCTTTTCGAAGCAGTTCCAATATACTTTCAATTTAAACATAAAATAAATTGTAAGGATTCGCTTCCTCTCTCGACTACATTCAAAAACCATTACAGATAAATAATCATGAAAGATCTACTGAGTTTAAAATCCTCTATGAATGAGAAAGTTGAAAAAGCC
>CAZAHL010000415.1:0-5957 GCA_964484845.1 uncultured Chryseolinea sp. | reverse complement strand
ATAATTCACTTTACCAAATCTTTTTTTAAGATCCTCGAGCGTCTCTTCAATAACTTTTTTATCCACCTCAATGGGATAAGACTTTACTTTAACTTTAGGAGAAAGCTCATAATTAAAATCCTCTACCAACCCTATTTGGTAGTCAAATTCAAAATTTTTCTGTGTATCCCAATCAATACCCATTGCCTTTTGCTGGTCAGGTAACGGTTCACCTAAAATCTTAAGGTTATTTTCTTTGATATAATCTGAAAGCTTATGGGAAAGTAAGTGATTGATTTCTTCGACTAAGATTGACTTTCCATACATTTTCTTTATGACACCGGTCGGTACCTTGCCCTGACGAAAGCCCTTAATCGTCGCTTTGCGTGCATAGTCTTTAACTTTTTCTTCAACATGAGGTTGATAATCACCTTCGGTTACTTTAATTTTAATTACACCTTCAGTGTTGTTCTTTTTGTCCAGTATTATTTCCAAAGCTTAAAACGTTTGTTGAACTACCAATTAAAAACTAAGAACCCTCAAGGCCCGCATCATACGGACATCGAGGGTTCAGAGGTGCGGATGGAGGGACTCGAACCCCCACGCCTTTCGGCACCAGATCCTAAGTCTGGCACGGCTACCAATTACGCCACATCCGCAAAGGAAGGGGGCAAATTTATAGATAATTCACAAATAAGAAACAGTTTGTTTTTGTTATAAGAAAAAAGTCACTTTAAGTTGAAGGGAAGTTTAAATAGCGTTAATTACAATTAATGATGGTAATAGATACCGAGCAGGAGAAAAGAGAAATCATTAGTCGATACCGGCGGTTGCTGCGCAAAGCCAAGCCCATTTTGAATGATGGCGACGCCAAAATCATAAAAAAAGCCTTCACTATTTCACTTCAAGCGCATAAGGACATGCGCAGAAAATCCGGGGAACCTTTTATTTTTCATCCCTTAGCCGTCGCGGAGATCTGTGTTGAAGAGATCGGTTTAGGAACAACTTCGATCGTAGCTGCCTTGATGCACGATGTCGTTGAGGATACCGATATCGAATTAGATGACATAGAACGGATGTTCGGTAAGAAGATCACCCGTATCATTGACGGCCTGACAAAAATTCGCGGTGTATTCGAATACGGCACCTCTCAGCAGGCTGAGAATTTCAGAAAGATGCTGTTTACGCTTTCTGAGGATGTCAGAGTTATTTTGATCAAGCTGGCAGACCGGTTACATAACATGCGTACGCTGGACAGCATGCCCCGTAACAAACAGTTAAAAGTTGCGAATGAAACCATTTATTTATATGCGCCGCTCGCCCATCGCCTCGGCTTAAATGCAATGAAAACTGAGTTGGAGGATCTTTATCTCAGATTTACTGACAAACCGGTTTTTAATTCCATTTCTGAAAATATTGATGCCACCAAAGCCGTTCGAACCAAGTTTATCAAGCAATTCATGGTTCCCATTAAAGATGAGCTCGATAAACTCAAAATTGATTTCGAAATCATAGGCCGCCCAAAATCGATTTATTCCATATGGAACAAGATGCGCAAACAGAATATTCCGTTTGAGGAAGTATTTGACTTGTTTGCTATTCGCATTATCATCGATACATCGATGGACCATGAAAAAGCACTCTGTTGGCAGGTATATTCCATCGTGACAGATTACTACACACCGAATCCAAACCGGCTGCGCGACTGGATAAGTACTCCCAAATCAAATGGATATGAGTCATTGCACACGACCGTTATGGCCAAGAACGGTCAATGGGTGGAGGTTCAGATCCGAAGCAAACGCATGGACGAAATTGCTGAAAAAGGTTATGCGGCTCATTGGAAGTACAAAGACAGCAATACCACCGCTGAATCTAACCTGGAGAAATGGCTAGCCAGGGTTCGTGACCTTTTAGACCAAAACAATCACTCTGCACTCGATTTTGTAGATGATTTTAAAGGCAATCTTTTTAGCGAAGAGGTTTTCGTTTTCACCCCAAAGGGGGAACTCAAAACGTTGCCGTATGGATGTACTGCATTGGATTTTGCCTTTGATATACACACGCAGGTTGGCTCAAAGTGCATTGGGGCCAAGGTCAACAACAAATTAGTACCCATTAACTATGTATTGAAGAATGGGGATCAGATCGAGATTCTTACTTCTCAAAAACAAAAACCCCATGAAGATTGGCTCCGGTTTGTGGTTAGTTCCAAAGCAAAGGCCAGGATAAAAGATGAACTGAAAGAAGACAAAAAGAAATTAGCGGAGGAAGGCAAGGAAATCGTCCTTCGGAAATTGCGCCAGGGAAAAGAAGAGCACACGTCGCAATTAATGGAGCAGATGCGCGAATATTTTAAGATGGCGGCCAATTTTGATTTGTATTATAGAGTGGGAAAGGGTTTTATTACCACGGCTGATATTAAAAAATTCATCGAAAATAAACCCCAGTTATTAAAGACAAGACCGACCCTTCACCCCACCGAGTTAAAAACTATCGATACTGAGCTCGGGAAGCCCAAAGGCAGGTATGACGATATTCTTCTAATTGGAGAGGATATGGACGTGGTTGATTATAAGCTCGCCAAATGTTGTACGCCCATTCCTGGTGATGATGTTTTTGGATTTGTTACTGTAAACGAAGGGATAAAGATCCATCGCACAAATTGCCCCAATGCACCCGTTCTTCTTTCACATCATGGTAATCGTGTGGTGAAAGCTAAATGGACCTCGCAGCACGAGGTGGCTTTTCTAACGGGATTAAAAATAAGGGGAACCGACCGGGTTGGACTTATTAATGATGTTACGAAAATCATATCAGAAGAGCTTAAAATCAACATGAGCTCGATGTCGATCCATACAGAATCTGGCATTTTTGAAGGGGAAATTATGCTTTACGTAAACGATACCCGTCATTTAGAACAAATGATAGAGAAACTCCGAAGTGTGGAAGGCGTCGTAAAAGTAAGTCGTTTTGATTCCAAGGAATAAATGCTATAAATTATTTTATCCTATTATCTTTGCGCGTTAATTCGAATGGCAGCAATCAATCCGAAGATATACGAAGAAGTAAAAAAAATTTTCACAGCCTATCTGGAAAACAAAGAGCTGCGAAAAACCCCTGAGCGCTATGCGATCCTGGAAGAAATATATTCAAGAGATGGTCATTTCGATGTAGAGTCTCTTTACATCAGCATGAAAAATAAAAATTATCGCGTCAGTCGCGCGACTGTCTACAATACTTTGGATCTATTGGTTGAGTGCGACTTGGTAAGCAAACATCAGTTTGGTAAAAACCTCGCGCAATACGAGAAGTCCTATGGCTATAAACAACACGATCATCTTATTTGTACCGAGTGTCATAAAGTAGTTGAATTTTGTGATCCCCGCATTCAAAACATTCAAAATACGGTTGAGGAAATTTTACATTTTAATGTAATGCACCACTCTCTCATATTATATGCTTCCTGCACGAAGCTCAATTGCGAAAACAAACATCTTTCAAATTAATTAACCGTATGGTCTTTAATCATGAAGTAAAAGATAATGCCCTGATCATTCGACTCACTGGCGATTTAATCGGGGAAGATAATGGGGCGGCGGTGATCGGGGTCGTTACTGATGCCCTTCAAAAAAAGGTAAAGACCTGCATTGTTGATATCTCAGGCCTGAGATATATCAACAGTAGTGGAATTGGCATGTTGATTACCATCCTTACAAAATTCAGGAATAAAAGCGGAGAAGTTTATTTAATGAAGCCTTCCGAGAGCGTGCAAAAGCTATTGGTCATCACCAAACTCAACGCCATTTTTCATATCATACAGTCAGAGGCGGAAATTTCGAAAAAGTTAATCTAATCAGGGATGTCTAAGGTAGATGTATTATTAGGTCTTCAATGGGGTGATGAAGGCAAAGGTAAAATTGTGGATGTGCTTGCTCCAAAATACGACGTTGTAGCACGATTTCAAGGTGGGCCCAATGCTGGTCATACATTGGAGTTTGATGGAATTAAACATGTTTTGCATCAGATACCGTCTGGCATTTTCAGAGAGAAGACAAAAAACATTATTGGTAACGGCGTGGTGCTGGATCCCATTGTTTTCAAAGCGGAAATAGAAAAGCTTAAAAAGTATAATCTGAATGTTTATGCTAATCTTTTTATTTCTAAAAAAGCTACCCTCATACTTCCCACCCATCGCCTACTGGATCAGGCGTATGAAAAAGCAAAAGGAGATGATAAGATCGGATCTACGCTGAAAGGTATTGGACCAACCTATCAGGATAAAATCGGAAGGCAAGGACTTAGAGTCGGTGATATTCTTTCCGATAATTTTAAAGATAGATTTAATAAGCTGATACAAATTCATTTTAAGATTCTGAAAGAGTATGACATCACCTTCAATTGGAATGAACTTGAGGCACAATTTTTAGACGCCATTTCTTTTTTAAAAGGGTTCAAACTCATTGAAAGTGAATATGTGTTGAATCAAGAACTAAAAGCAGGATCAACCATATTGGCGGAAGGTGCTCAAGGCGCCCTCTTGGATATCGATTTTGGAAGTTATCCGTTCGTAACGAGCTCGAATACAGTGACAGCGGGCGCATGCACAGGCTTGGGAGTTGCACCTCGCCATATTGGTGAAGTGTACGGGATTTTTAAGGCCTATAGCACCCGCGTTGGGAGTGGGCCTTTCCCAACTGAACTTTTGGATGACCAGGGTGAGCTGATGCGTAAGGAAGGAAATGAATTTGGCTCGACTACCGGGAGACCTAGACGGTGTGGCTGGATTGACTTGCCTTCCTTAAAATATTCCATCATGATTAATGGCGTTACGCAACTTCTTATGATGAAGGCAGATGTGCTGAGTGTCTTTCCAACCATCAAGGTTTGTACACAATATCAGTTGAGCAATGGTACGATTACCGAAATGGTTCCATACGAAGTGGTTACGGAGAAAATAATTCCGGTCTATAAAGAATTAAAAGGATGGAACGTAGAATTAAAAGGTTTTTCAAAAGACAATTTGCCTGCAGAGCTTAATGCCTATATAAAATTTTTAGAAAGTGAACTTCTTGTTCCTATTACATTGGTGTCGACAGGACCAGATCGCACACAGACGATCCATAGATGATCAAATGCAGTAAATTTTTTTGAATCATACTTGCACTGATATACTCAAAAGGATACCTTTGCATCCCGTTTTGGAAGGAAAGGGTTTAAACGAAGAGATTAAAGGGTTCTCAGCATGTTAAAATGTAGATAATCCCAGTTGATACCGCCTGTGGCGGAATCAAAACGTTCATTGAATGGATGGAAATTGATAGCGGACCCGCGGAACTTAGCCTGCGAAGGTTAGGAACTGCGATTAATTCTTTCGAAAGGAAGGAAAGAGAAAACAAGAGTCTAGGTTTCAGACAATTTAAAGAAGAGCTAAGTGAATCGGAGCGGAAGTTTCGAGGAACTAGCTGGGTCCTTTGGGAGGAATATGCGGAAGGCGAAAGTTGGAAGCGTAGAAACCAGAGGGCTGAAGAATTATTACAATGGAGAGTTTGATCCTGGCTCAGGATGAACGCTAGCGGCAGGCCTAATACATGCAAGTCGAACGGCAAGTTGAATAGCAATATTTGACCTAGAGTGACGTACGGGTGCGTAACACGTATGCAACCTACCCTTTACAGGCGGATAGCTCGGGGAAACCCGAATTAACCCGCCGTAGTATAGTTGAATGGCATCATTTGATTATTAAAACTCCGGTGGTAAAGGATGGGCATGCGTCTGATTAGTTAGTTGGTAGTGTAATGGACTACCAAGACGATGATCAGTAGGGGAACTGAGAGGTTGATCCCCCACACTGGCACTGAGATACGGGCCAGACTCCTACGGGAGGCAGCAGTAGGGAATATTGGTCAATGGATGCAAGTCTGAACCAGCCATGCCGCGTGCAGGAAGAAGGCCTTCTGGGTTGTAAACTGCTTTTG
>CAZAHL010000414.1:0-5991 GCA_964484845.1 uncultured Chryseolinea sp. | reverse complement strand
TGGTCAAGCTGACCTTTGATTTCTTTTATCTCCGTTTCTTTAGATGTCAGCAATTGCCTGAGGTGACTAAGCTCGATTTGCTGGTTCTTGGATTTTTTGTAAAAGATGGCTGCGTTTTTTTGAGGAGTCAGTTCTTTTTTCAGTTTGATTTCAACGAGCCGATTTTCGTGGTAAAAATCAGGGAGCGTTACTCGGTCGCTTCCCGCCGTAATAGCATGTAAATTTGCCATTAATAAATCAGCCCAGATCTTATAATGATCATTACTTTCCAATTCCTTTAACTTTTGTGAAGTCTTATCACAATAGTTTTCAGATGCTTGTAATTTTGCTTTTAAAATCGAAGTCGCGGAGGACTTTTCTTTCGAGAAGGCATCTTGGTGCGTTGAGAAAAAAAAGAATTCATTAATCGCTTTTACAGGGTCCGTAAATTGTTTAAGCACTTCTCCAAATTTTAGAAGTGAGAAGATGATTTTCCCATCGATTTGAAGAATATAGTAAGTTGGATTTTTAAATTGCTCAAGGATGTTTTGAATGGCTTTCCATTGTTCAGGTCCTGCAAGTTTTTCACCAAAGTGAGTCTTTAAAAATCTCCACACTACTTTCCCAAAGGTGAAATAGAGTGACTCGGGTTTATCCAAATGCTGCACAAAATTCTCGTAACTCCAATCAATATGGCGATCAATTTGATCCAGGCTTAACGTTGTATCCGCCTGAACGCTATTTCTAAATATTTCATCCAAGGTCCTCTCACGGAACAGGATAATGTTGGAGCGGTTTCCATGCATTTTGAAGAGCAGCGTGAAATCATTACCAAAGTTGATAGCAAAGCTTCTTTCATTTTCAAATTGGTGAAGCCCTTCAACCCGCTGCCCGATCAATTGCTGAAATAGATCTACGCTGTTTCTTCTCGCCCGATGAAAATTTTCAGGGAATGATAAACATGAAAAAGACGGAGATAAACTTGCCTTGATAAAAAAAGGTGTACTCTTCGTTTCGAACCGAATAATTAACTCCTCCTTGTTCTGACTAAAGCATTCAGAAACAACTGAGGAGCGAAGAGGCTCCATCAGCGATGATGTTAATTGGCGCAGGAAGAAATAATTGTTATGCAAAGGGATAGTTTTCCGTTAATAGTTAAAAGTTAATAGTGTCGCGTCAACTTAATAATGTCGTGTTCCCAAAGTCACGAGCCACGAGTTATGAGCAATTTCTCAAAGCTCATAGCTCTTAGCTCAAAGCTAATTTCAAATACGTCAAAACCATGTTGACATGACACTAGCACGTTTTAGTGACGTTTTAGTGAGAGCATGTTTCTAAATTAATTGATGGCACCCACGCCTATTAACGATTAAACGATTAACTATTAACAGTTAACGGAGCTCAATCTGCAATCCATCATAGGCTAAAAAGACATCCGAAGGCAATTCCTTTTGCACGTCCGCATGCAAACCGAGTTTATGACTGATATGAGTAAAGTAAGTCTTTTGAGGTTTTATTTTCTCTACCATGACCAACGCTTCCTGTAAATTAAAGTGCGATACATGTTGCTCACGTTGCAGGGCATTTAATACTAATATTTCTGTTCCTTCTAGTTTTTGCAAGGTAGAATCTGGAATGAAGTTGGCGTCTGTGATGTAGGTGAAATTGCCAATCCGGAATCCCATGACAGGCATTTTTAAATGCATGACAGGGAGTGGAACAATATTTATCCCATTGATTGAAAATGGCATTTCATCAATAAGATTCAGCAACAGGCGTGGGATGCCTGGATATGCATCTTTCATAAAGGCGTAGGCATACTCAACTTTAAGTTGGTCCAGGACTGACTGAGTCCCATAAACCGGCATATCCATTTTCTGCATGAAGTTGTAGGCGCGAACATCATCCAAGCCAGCAGTATGGTCCCGGTGCGCATGGGTAAATAAGATAGCATCAATTCGCTTTACCCTTTCCCGAAGCATTTGTTGCCGAAAGTCCGGACCGGTATCGACGACAAAACTTTGATTCGACAATTCAACTTGAATAGAGGCACGTAACCGGTTATCGCGAAAATCAAGTGAGCGGCATACCTCGCACGTACAGCCTATAACAGGAACACCTTGTGAAGTGCCACTTCCAAGAAAAGTTATTTTCATGAGTTCGCACCGTTAAATATTACGGGGACACATAGAAAACTCATGAACGGAGCCGTTTGAAAAAGGGACCGACAGCCAGACATTTTAAGCCACCTCAGGTTGTTGGGAAAGTTCTTCGTACAGTTTCTGGCTTTTTTCTGTAAAACGGGTGCCATCTAACACGATGCCTTTGAGAATTTCAAGTAACGCATTGATCTTCCCTTCCGTCGTATAGAATTTATTGACAATAATTATTTTTTGATCTTTTAATACACAATAGCCCGATTTAAAGGTACCCTTTTCGTAGCGGAGCACATAGTCGGATTCTGCAATCATGTCTTCAAACTTTGTCAGAAAGGGAATCGTATATTTTACCATGGCGATCTCATTAATTCGGCCCGAAAGATAACAAAAAATTCTCCAATGACAGAGGGATTGCGCAGTTTGATCCTATCATAAGTTCATACTTCATCCGTATATTTCCGGGCTTGGAAGAAAGAAACAAAAAGCTGATTGTAATTGTTGGGCCGACGGCTGTTGGCAAGACCGCCGTAGCGATAAAGCTTGCACAGTTTTTCCATACGGAGATAATTTCTGCCGATTCCCGCCAGGTTTTTAGAGAGCTGAACATCGGTACAGCTAAACCTTCTCAGATGGAATTAGAGCTGGTTCCGCATCATTTTATAAACACAAAATCGATTCAGGACGAATACGATGCCGCTCAATTTGGACGTGATGCCCTTGCCCTAATAACCACACTTTTTAAGGAACATGATACGTTGATTCTTTGTGGTGGTTCCGGTCTTTATGTGAAAGCTATATGCGAAGGATTCGACGACATTCCGGAAATCACGAAAGGCGTACGTGAGGAATTGATGGAAAATTACGAGCAATATGGCATTGAGTGGTTACAAGATAAAATGAAATTCCTTGATCGGGATCACTTTCATGAGATTGATTCAAAAAATCCGCACCGTCTTATCCGCGCCCTGGAGGTTAAAATAACAACAGGATCGTCTATCGCATCCTTTCAAACTAAAAATAAAGTGCAGCATCCTTTCTCAATAATCAAAATTGGATTGGAACTTCCGCGCGAAAGTCTTTATCAGAGAATTGATGAACGGATGGATAGAATGATTAAGGAAGGATTATTTGAAGAAGCGGAAGCTCTTTATCCTCAGAGACATCGTCAAGCATTACAAACCGTTGGTTACAAAGAAATTTTTGATTTTAGGGACGGAAATTATGACAGAGAAGAAGCAATCAGATTATTGAAAAGAAATTCCAGAAGGTATGCCAAGCGCCAACTTACCTGGTTTAAGCGCGATTTGGACACCAGGTGGTTTTCTGCTGATGACAGTCGTCTGACCACTTTAAGTGGTTTGACGACTATTTAGAAAAGTAAATGAGCAATAAAAAAATATTAATCGTAACGTATTACTGGCCTCCAAGCGGAGGAAGCGGTGTTCAGCGATGGCTGAAATTTGTTAAGTACCTTCCCGAATTTGGATGGCAACCGTATGTATTCACACCGGAAAATCCATCGTTCGCCATTCGGGATGAGTCCTTGTTGAAAGACATCCCGATAGAAGCCGAAGTAATCCGGTTCCCTATCTGGGAACCTTACGAAGCATTTTTTAAGGTTTCTTCTGTTTTTGGTAAGAAAAAATCTGCAAAACCAACTGACCTGGTTTCAATGAAGGAGCAATCCTTGTTTCAAAAGATAAGCACGTTTTTGCGCGGAAATTTTCTCATTCCGGATCCACGCATATTCTGGGTACGGCCTTCCGTAAAATTCTTGAACGATTTTCTGCGCGATAATGAAATCAATACGGTCGTCACGACAGGACCGCCCCACAGTATACATTTGATTGGTCTCAAACTAAAGAATAAAAATCCTTCCCTGACATGGGTCGCCGATTTTCGTGATCCTTGGAGTGAATGGGGATTGTTAGATAGTTTGAAGGTAGGAGCAATAGCGCGAAAAATCCATCAGAAATTGGAAGGGAAAGTCCTTCGGCGAGCCGACAAAGTTATTACCATCACGCCATTTTATGTCAGAAGATTTGAGGCCCTCTCACACCGAAAAGTAACATTGCTTACCAATGGTTATGATGAAGATGATTTTAAGTCGATGGTCATTCAACGGAATGATAAATTTACAATTCGACATGCGGGCATCATAAACGAAAAGTGTGATCCTAAACCGTTCATGCATGCCGTTCTTCACTTGTTGAAAACTAACACGGCCCTCAAGGCTAAACTTCACATTGATTTCGTTGGAGAGGTTCATCAACAATTCAAGGAATTTGTACTTTCCAATCAGGATCTTTCCTCGGTAACTTCATTCACTCCTTCGGTGCCTCACCAGGAATTGATTTCTCTGTATGGTACATCATCGTTGTTGTTGCTCGTCTTGACGGGATATAAAGATGCCGAGGGATATATGCCTGGAAAATTGTTCGAATACCTGGCGACAGGTTTACCTATTTTAGGAATTGGGCCCGCCCAGGGAGATTCTTCAAAGTTGCTTAGCAGCACGGATTCAGGCGAAATGATTGAAGGAGCAGACAAAGAAAAAATTCAACAAAAACTCAGGGAGCATTTTGAAGCGTGGGATAGCGGAACGTCGGTGGTTCGGCCAGGAAAGGGGACATTGTATTCGAGGCGGGCGATAACGAAGCTGCTAACTGATTTGCTCTGATTAAAATTTCACTCAAGCGCCTTTTATGGAGAATGAGCAAAAGCGTAAAAGAATTCTGAACTTTCTGTGTGCCTTCTCTTCGAGGCTTTGCATGAACGTTAACTTTATCGATCCACCTATTTAGCATTGCGGCTTAAAACACTTTAATTGCATTTGAATTTATAAAGGTTGATCAGCAAAGGTTTCATTAAAAGTTCAATTATATATACGCTGGCCGGTGCGTTGCCCATGGCCAGTGCGATAATTTTACTTCCACTGTATACACACCATCTATCCACAGAGGTTTATGGCGCATTTCAGCTTTATCTTGCTTTTTCTCTGCTTATACAAATCCTGGTCACTTTTAGTTTTGATTCTTCTATTTACATTCACTTTCATGAATTTAAGAGCGACCATAAAAAACTTTCAACGTTTATAAGTTCGGCCTTTATTTTTATGCTTCTCATCGGCCTGGGTGTGATGGGGGCATTCATGGGGATAGGGGATTTAGTTTTCAGTTTTGTCTTGCCTGATCAGAATATTTCCTTCTACCCGTACGGGCTGGCCTCCGTTGGCGCGGGTATATTTCAGGCCATGTTCAAAGTGCATAGCAGCTTGTTGCAAAGTCGCGAAAAACCAGAAGTATTTTTTTGGTCAAATGTTTTATCTTTTACCATGATTGCCTCTTTCACCATAGCTGGTTTACAACTTTTCCCCAATTCATTAGTGGGACCAATCCTTGGCCGATTTCTGGCGTCACTAGGGGCGGGTGGATGGGCCTCGATGCGTATATTCCGTGAGTTCGGTTTTCGCTATGATTTTACGTGGCTAAAATCATCTTTTAGCTTTAACGCATATACTTATATCTATCAAATTCTTCAATGGATCATAAATTATTTCGATCGCGTTGTCATGCTCGTAGTTTTGACTCTTGCAGATATCGGCGTCTACGTTTTTGCAATACAATGTTTGATCATGCTTGAATTGATCATGAATAGTCTTCACAGTACATTTTACCCTAAAGTCTTAGGTTTCATCATGGCTCAGAATCATAAACATTCATCGCCGGAGGTTACCCGATATTATCATGGTTTAACGGGCGTTATGATGCTTGGGATCTGCGGAGCTATTTTGTTTTTGCCTTGGGTCATTGAAACTTTTGTTCACCGCGACTCCTATCGGGAAACTATACCA
>CAZAHL010000413.1:0-6021 GCA_964484845.1 uncultured Chryseolinea sp. | reverse complement strand
GAAAATAGTATTGGCCAATGAAAAAGTATCAGCTAGGGGAGTTCGAGGAGATTGTCCTGCTCACCATTGCGATCCTGTACAAAGGTGCCTATGGTGTCGCGATAAAAAACGAGATCGAAGAAAGGCTATCGCGGAATGTAAGCATGGGCGCCATGCATACGGCTCTGGTAAGACTAGAGGATAAAGGATATATCAGGTCGCATGATGGAGAAGCGACCGAAGAACGCATGGGACGGCCAAAGAAATATTTTCAAATTACCGCGTTAGGAAGAAAAGCAATGGAATACTCCCGCGACACACGCAATGAACTGTGGAGCGCCATTCCTAAAGTTTCACTTGATATAAAATAAGGTTAGCATGAGACCTAAACAAAAAATGCCTCCGAAGCTGTTTTTAATTTTCTTCCGATGGTATTGCCACCCGAGGCTTCGCGGTCACATAGAAGGAGATCTGCTGGAAGTATATGGTGATTGTGTAAAGCGGTTTGGCAAACGCAAGGCCGATCTGAAATTTATAATCGATGTGTTATTGCTTTTTCGACCCGGTATTATAAAACCTGCTGAAGGATATAAAAACCTAAACACCTATGGTATGTATAAAAGCTATATGAAAATTGGCTGGCGGAATCTGATCCGTCACAAGGGCTACTCCGTCATTAACATATCGGGACTTGCCATTGGCATGGCGGCAGCGATGCTCAACGGCCTTTGGATTTGGCACGAGTTCTCTTATAACAAATATTTCGATAACTATGACCATATCGCACAGGTAACTGAGATAGGTCTGGACACTGAACGGGGTGGCTATTGGACGGGAACGTACATGACATATCCGTTAAGCACACAGCTATTGGCTCATTATTCCCAGAATTTTAAACGCATCGCCCGTGCTTCGTGGGACGTAGACAATATTCTATCCGTTGGCGAGAAAAAATTGTCGGCGCAGGGCTTGTATGTTGACAACGCCTTCCCGGAAATATTTTCATTCAAGATGGTCAGTGGTTCGAGGACAGCGTTGAATAAGCCACAATCCGTGCTGATCGCGGCATCCACCTCCAAAGTATTGTTTGGCAATGAAGATCCAATCAACAAGGTTGTTACCATCAACAATAAAACCGATGTCAATATAGGTGGCGTGTATGAAGATTTTCCTCAAAACACAGAGTTGAATGGATTGCAGTTTTTTGTACCGTGGGAGTTGTTCGAGGCGGACAACAAGTGGATCGAAGAACGGGCACAAACGGACTGGCGTAATCATTTTCTGAAAATATATGTTGAGCTGCCCGAGGGAAGCTCTTTGGAGGCAGCTACTGCACAAATAAAGAACGCGCTTCAATTTGCGGCAGAAGAGCAGGATAAAGCAAAAAAGGCCGACCAGCAACTCCGGTTGTATCCGATGAGCAGGTGGCATTTGTACCCGACAGACTTAGAACCCGGACAGTATGGGCCGATGGTCATGGTGAAGCTTGTAGGCATTGTCGGTATTTTTATATTGGTACTGGCATGTATCAATTTTGTAAACCTTAGTACGGCACGTTCGGAAAAACGGGCAAAAGAAGTCGGTATTCGAAAAACGATAGGCTCAATAAGGTCGCAACTGATTCATCAGTTTTTTAGTGAGTCGCTTCTCGTAGTATGTTTTGCGTTTGTTATGGCGTTGGCGCTTTCGAGTTTATGTTTACCATCCTTTAATCTCATTGCTTCTAAAAATATTGTGATGCCCTGGGCCAGCGGCTGGTTCTGGCTTGCGGGAGTTTCTTTTGTGGTGCTGACAGGGCTTCTTGCTGGAAGCTGGCCAGCAATATATCTTTCATCGTTCAATCCCGTCAAGGCCCTGAAGGGCGTCTTTCGTGGGGGACGATTTCAAGCAATGCCCCGGAAAGTACTCGTGGTCTTTCAGTTTTCTATATCCGTAATTTTGATCATCGGAACAGTCATTGTGTATCAGCAGATCCAATATGTGAAAGACCGGCCAGTAGGATATGATCGTGAAGGATTGATCATGATCAAAAAAAAATCCAAAGACTTCGACGGCAAATATGAAGTGCTTCGGAATGAATGGAAGAATACGGGTGCCGTTCTCGAAGTCTCTGAATCGATGGGGCCAATGACCGAAATAGCGTCAGGAAATAATGGGTGGGACTGGAAAGGACGCGACCCTAACATCGACGAAAGCTTTGCCACTCTCTCGGTATCGCATCTGCATGGCAAAACAGCGGGCTGGCAATTTGTACAAGGCGTTGATTTTGATATCACGCAAGCCGGTGATTCATCCGGCATTATAATCAACGAATCGGCGCTTGAATTCATGGGACTGAAAAATCCTGTAGGAGAGCCTGTGACGTGGACGTGGTGGCGAGATAATCGTGTGATGAGCTATAAGATCATCGGGGTAGTAAAAGATATGGTGATGGATTCGCCGTATGCACTGGCTCGGCCGACAATCTTTTATCTCAAAGGATTTAATGGAAAACCCAGTTGGATTAACATCAGGGTTAACCCGCAGATTACCTTTGCGGAAGCGCTTCCTAAAATCGAAGCGGTATTTAAAAAAGTAATTCCGTCAGCACCCTTCGAGTATAAATTTGCTGATGAAGAATATGCGATGAAGTTTGGCAAAGAGGAACGCATCGGAAAACTTGCAACCATCTTTGCTGTAATAGCGATCTTCATCAGTTGTCTGGGATTATTGGGGCTTGCCTCCTTTGTCGCCGAGCAACGTACCAAAGAGATTGGCATTCGGAAAGTGTTAGGCGCCTCGGTCGCCAATGTATGGCAAATGCTATCAAAAGACTTTGTTTTGCTCGTGATGATCTCGTGCTTGGTAGCTTCACCGTTGGCTTATTATTTATTGTCAGACTGGCTTCAGAAGTTTACCTATCGCACCGAAATTTCCTGGTGGATATTTATTTCGACCGGAATAGGAGCAATAATGCTCACGTTGATAATGGTAAGCTACCAGGCCATCAAGACGGCGTTGATGAACCCTGTGAATAGTTTAAGATCTGAATAATAAGGTTCTCAAATTACCTTGAACTGGACGCAAATGTGGCTGGCTATACTAGCGTTCATTCATATGGACGATTTGGTCGCTGAGTACAACTTGAAACCAAAAGAAGAATATTTCGATTTGTTAAGATTTTTTGGCAATTGCACTTCCCTTCTCCAAAGGTTATTTAAGCTTATGTGAATAGTGAATCAACAATTTATAACTATGTCCTCAGGATGTTTAAATTAAGGGCATCTCTAAAACCTTCTCTATCCTCCTTCACATCCTTGGCCTTTCCCTACCCTAATAGGGATAAGGTTGTAAGGTGTTCTAGAGATGCCTTAATCTAAAAACATATCAATCCATCTTCGGAATTTCTTTCTTCACCCCATCCACTTCTCTATTCACATCATTCATAACGTCTTTGTACTCGCGTACGCCTTTACCAAGACCTTTCATGAATTCAGGAATTCTTTTTGCCCCAAAAAAGACCAACACGAACAATCCGATCAGTAAGATTTCCTGGAAACCAACACCTCCTAAAAACAAAAGAATTGTATTCATATTTTAAATATTAAATTAGTAATGTGAAACTATTAAGCACTCACCACAATAGTGTGAGTCAGTATAAATCCATCAGCAACACTTCCGGTTACCGTTCCTATTTCGGTATCTAGAGAATCTGTAAAAACGTTGTCACTTGCGTTATACGTATAGCCGCTCATTCCTTTTGTGTAACCATTCGCGGTTGAAGCATTTACCAGATTAACTGCACTGCCACTACCTTCCGGAAAACCAATTTGAGTAACCAACAGTGATTTTCCGGTGGAATCATAAATGTGTACGTGAATGTGTGTTGCCCGGCTTGTGTACCATCCTGGGAAGATAGAGGCGAACCCTACCATACCATTGCTGTCTGTAGTTTGTCTCCCCCTTAAAAAATGAAAGGATGTGTAGTCAACAGTTTGCATGGATGTACCACCGTATTCTGAATATAAACCATCTTTGTCACAATGCCAGACATCAACGAGGACACCCTCAAGAGCAGCACAACTATTATTTTTATCTTGAACGGTGATCTTCATGCTGAAAGCAACTCCGGTTCTATCAGATATAATACTAGCCAGTACAAGAGAAGACGGATCTTTTGTAGGAAAAGGACCCGCCGTTTCAGAATCGGTTTCCACGCAGGTTGAAGAAGAGACAATAAAGCTACTCGTTGAGGTTACCGTGACACCATTTACGGTTACTGAGATCACTCCTGATGTAGCGCCGGGAGGAACGGTAAGCGTGAGCTGGGTAGCAGTAGCGGCCGTAACCGTGGCGGCGATGCCATTAATTGCAACTGTGTTGCTACTGGCGGTTGTACTGAAATTGGTACCGGTAATAACAATGCTGGAACCTACTGCTCCACTACCTGTAAAGCTGGCGATGGTGGGAGCTGTACTGCCTGCTGCTATTACTGTAAAATCGGCCGTGGATGTAGCAACGTTACTATTGACGGTTACGGTAACCTTTCCGGTGGCAGTTGCACCCGTTGGTACTGTAACGGTAAGTTGAGTTGTTGTAGCAGCTGTTACGGCAGCCGCAGCACCGTTAATAGTAACGGTGTTGTTAGCTAACGCCGTGCTGAAGTTTGTGCCTGCTATGACAACCGTTGCGCCGGTTGCTCCGCTGGTGGGCGTAAAACTGATGATGGCTGGTGCTGTGCTGCTCGCGGTCGTGACTGTAAAGTCGCTCGCAGAAATGGCTGTCTTGCTATTGACTGTTACAGTGATCACTCCGGTAGTAGCGCCGGAAGGAACGGTAACCGTGAGCTGAGTCGTAGTCGCAGCTGTAACAGCACCTGGAATGCCGTTAAAACTTACGGCATTATTGGCTAGCGTGGAGCTAAAGTTAGTACCTGTAATGATAACCGTAGCACCTACGACACCACTGGTAGGCGTAAAGCTAGTAATGGATGGTGAAGGAGTGACATCATCACCTTCGCTGCAATTACTTAAGATCGGCAGAACAATGCTGGCTACCCCCAGTCTCTTCAAAAATTCTTTTCTTTGCATATAATTATTTGAGTTTATTTATCCCGCTGCTACCCCAATGCAATAGCCCTGCCCATGACAAAACGTCTTTCCCCATCCTCGGCACATGTATGTCGGTGACATCTTGTTCGTAACTAAAAGATGCACGACAAAATGGTGGACATCGTACAATTATCATTTAGTTGAAATTGTTGTTTAAGCGATTCTGCTTGACCACGAATGCCGGACAAAAGGGTGGACATTTTACCATCATCCAATTTCACCTTCTGAAAAAAGTTGGTTCACTTCTTTTGTCACGTCAAAATGACAAGCGGAGGAACTTCGTTGATAGGACAACACTGAGGTGATTGAGAAATCTGATCACGTTAAAGTGACCATTAAGATTAATGCATGCTAGGTGTGGCACGAAATTCCAATTTTTTAAAAATCCCTTCTTCTCCATAGTGAAATAGGTTTTGCTTTTGATTTATAGCAACGACAAGTAAGTCTTTTTAATATTTCGGTTTTCAGAATTGCGATAAACAGCAGGATTGTGGAGACGAATATCGTGACATTGAATAATTGAAAAACGTGCGAAGGAAATTATTTCACTTATTAGGAGATATATAGGGACTTCGCTTTCCGAGATAGCGCACCTTTCCTTTTTTAAGAAGAGATCATTCATAGTCATATGGTTTCGTCAGTCGGCGTGTTGAGATCGAGGCGATGGAGATAGTAAGATCTATGTGATCTGTTCCAAGATTTTTTAAAGAATGCTCTACGCGTTTAACGTATACCTTTTTTGCCATTGTAGCCAGGTTAATTGCTCCTGGTCGTCAATTTCGTATCCGAACTTTGTGGCGATACGTTGGTGTTTAATCTTTGTTGACACCGGCTGCCACCTACGTAAGTTCTTTCCCTAACGAAATAATCATTGAAATCTGAAATTTCATCCCAAATGGCAGGGCTGACGCATCTAAATTTTAAGCACTCTCTCAAGATATTCATTATCCCA
>CAZAHL010000412.1:0-6064 GCA_964484845.1 uncultured Chryseolinea sp. | reverse complement strand
AACGGTTTATCAATCAAAGTTACATTAATCAAAGTTACATCTCCTAATCCCATAAATCCCAGTTCAGACTATTTCAAAATTGAGCCCAAGGTTTTTCAATTCGATTTCAAGGCATCTTTGGTAAATTACTTCTTGAAATCCATTTCCGAGATAACGATGGATCTTCATTGACGCCCCGATAATTTTTTCGGTGACGTCGGCATACATATAATTCATAACACACAACGATATATCAATCAAAGTTACATTAATCAAAGTTACATCTCCTAATCCCATAAATCCCAGTTCAGACTATTTTGAAAACCCCATTTGTTCACTCAACGCGGTGATCAGCGTGACGTAGTTGGCCTCCTTCCATGTTCGCAAAAAGAACTTCTAAGAAATTTTTTGGATGGCCAGATATCAAAGCTATGTTAACAATAGAGCAAGAACATCATATAACTATACAAGCTCCAAGAATTTTCAATGGCAAAAGTTGCTTGAAAGCAACATCCTTCCGTATTTTAAAAATGACTGTCTCAGATCTGACCCGCTACCGACTCCACAATCAGCAGCTTGTTAACGCTCAGTTCGACAAACCTGGTGAAGTAGTTGCCTGGCTTGGGGCAGTACAGGCCCAGGATTTCCTGGGCTCGCTTTGGACCATCGGACAACGTATGAAAAACAAAGTCGAAGAAGCCGATGTCGAAGAAGCTGTAAACGACAGATCCATCGTTCGTACCTGGCCGATGCGGGGAACACTGCATTTCGTGGCTCCGAAAGATGTCAGGTGGATGCTGAAGTACCTGACTCCCCGCGTTACTTCCAGTATGGTCAGTTACTACCGGCAAGCTGAACTCGACACCAAAGTATTTACAAAAATTAAAAAGCTCTGGATAAAAGTGCTCGAGGGCGGCAAACAGCTCACCCGTGATGAAATGTATGGCGTGCTCGAACGCGCAAAGATATCAACGGCTAACATGCGAGGAGTTTTTATTCTTGGCCATGTGAGTCACGAAGGTTTCATCTGCTTTGGCTCGCGCAAAGAAAAACAACAAACCTTCACTTTGCTGGATGAGTGGCTTCCCTCCTTTCCGATGCTGAAGAAAGATGAAGCTTTGGGTGAACTCGCGCTGCGCTATTTTAAAAGCCACGGCCCCGCTGTTCTGGAGGATTTTATGTGGTGGACCGGCCTGCCGAAAGGAGAAGCTGCTTCTGCCCTGGCTTCAGTCAGCTCACAGTTGGAAGAAGAAATGATCAACGGAAAAACGCATTATTTTTCTTCATCCGGAAACCTAGGGAAAATTAATCCGACAACTGCTTATTTACTTCCTACTTACGATGAATATGGCATTGCTTATAAAGTACGCGACGCCATCATCGATCCGGCTGATCTCAAAAAAATCGGAGGCATTTATACTTCTGCAATAATGATGAATGGAAAAGCTATCGGCGTATGGAAGAGGACGATAAAGAAAAATTCTGTTCTCATAGAAACGAAACCCTTCCGGCCTTTTACCAAAGCTCAAAAAAGTGCAGTTGTTGTTGCGGCCAAACGCTATGGAAAGTTCGTGGGGCTTCCCCTGGAGATTTGAATTTTTTCAATCAACGTCGGAAGGCTAACTTGTTCGTCAAATCCTGATACGACGACAAGATTTTTTTGAAACGAAATGCATGGATGAGAATATTGATGCCCTGGATGTCTACTGGTATGTAACAATGGATAATAAGAGTCGTGGTGATTTAACTGCGTATGTCGAAGGTCTTTTGATCCAAAGATTTTTTGAAATACATCGTTATCTGCCGCTATGGAATAAATGCTTTTAATGGCAATGCCTACGGCCCGGGCTATCCGCTACAAGTCCGGCCTCTCTCCTGCCCAGCGCACTTCGGGCTTTCCGCTTCTATCCCTATTGCTTTGCCTTCGCTGTAGCAACACACATTGTGTAGGCCCCACATTCCTCCCGCTTGCCAAAAAGGAACACATCGATTGACTCCATTCCAGAAGCTTATCAAACTCTATTTCAAAACCTCCTTATAACTAACCAACTGCACACCCTTTCTGATAACAGCTTCCTTTACTTTTTCACTGGTGAAAATGGTAGTTACCTCCTGCCGCCCCTTAGCTACATCTTCATAGCCGATATGATAGATTGCCTTCAACTCATCATTATCTAATCCCGGGTGTTCAACATAGACGTAGGTCTTGCCATCCTCCAGTTTATCAAGCATGGTAATGAAGGCGTCAATTCGCTCTTCTGTTGTCTTGCCGTTGAAATCAAATCCGGTATAGGTAACTGAAATATTACTGTTTGGACCAACGTCTACCATGGGGAGATTGTATTCTTTTGCAACTCTTTCTGCCATCGCTTTTACTTCAGGTGTAAACGCTGTGCTCCCCATATGGCCTGACACATGGCTTAAACGTGGGATGTATTTTTTAGCCAATACAATCTGTGCTCTCAACTCCTTTTCAATATCTTCTACTTTATATGTGTGGTCCATGATTGCCTGGCCCGGATAATTTTTGTTTTTGAAAAGCATGGGATAAAAATATCCATCTGCATTTTTCAACGTCGCACAATCTGTTAACGGCCGCCACTTTATATTATCCCACTCGCTGGTAATGGCAAAGTGCAAGCCTACATCAACTCTTGGATTTTGCTGAAGCATTGTAACGGCTTCGGGAAACCAGGGCGAGGGTACAATCACTTCGATGGAGGTTTCAATTCCCTGTTTATACGATTTGATAAGGGCCTGATCGGCGGAATGTGAGAAACCCATGTCATCACCACGTACAATTAATTTCGGTGCGTTGGGTCGTACAGTTTCCGGGATCGCTTTGAATACCTTATGGTTTTTGCTAAAAGAGTTTTCAAAATCGATCGTAGCGTATGAATCATCAAAACTGCACCGGATGGTTTCTGTATGCGGACTTTCAATATAGCGTAACGTTAGCTCTACCGTTTTCTCATCCGCCCAACGGTAGCCTGCTTCCGTTTTGAAAGGTGTCAGACCTGTACGATTTGCGCGCGCACCTGCTACCAGGTAGGGACCGAATTTGGTGGTCTCTCCCCTCACCCACTTGCCGGAACCAAAGTCAAACGTATGAACCGCTGAATCGGTATTTAGTGTTAAGTGGCATACACCGGGTTTGAAATCAAGGCTGAAACTTTTAAGCCTTCGATCACTGGTCACGACGGCAAATGTTTTTTTAGAGATCTTTGTTTCAAACGCAGCGTTTCCTTTGTTGGCAGGCAACGGCAACGCCAGTGCAGCCAAACGCGCCTTTAGCTGCTTATTTACTTTTTTGCTGGCAGGTAATTTTTTATCCTCAAAAGCAGGCAGTAGATATTTCCAGACCAGGTTGAATTGTGTTTGCATGCTAGAGGTTTCTGATGTGATGGCGATAACAGCATCTTTCTCCGGCAACACAAGCATATATTGTCCGAAGGCACCATCGCCGCGATACGAATTGTTCCGGCTTCGCCACATTTGATAAGCGTAACCTTGCAGCCAGTCACTGGAATCTTTTTTCGCCTGTGGTGCCTCCGGATCTTGCATGATCTTCATGGTCGAGGCTTCTTCTATCCAGGTTGATGGCAGAATTTGTTTGCCATTCCAAACACCTTTCTGAAGGAACAGCTGGCCGAACTTGGCAATGTCTTCTGTTTTTAATCGCAGTCCCCAGCCACCTGAATTAATGCCTTGTCCATCAACCTCCCAATCTTCGCCTGTTATTCCCAGCGGTTGAAATAATCTTGGCTTTAAATAGTCTATTGTTTTTTGTCCGGTAATTTTTTGAACAATGGCACTGAGCATGTAGGTGGCAGCAGAGTTATAGAGAAATTTCGTTCCTGGTTCATAAACAAGAGGAACACTAAAAAACGCTTTGGGCCAATTATCCTTGACAACTACTTTACCAGTGGGGTCAGGCGTCTGGCCTACGCTCATGCCCAACAAATGTTTGACGCGCAAGGCCTCAAGCTTTGGGTTGACGGATGAAGGAGTCTCATCGGGAAAAAAGGAGATGACTTTATCATCAACAGAAAGCTTCTTCTCCGTAACGGCAAAACCGATCGCAGTTGCTGTAAAACTTTTACTAAGGGAATAAAGCGTATGTTTTAGATCTGGCCGGTACGGATTCCACCAGCCTTCAGCCACAACTTTTCCATGCCGGAGGATCATGATGCTATGAAACTCATGATTGCTGCTGGCTACCGCGTCCAAAAACTTAATAATTTGTTGAGAAGAAACTCCCTCTGCTTCGGGCGTGCTGCGTGGAAGTGAGGTGGATTGGCCGAACGATGCGACCGAGATTATCAATAAGACGATCGTACTTTTTATCCGATTCATGTGTGATTGAATTTATTTTTATTCAGACGTGCAATATGCCTGAGGATAAATATAAAGAGCCGGTGGGATTTATTATGAAAAGATTGATCAGCGGCAACTGGACTGGGATTTTAGGATTAAGGGATTATAAGATTGAATACCACCTCAATCAATCTAAGTAATACTATCATCCCCTAAATCTTTAAATCTTAAGAATCCTAGTTCAGACTGCCGATGCCTAGAATTGCTTTAAGTAACTCAGTTTCACAATAGCCTGGGCTTCACTTTGAATTTTTTCGCTCTGGATGAATTGTCTGTTGTTGACGACGATATAAAAATAAGAAAGAGGTTTATATTCCCACATTAACCGGATATTAAACGCATTTAGATTGTTTGCGCTGTTTTTCTGATAAAGACCGATTAGCTGAATCCTTGGATTAAGGGCAAGGATTGTTTGTATCGTGTACAGGGTAATGGTCTTCTTTTGTGGTTCTGTTCCAACGCCTGCAAATTCATTTCGATTCATACTTCCCTTCATCGAAATATGTGGAATAGGAATGAGAGATAATGAGAAGTCGGTAGTACGAAGGCGCCCATTGAAATAGTTGCCAAACTCGAAAAGTAGCTGAAATTTTTCGGGAAGGATCAGATCCGGTACTGATCGTGTACCGAAGATAGTCGTATACACCTTTATCAATTACAAGGCCTAAAGGATTGAATGGGCTTAATAAACTTTGATGAATTGCATTGATTGAAAAGCCAGTGTGTCCTCCGTCTTGCATCTCAATCCAGAAGGGCGTGAATTTGATGTCACGTTCGGTTAAATGTCCGGTTGATGACCGATGATACCATCCGGCTGTTAAGGCAGGTTGAAAAGATCGGATGTATCTCTTCAATGGCAAATAGGGCCCTCGGATGTTGGCCATTATGCCAGGCGTGGTGCCGATGACATCCGTGCGTGATAAGAATCCTAACTCGGCATTAAAACCTTTTGTCAGGATCGTTTCTGTTACCCAGAGCATAAGGTTATTGGTTGCATAATAATACTGCGCATATCCACCAAAACCTTTGCCGGTTCCATTGCTGTTGATGGATTGCATAGCCATAACGTTTAAGGATTGTGCAGCATTAAAACGGAAGAAACCATCTATCCCTCCTACCCAATTTGTATAACTGCCATTCGGGCTGTTAATTGATTTCATTGTCGCGATGGCTCCCAAGCGGTTCTGTTTACCAAAATTTCTCGAATACCTTCCCACCATCATGTTCGCAGAAGAAAGGGTATCATAACCGCGTTGTCGTGTGACGAGTATTCCATAATTTGTTTTCATCGAGCGATTCACGAGCCGGAGTCCTGCATCTACAGGGATAGGGTTCCCGGATCCACTCAACCCTATTCGACGGCTAAAGAAAGGAAGTACTTGCATGCTTCCACCCGTGTTATCATTGGACACCAATCCATTGCCGAATAACGACGCGTTCTCCAAAAAGAATTGTCTTTTCTCCGGGAATAGTACAGAAAAACGACTCACATTATTCACTTGAACATCGGCGTCAGCCTGGGCAAAGTCAGTATTGAGGGTCAGGTCTGCTACGGTATTGGTGTTCACTACCCATTTTAGTTCCCCACCAATTTTTGTTTTAACAGGTGTTCCTTCTTCACCTGTTTTCCTGCTTCCCCATAACAGCGTGTAAGGGTTTGCCTGCACATTAATAACCGGTGGAGGTGGCATAATTTTAGTCACCACAC
>CAZAHL010000411.1:0-6065 GCA_964484845.1 uncultured Chryseolinea sp. | reverse complement strand
GGCTTTGATTCCTGTACGCCTTTCAAATTCCTGACCCTGCCATTCTAAGGCTGGGATTAATCCCAAATCGTCGAGTATGCCCGGGCGAAGTTCCGAGGAAATCCGCCTGACGGTTTTAACTGTTTCGTCTATGAGAGAGATCATGCTGGATAATTTATCATGGATGTGCTGATCCGCCCCTGAAATCTTCTTATCAACCCAGGATGCATCCATTTTCAAACCTGTAAGCTGTTGTCCCAGCTCATCGTGAATTTCCCGTGAAATGCGCGTTCCTTCTTCCTCTCGTATATGTTGCAGATGTGTGGTGAGCTTTTGGATTTCTTCGGTCCGCTCACGCATTTCGTTCTCCGCTTTTGCCGTATGGGTGATATCGATCCCCATACCGATCAAGTATTCGACACCATTAAAACTAGTTCTACTACCATTAAAATAATAGGGTATGCTGTCCTTATTTTTTGTGTGGAAGCACGCCTGCACGTCTGCGTACCCTTTCGAGAAAACAGTTTTAATCCGCGCCTCTACGATTTCCCTTTCTTTTCCTCTAAAAAAATCCAATGGATGCATGACGCTGATTTCTTTCGCGCTATATCCCGAAACTTTTTCAAAATTTTTATTCCATCGAGTAAACTTTCCGTTTTGGTCATAAAAGTAAAAAACACCGGGCAAACTATTTATTATCGACTCCGAGAGACGATTGGCCATGATAACTTTTTGTTCCGTCGCAACCCGTTCGGATACGTCATGGTAGTTGTAAACAATTGCTTGTACGTTTTCATTGTCTAACAGGTTGGTATAGGTTCCCTCCAACCAAATGTAGTGACCCTTTTTATGTTTAAAGCGATGATTCCTATCTATTGATATACCTGGCGATTTTATTATTCGTAGAAAAATCGAATAATCTTCCTCTTTATCCTCGGGATGAAAAAGATTTATCATCTGTACAGCCTGCATTTCGCCGAGGGAATAACCGCTAATGTTTTCGGTTGACGGGCTCTGGTATACCACGTTCCCCTTTCTATCCAACAAAACAATGGCATCACTGCTTTTTTCAATCAGGGAGCGAAAGTATTTTTCACTCGATGCCAGTTGACGTGTTTTTTCTTCTACGAGCCTTCTTAATATCGTTGGTTGATTTGCCAATGACCAGGCGATATATCCAAGGGTGGTGGAAAGAACAATTCCCAAGAAAGAAAAACCAATAGCGAAGTAAAAAAACGGTTGGTTATTTTTTAAGATGACATATAACTTCCATTCTCCAGCCGGAACCTCAATCGACACTGACCTTTGGATGTTAAGCTCGTTTGAGTTTTTTAAAAAAAATTCTTCTTTGAAAGTGCGGGGATTTACTTTGGATATTTGGTACGCAAAGTCTTTGTTTTGAAGGGTATCTATACTCGCTGCCTTTAAAAGCGTACTTAGTTTTATCAGCACAGCAGAGAATCCCCAAAAACGATTGTCTTTAAAAATCGGAAGTCTTCCAACGACACCCACGCCTCCTTGTTTTAATACAAATGGGCCAGCAAAAAAAAGCTCTTTCTTTTCGATGGCTTTATAAGCTTCTTTATAGGTTATTGAATCTGTGAATACATTAAAACCAATCGCCGGTTCATTACCTTCCGTAGGATAGACATGCGTTATAACTCCTTCCCTGGTTAGCTCAAGCGCATCAATAAATTTATTAGATTCTAAAATCTCCTTTGCTATGCGATTAAAATCATCTGGAACCCCGTATTCTTCTACTATGAAGGCTAATGTTTTCGTTGGTGAAAGGCTGTAACTTAAAGAGGTTTTTAGCCTGTCTTTGACTGCATTGGTTTCCTGAACAAGGCGGCGATGCTGCATCTCCATACCAATTAAATAACGTTGGTACGCAAGATACTGCGTCAAGATTGTCACCGTGGCAAAGACAACGAGACCGGTTAAAAGAGGGTTTAAGGTTTTTATAAGTAAAATATAGGGAATTTTTTAGGGAATTACCTCACAACTTGGTTACAAAAAATAGTTCTGGCGTTCGACCGTTAAGCGAACAGCTTACAGCTAACAGCTAGGTAGCATTTTTGTTTTAAGGTTTGCGCGTCTAGCTTAAGGGATTGGGCTAGCTGTAAACTTGTAAGCTGAACGCTTAGTATTGTAGGGCCTTGGCGTTTGAGAAGTGTATTTTTGATTTCTCAAACAAGATCTGCCGGTTTAATAGGCAATCTTCGAACACGTTTTCCCGTAGCGGCAAAAAGAGCATTCACTAATGCTGGCGCAATGGGTGGCACACCTGGCTCTCCAGCACCTCCCATTTTTTCTGTACTCGCTACAATGTGAACTTCAATAATGGGTGTTTCATTTATTCGAAGCATCTTATAATCATTGAAATTGCTTTGCTTTACTTTTCCATTCTCCAGCGTTATTTCACCATATAATGCTGCCGTCAGACCAAATATAATTCCACTTTCCATCTGTGCTTTAACACCATCCGGATTTACGGCCAGTCCACAGTCAATGGCGCACACAACCCGGTGTACGTGAATTTTATTCTGCTCTATCGATACCTCTACTATTTGCGATACATAACTTTCCATAGCGAGATGTACAGCGACGCCCCGGAACCTTCCTGCCGGAAGCGGTTTTCCCCATTCCGCCTTTTCCACGGCAAGGTTAAGCGCAGCCAGGTGCCTGGGATGATTTCTTAATAAAATTCTTCTGTAGGCTACAGGGTCTTTTGCAGCCAGTGCCGCCAGTTCATCTATCAAAGTCTCCATCACAAAAGCGGAATGAGTATTTCCTACGGCACGCCAAGGTAAAACAGGAACTGTCTGGGAAGTCGTGTGCAGTTCAAGAGAATGGTCTGGAACGTTTTCAAAGTAAGGCGAACCATTCACACCGTCTACCGAGCCATAATCTATTCCATTCTGGACGATCATATCTTCCAATGCAGTATGAATGAAAAGCGATTGTCCTACAATACGATGCTGCCACGCCTGAGGAAAACCATCGCTGTTCAGACCGACAACGACCCGATGCAGATAGGCCGGCCGATAATATCCAGCTTTAATATCATCTTCTCGTGACCATATGAGTTTTATTGCTTTTCCGCTCACCTTTGCAATATGGACGGCTTCAACTAGCCAGTCTGAATCAAAAGAACCCCGTCGTCCAAAACTTCCTCCAATGCAAGGTGTGTTAATCAAGATTTGATCGACACGAAGACCTAACAAGGAGGCTACTGTCTTTTGGCAGAGTTCGGGCCATTGCGTGCCGGTCCAGATCTCGCATTGATTTCCTGTAAGCTTTACAGTACAATTCAGGGGCTCCATCGGAGCGTGTGCTAAGTAAGGAACGTAGAATTCCAAATCGATCGTTTTTGCAGCTCGTTCCAACCCCTTTGTAACATCTCCTTTTTGCTGAACGGTTAATCCTTTCGTTTTCGATATCCTGCTGTATTCTTCAAGTTGTTGTTTACTGTTAAAATTTTCACCGGCTCCCAGGTCCCATTCGATTTCCAGGGCATCCCGCCCCAGCTTACACACCCAGAAGTGATCGCCAATCACAGCAATCCCAGAAGGAATTTGTACAACATCACGAACACCTTTGATGGCTTTTGCTTTTACACTGTCAAATGATTTTACTTTCCCACCGAACGTAGGAGGATGAGCAACAACAGCGGTAAGGAAACCAGCAAATTGAATATCCATTCCATATTTGGCGGTTCCATTTACCTTTTCCGCTATATCAACCCGACGTTGAGATTTTCCAATAAATTTCCAATCCTTTGCTTGTCGCAATGTTGCTGCGGGTACAGTAAGTTTGGAAGCTTCAACCGCCAGGTCGCCATAACGGAGACGATTTCCACCAGCGATGACGAAACCATTTTCAGTTCTGCAATCATCCGTCGGGATGCCCAACCTTTTCGCCGCAGCGTTTACCAACATCATCCGGGCTGTAGCTCCAGCCTGCCGGTAACGGTCGAATTCTGACCACGTCGAACTCGATCCGCCTGTACTTCCCGCGAACGCTGGATCATGCAATTCTCCTCCATATGCTTTGTGTTCGACCTTAATTTTTTTCCAATCGCAATCCAATTCTTCAGCAATCAGCATAGGCAATGTGGTCGATATGCCCTGACCTATTTCAATCTTCGACAGTGTAATATGGATGCTATCATCTTCGCCAATACTTAAAAAAGCATTTAAGGAGGGAGCACTGGTTCTTGACGCCCCAACTAAACGTAGACCCATATCAGCACCCGGAATGGTAAAAGAGATTAATAATCCACCACTGAGTAGCGCACTGGCTTTAATGAAATCTCGTCGATTAACGGTACCGGCCTTCTTCATTTTTACATTATACGCAAACAAAATTATTTACTGCCTGAGAAAAATTCTTAACCTGACCGATTGCTTCCCTTAATCGATTAAAAGCATTCCTTGCTTGCCGGAATGCAACTCAAATTCCGGGACAGCCCTAATGGCGTCCTGGTAGATATTCTACAAATATGAAACATATGTATTACTTTCACGTTTGTAGAAACTATGCAAAAGTACTCTCCACCTAAATGGGCTGACAATTTCCTCCAGTGGTATTGTAATCCCAGGGTGCTGGAAGAAATCCAGGGAGATGCGTATGAACTTTATAGTCGTACTGTCAAAGTACACAACAAAAACATTGCTAACCTTCAATTCATTTGGAATGTGGTACGCTTTTTCCGCTGGTCTAATATAAAACGGTCATCAACACCATCACCCTCTACTTTTATTATGTACAAAAACTATTTTACGGTTTTCAAACGTGGGTTTGTAAAACAAAAGGGCTATTCTTTTCTCAATGTATTTGGACTTGCCATTGGTATCGCCTGTTTTTTAATGATCAGCCTGTACATACGGGATGAATACAGTTTCGACCGGATGCATTCGAAAGCCGATCGGATCTATCGTATTCACGAAATATTACAAGCGGAGGGCGTTGGTGAACGCTCCGCGAGTCAGCCGTTTCCGGTAGCTGACGCGTTGCTTAACGATCATCCATCCCAAATCCTGAAAGCAGTCCGGATCTTTAATTTCCAGTCCCCTACCCTGGCGTTAGCCACTATCGACAACAAAAAGGAATTTAATGAGACCCGTATGTTCTTTGCGGACTCGACTTTTTTCGACGTGTTTGATTTTCCCTTGATTCAAGGCGATCCTAAAACCGCCCTTACCAATCCACTTTCCGTTGTCATCACCGAGAGCATGGCCAAGAAATATTTTGAGGATGAAAATCCCATGGGGAAGTATCTTAAATTTCAAGGAACACAAAACCTCCTGGTGACCGGCGTACTTGAAGATATCCCTGACAACACCCATTTCCAGTTCGATTTTCTCGGATCCTTCAGCAGTCTTCACGATGTGTTTGATCCGAGTTGGCCACAAATCTGGCATTGGTATTGGAATCCCTGCTGGACCTATCTATTGCTGAAAGATCAAAATACCGCCGGGGAGATTCAGGCTGCCATGCCGGCGTTTGTTGAGAAATATTTTCCGGAAATTGTGCGAGCTGATGTGACGATGGAATTAATGCCGTTGACTGATATTCATTTGAAGTCGCATATGGATTATGAGATACAGCCAAACAGCAGTCTTACAACGGTCTATGTATTCGCTTCCATAGCATTTTTTGTTCTATTAATTGCAGGTATCAATTTTATCAATCTCAGTACGGCACGCGCCACCAAACGCGCAAAAGAAGTAGGAATGCGGAAAACGTTGGGTGGACAGAAAATACAATTGGTTGGTCAGTTTCTTTTTGAATCTATCTTACTTTGCCTGATCTCAGTTGTGATTGCAATCCTTATTGTCGCCGTGACGCTTCCCTACTTTAATTCATTTGCAGAAAAAAGTATCGAATTCGCCATTTTACTGGAGCCTTTTTATTTAGGGCTATTGGTTTTACTTCCCCTTGGCGTAGGAATTATTTCCGGAATATACCCGGCTTTTGTATTGTCTTCATTTAAACCCATAACCGCGCTTAAGTCGACGATGGGCCAGGAGAAAGGAGCTATGTTCAGAAAGACGCTGGTTATCGTACAGTTTACCCTTTCG
>CAZAHL010000410.1:0-6088 GCA_964484845.1 uncultured Chryseolinea sp. | reverse complement strand
AGTCCTGATATCTTCAGCTGTGGCACCATTTTCCAAAGTTCTAACCGGGTTTCTTTCATAGCGCGCAACATCGCCATACCAGCACTTGTCACAGAAAAAATTCTTTTTCGCCTCCCTCCTCTTTCTTTAGTGCCTCCACCCAGCCTGGATTTGATGTAGCCTTTATCCTCTAACCGATAAAGTGTCACGTGAACGGCGCTCAAGTTTACTTCACGCTTTAATTTTGATTCAATTTCATCTGAGATCGCCGCTCCATAAGCATCCTCCTGTAAGGCTGCTACCATTGTCAGAATTAATTCCTCAAACTCGCCGAGGTATTCTTTTCCCATATGCTTATATTTTGTTAAGTAAATAAATAAAATCTTTCTTAAATTTCAAACCGTTATTCAAATTAGGTTGACCTGGCGTGCGCAGATCATAGAATTTTGATGAGTTAGGTGATTTTTTTTATCGGCGTTGGTCTCTTTTTCAGTATTTACTGGTTCCCAAAAAAGTTTCACGCTAAGGCCGCAAGGAAAGACCAGCAAAGGCCGCAGAAAATTCTTTGCGCACTTTGCGAATTGCGATTTCTTTGCGTGAAACGTCTTCCTTGTTTACTGTTCCCCAAGCAGCTTCTCACGGCTCCTAGCTCAAAGCGCAAAGCTGACTTTTAAAACAACATAAACAACGCAGCGACTATTGTCATACTGATGATAAACCACCGGTATGTTTGTTCGGATAGTTTTTTAACGATAATGATTCCGAGGTAAGCACCTAAGATGATAAACGGCAATGTAAGAAGATCGAACAGGAAGGTATTTAAGGTAATCGTATGCCATACAAAAACGTGGAAAGGAACCTTAAACCAATTGGTAACCAAAAAAAACCACGCGGTGGTTCCAATAAAAATGTTCTTAGGAAAGCGCATGGAAAGAAGATATACTGCCATTACAGTTCCCGCCAGGTTTCCTACCATTGAAGTAAATCCACCCAGGATGCCAGTGCCTATTCCAAAACTTTTTTGATGAGGCACATCTTCTTTGTGACCACGCTTTAGCCACAGCATCACAACCACACTCGTGATAATAATCACGGCCATAATAACCCGGAAGATGTCGTCATTTATATACTGACCGACAACGGTTCCGAGGATTACCCCTAAAGCAGCCCATGGACACAAAATTTTCAGATGTTCCCAGGATGTGTGCCGATGGTAGTACCACACTCCCAAAACATCCGCCATAACAAGCATCGGTAACATAATGCCGCTGGAAGATTGTCCTCCAAAGACGTTCGCCAACAACGGTACAGCCAACATGCCTGCACCGTGGACTCCTGTTTTTGACATCCCCGTAAAAATAGCTACCAGCAATACAAGCGTAAAGTCGAGATACGGAAGGTGGAAAGAAAAAAGAGAGATCAAGAGAACACTGCTAAATGGCTTTGATTACTTTCCACATTTCCTCTGCGACAAACTGATTTCCCTTAGCATTTAAGTGCACTCCGTCACTTGTAAGGATGCCCGACTCTTTATTCTCCGGATTGTGTTGATTGTTATGGTCCAAAAACGATTTCCTAAGATCAATGAGCGGAAGATTGTTGGTTTTAGCTAATCTCCGTATGATGTTGCTATACTTATTTATATCCCCATCGAGTTCATTGCTTGAGTCTGTTTTTTCACCGATTGCAGCCGGAGTGCATAAGGCGACTTTAATGTTTTTTTCCTGAAGTTTCTTTATGATCGCGGTGTAAAATCTTTCAAACTTATCGGCGTCAGTACCCGTCCCATGTGTTCGTTTATGCCATACATCGTTAACACCAATAAAAATGATAACTACATCAGGGTTTTTACTGAGAACATCCATTTCAAGCCGGAGATAAAGGTCATACACCTTATTGCCGCTAATTCCAGCTCCTATTAGCTCATACTTATCGGACACTTTATCTTGGCCTGCCAATTCCGCAATTTGACCGATGTAACCTCCTGACTTTACCGCTGCTTCGGTTATTGAATCGCCAAAAAAAACAATTTTCTTTTTTTGCATGGTCGTAGTGTGGGAGGTCAAAAAAATAAGCGCGAAAGAATACAGAAGCCAGGTTAATTTTTTCATTGTTCAGATTTTAAAGCGCGTAATATAATAAAGTCTGAATATCAAAACAGATACTATTTGAGTATCGGGTGCAAGTATTGCGGAGGTGGTGTGGCGCTATACACCAGGTAAATCAGTTTGGGCTCAATGGAATCCGTGGAAAGTTGTGACAAGTCCCTACACGTATAAAATTTATAAGTAAATTTAAGAAAATCCCGAACCATGAAAATCAATTTTTTCTCCTGTAGTTTGTCAGCAATAATTGCCTTCGGCGTGTTCTCGTGTACGAAGCCCGAAGAAAAGAAAAGTGAACCAACGCATCCTCACGCAGCCGCTTACCTGAACGCCTATTCTGAAGAATATAAGACCCTTAGCACGGCCGCCAACGAGGCCGCGTGGAAGTTAAATACTAAAATAGAGGAAAGCGATACGATTACTCAGAAACAGTATGAGGAAGCGGCCCAAAGATTAACAGATTTTACCGGTAGTTTAGCCAATATTGATTCTTCCAAGAAATACCTGGCAATCGCCGACCAGCTTACTCCTATTCAAAAGAAGCAAATGGAATATGTTCTTTTTCTGGCGGGAGGATCTCCTGCCACCGCTGCATCGACGGTGAAAGAATTGATCAAAGTAACTGCTGATCAAACGAAGGTTTTGTATGGTTTCGATTTTAAGATCGATGGTAAGTCAGTAACGAAAAACGATATCTCCAATATCTTACGCAGCACTACCAAATTGAATGAACGGTTAAAAGCGTGGACGGCAAGCAAAGAAGTGGGCAAGCCATTAAAACTGGGCTTACAACAACTTCGTAGTCTGAGAAATGAATCCGTTCAGGCCTTAGGGTTCAGTGATTTCTTCTCTTACCAGGTCTCGGAATACGGAATGACAACACAAGAAATGCTGGAGATGAATGACAACTTCATCAAAGAAATCTGGCCATTATACCGCGAGCTTCATACGTGGGCAAGGCACGAATTAGCCAAGAAATACAATGAAAAGGTTCCTGAATTTATTCCAGCACACTGGCTGCCGAATCAATGGGGACAAAATTGGGAAGAGATTGTAGATGCTGCGTCAAAGGGAATTGATCTTACCGATACACTGAATAAAAAGACGCCGGAATGGATCGTTAAAAAAGGAGAAGAGTTTTATATCTCATTAGGATTTGATCCGTTGCCTGAATCATTCTATGAAAAATCAAGTCTTTATCCCCTACCGCCCGATGCCCCTTACAAGAAAAATAATCATGCGTCTGCATGGCATATCGATCTGGATCAGGATGTACGCTCGTTGATGAGTGTAGAGACCAATACTACCTGGTGGGAAACAAGCCTTCATGAACTTGGACACATCTATTACTTTAAATCCTATTCCACACCGGAAGTCCCTGTATTATTGCGTGTTGGGGCAAATCGCGCATACCACGAAGCGATCGGTTCACAAATCGGTCTTGCTTCCTTGCAGAAACCTCTGTTAAAATCATTGAAACTGGTACCCGATAATATTGAAACGAACGATACCCTTGAGTTGCTCACGGATGCCCTACAGCATATTATCGCCATTCCGTGGGCTTCCGGTACGATGACGAGGTTTGAAGAAGCTTTATATACGAAAGACCTTTCACCCGATCAATTTAACAAAACCTGGTGGGACCTCGTAAAACGTTATCAAGGCATCGTACCACCAAGTCCACGTGATGAAAAATTCTGTGACGCGTGTACCAAGACTCACGTCATCGATGATCCAGCCCAATACTATGATTATGCTATGGCAGAAATTTTATTATTTCAATTCCACGACCATATTGCAAAAAACATTTTGAAGCAAGATGTACATCAAACTAATTATTGGGGAAACAAAGAAGTAGGAAATTTTCTGAAGACCATTATGGCCCCGGGAGCTAGCGTCGATTGGAGAGAGCACCTAAAGAAAAATCTAGGAACCGAAGTAAGCGCAAAACCGATATTAGATTATTTCGCGCCTCTAATGGAATGGCTTAAAAAACAAAACAAGGGAAGAGCCCATAGCCTTCCGGATAGTTTTTAATTGCATTCACAAAAAAAATTAAATGCATTCACGCAAAGGCCGCGAAAAAAAGTAAAGCCCGCAAAGTCTGTTCTTTGCGAACTTTGCGGGTTCCCTTAGCGCCCTTTGCGTGAAATGTATTTCCCTAGAAGCGTCCAAACTTCAAAGTAGCATTATACGAAATGTTACTGATATCAGAATCTTTCATTCCCAACCCATCGCTTCCAAAGGCAGCACGATACGATACTCCAGGACTAAAACGCATCCATTTGAAAACGTTTATCTCCAATTGCACGCCAGGTTCGGCAACGAAGAACCAATTGGTATCTCTCGATTCATGATCATCGAAATCAAAGTCGTCATCTTCATGATCTCTCCAATCCTCGCGATCATTTTGGACCGTAAAACCTGCTCCGGAGAAAAGATTAAAGGCTAAGTGAAATGCTTTGTTAGAGCCCAGTACATATTCTGTCACCAAACCAACCTGACCATACTCATAGTTCATATCACGGGCAGGATCTTTGCTAAATTCTAAGGGCACCGAAATGGTATTCGTAAGGGCAGCAGCTCCAACTCCGAAGAAAAGTCCGTGGTTAAAATACAATCCTCCATAACCACCGACTAGATTTGCCGTCCTGCCCCGAATAGTAGTGAACTTATTGGTTATGGCGCCGTATCCCCCAATGGATCTGGTATTTCCTCTGAAAACAGTTTGAATTTCATTTTGCTCACTTTCACCCTCCTGTGCAAATACGCTTGTACTTAAAAGAATGGCTGAAAGGAATACGATAGTTTTTAATTGTCTTTTCATGGCTTTTTTTGTTTCTTATGCCTTAGACAATCCAGTTTTGACTTACCCCTATGAACCGGGATAAATATTTGGCTTAATTTTACATATAGTACTCACTGCAGCATTCCACGACAAATAAATCAACGTATGAAAAAAATCCTCTGCCTAGTTTTAGTTGCACTCTTCTACCAGCCAGCTGGTGCGCAAAAACTCCCGCCTAACTTTCACCTTACAAAATTGAAGAATGGTCTGGACGTTCTCGTTATAGAGGATAAAACAGTTCCGCTTATTACCGTTGAAATTTGCGTGAAGAATGGATCTTATACTGAGGATCCTGAGTACAATGGACTCTCTCATTTGTATGAGCACATGTTTTTTAAAGCCAATAAAGATCTTCCCTCGCAAGAAGCATTTTTAAACCGTAAAAACGAATTGGGTCTGGCCTGGAATGGAACGACATCGAATGAACGGGTTAACTACTTTTTTACGCACAACAAAAAATTTCTGGACGAAGGACTTAAGTTCATGAATTCAGCTATTCGTTATCCACTATTTATGGAAGAAGAAATGAAAAAGGAAAATCCAGTAGTTGATGGAGAATTTCAACGTGCCGAATCAAATCCGAATTTTTGGCTTTTTAACGATTTGAATAAAAGACTTTGGGGAGATTTATACAGCCGCAAAAATGCGATCGGTAATCATGACATCATCCTAACGGCTACCAAGGAGAAAATGCAAACAATTCAAAAGAAATATTATTACCCGAATAATTCGCTTTTAGTCTTGGCAGGCGATATCGAACATGCGGATGCATTCAAAAAAGCTGCTGAGGTCTTTGGAGATTGGACACCTTCTGATTTTGATCCCTTTGTAAAATATCCAATACCGGAATTCAAGCCGCTTCCAAAATCAGAACTCTTTTTTACGGAAAATCCTAACACAAAAACGCCTATGGTTATAATAGGATATCACGGTCCTGACACACGCCACGATATTAAGGCAACATACACGGCTGATGTATTTTCGTTCATAGTTGGTCAGAAATCGTCGAAACTCCAAGAAGAATTAGTCGATAGCGGCCTAGCATTAGACATTAGCGTAAATTATCAGACTTGTAAATACACAGGACCCATTATAATTTTTGTCGTTCCTAACCCTGATAAAATTAAAGAGTGCTTAGCCAAAATTGAAGAACATA
>CAZAHL010000409.1:0-6102 GCA_964484845.1 uncultured Chryseolinea sp. | reverse complement strand
CTAAAGACAGTAATAGACCGGAATTACTTAGAAGGCCTCGAGCGTCTTGATGGACATTCAAACCAATGGCTACACGCCTTGAGACCGGTGATTGAATACTCAGGTTGGAAGTCGTTGGCCCGCCCTCAATCGTCGACCATTGCTTTCTGTATGAAAGCGTAAGCGACGGTCGCCCATCTATACCCACATAGGACGGATTAAGACTATAGGGATTAAAAAAGAATTGGGTAAAATTAACAATATCCTGTCCGTGTACTGTTTCTAAGAAACCGCTCAAGAAAAGCAACATTATTATTCTGCAGTACATCAAAAAGTGCCATTAAAAAAGACAAAGTGCGCCGAAAAAAAAGTATCCGGAACCGCTTGTTCCGTTTTTAGACTATTAAACTTTAATTTACCACTAATAAATCGAACCACGTGACTGCTGTGACTCCCTTATTCAAGACTTCATGTAATAAATATTTACTCTGTGTTATAACCTTTCTGGTATGCTCAAAATTTGAACTCTATGCACAAAAATTTAGCTTAGGTTTAAAGGGAGGAGCAAATATCACTTGGGCACATTTTGGCGATTCGGACGATCGAAGTGAGTTTAATTCGAAACCAGCATTCGGATACACAGTGGGAGGACTGATAGCTTTTCCGTTGAAGAACAATTTTACGTTTGTTGCTGAGGGAGCCTACGCTGTAAAAGGGCGACGAATTTCATTCAATGATAACACTTGGGAGAATAAAAATAAGTACTCCTTTTTCGATATGACGATGCTTCTGCGAAAGTCATTTCATCTATATATCAAAGAAAATTTGCCTACGAAATGGTACATAAATATCGGCCCGGAAATAGGCTATTGGCTGACGGCAAAAGGAAAAATACTTGTACGGGATCAAGGACCTAGCTATACTATTTTCTTTGATAAAGAAGCTGATGCTAATTTTAACAACATGTACTATAATAATATAAACCGATGGCTTTTTGGACTGTCCGTTGGCATTGGATTTGAAGCACCGATAAAAAGGACCCAAAAATTGTCGTTTGAGTTTCGCTTCATTTCAGGGCATACTTACTTAGGTGATAAAAACAGCGCGTATATTGAAATACTGGGTTTCAAAGACACATCTCTAAAACAAAATTTAAAAGTTCTGCAATTCACTACCGCTTATACATTTGATTTTGATCTTAAAGCAGCAAAAAAGGGTAAGAGCACATTGGATAAGTAAGCGCCCATGGATTTGAGGTGAAAAAAACTGGAATAATCGTCGTTCGAAAAGGACGCGGCTAATAATTACTCGGTTGACCAAGCTATCCCTTCGAGTTCAACCTCATTCTCTTTTTTTTTCTCCTATCCAGCACAATATAAACGATCAGCATAACAAGGGACGCAACAGCGATCCATAATAAAGCCCATTCTATCTTTTCGTTTTTCCCGAAAATGGCCAGCAACACAATAAGCGGAACAATTCCGGCAAGCGTAGACAGGATGTACCGCCTGTAGTTCATTTTAAGCAACCCTGCCACGATACTTAATCCGTCGTTGGAAAAGGAAGATAGGCGTGTGATGATAATCGCCCCAACTCCGTAATCTTTTATGAACTCACCAATCTTTTCCTGGTTTGAAATACTCACAAATTTACTAAGCGTCACCGCACTTAGCTTGGTGCCGATATAGTACCCAAGCGATGAAGCCGCAAAAACGCCGACAAACGAAATGACAGAACCCCAAACCGGTCCGTAACTTAAAATGGCGATCATCATCAATAAGATATTCGGAATAACGAACAAAAACATTTGCACCATCATCCCGAAAATTATGACCACCGGCCCCATGACTCCAAATGTAGAAACCCATCCTTGTATACGTTCCTCATCATCGCCGGTAAGCACATCAAAGGCCTTATTCACACCCTCTTTAAATCCAGGAAATATAAAATAGCTGGCAACGAGAAGAATAGCAACTGATAAATAAATTAAAATAGGTTTTTTTCCCAGGTTTCCACGACGATCCATCCTGCCAATCTACATATTTTATTGACTTTAAAGAGCGCTGGGAATCTCCTCTTTTTTCAGAAAAATAATTTTGTTTTTTAATTTACCCATCTTTACCATTTCATCCGCTCCTTTAGAAGGCCCTCCGATTCTGAGTACAGCGTCACAATGGTTGATAAGCTGAATGGCTATGGGGTGAAATATGCCATTGAAGATTTCATCACCAATTTTTTTTGATCCTGCTTCTTCAATTAATGGAAGCGCAAACCACTCACCCATAACGGGCAGATGCCCAATACGATGAAGCTCCAGGGCCACCGTAGTCATCGCCTTTACATTGGCGTGAATTAAAACCGGATCATCATTCGTGCCTGAGCGATACGGACCTGCTACGAGGATCATTAGAGAGTTCATAGTTGGTTTTTTTATAGTACAGTTAAATAGTATTCAGTAAACGGTAAGAGGTAAGAGGTAAGAGGTAATCGGTGGTGGTGCTACTGATTACTGATTACCTATTAAATCGTGGGTTTTCAAATATTGAAGAAGTATAACGGTTTTAGCATCCTTGATATTCCCACCTTCCATCATGGTCATGGCATCATCAAAGGGGAGCTCCAGTACTTCGATGTTCTCTTGCTCATGCTCGGCCCCTCCGCCGTCATTTACTTTCATGAATTTGGTATATTCTGCAACAAAAAAATATAAAATTTCCGTCACCGAACCGGGTGACATGTATAGTTCAAATATCTTTTTTACTTCTGTAATTTTGTAACCTGTCTCTTCTTCAGTTTCGCGCCGGATACATTCCTCGGGATTATCCTGGTCTAGCAAACCAGCGCACGCCTCAATAAGCATGCCGCCAGGGTTTCCGTTAATAAAGGTTGGCAATCGAAATTGACGGGTGAGTATTACAGTCCGTTCACTTTTATTATATAGCAAGATGGTTGCCCCGTTTCCCCTGTCATAGGCTTCACGGCTTTGCTCCTGCCAATTCCCATTTTTTAACAGGTACTTGAACGTTACCTTTCGAAGGGTATACCAGTTATCAGACAGCACTTCGTTTTTCAGGATTTTTACTTTTTCACTTTCCATAGCGAGGTTCTAAACTACAAAGCAACATATTGTTGAACTAAAAAAACTTAATGTACATTAAGAAATCATTTTTTGCGGATCCGTTTCCGAACAGCGCTTAAAAATTCAGGGCTTACTCCGAGATAAGATGCTATTTGCTTCTGCGATATACGCGGTACCAATAGCGGATATTTTTTTAAAAAATTAAGATACCTTTCTTCCGCAGGCATGGACAAATTTTGTATCACGCGCAGCTGTTCCCGAATGTAGGCATTCTGCATAAGGATTCTGAAAAAACGTTCAAACTTTGGAACCTTTAAAAACAATATCTCAAGATCATCTTTCGGCAACTGGAATATCGTGGTATCTTCAATAGCCGTGATATACAACATCGCGGGTTTGACCATAACATAACTGTACATATCCGTTACCCACCAATCATCGATCGCTAACATGATGATATTTTCATTACTTTCACTATCGAGATAATAAGCTTTTAATGCACCGGTATTGATAAAATTTATCACTTTGACCGGCTGGCCTTCCTTCAATAAAAAATCCTTACGCTTTAATTCCTTGTACTTCAGTAGAGATATGAAATAGGCAGCTTCTTCTTGACTTAATTGAATGTATTTTGAAATATTCTTTAAAATAAAACTATAATCCATTCTTTGCATTTGGTCTTCGTAGCAAGGGGATGAAAACAACCAGTTTGAAATATAATGATTTCGACATAGGAAAAATGCTCCCATGGGTAACTTAATGCGTGTTTTAAAAAGGTACTGGTAAATTCACACCTCTCGAAAAGCTTTAGTAAGAAAGTTTTATTCAGCGGGAACGTAATTTTTGTGCGTCAGGGATGAAAGCGATTTTTTTACTGCAGAGTTCATAAGCGTCGTTCAGTTCCTCCTGAACAGTTCTCTCTATCTTAAACATATCAGGCCATGCAAATTTTTTCGAATATGATTTTAATAACTTTTCCTCAAGTTGCGACTGCGTTAATATCTTATTTTCTTTTAAAATATGCTTAACTTCGAAATCCGTAAGTGCCGGTGAAATCATCAAAAACCGATGGCAATTTAGTGGCACACATAAGGCTAATTATATTATTTTGCCGCGCTAACGCTCTTAGACTCATAATCCCTTTTCCAAATTTGTCTGACGCCCTTATTTTCTTGAAATCCACCTGTCCCACTTCATTTAAGAGATCAGGATCCGTTTGTCTCGCGCCAAACGGCTCAGCAAAATGGAAATATTTTATTCTGTGTTGCTCTAACGAGGCCTTCAAAGACTTTTTATTGTATTGCGGATTGAACCTGCTTGCCGCAAGACTTCGGACGTCCACTATACAATTCACATCGCGCAGTTTTAATAGCGTTATGAAATATTCAATAGAATGTGTAGAATGTCCAACGGTGTAAATTATGGGCTTAGTCATAATAGTTTCTTCAAGGCAAAGACTGTTTATCATTAAGAAGAAGTATGTCCGCTTAAAAGTTTCCAGCCATCTGTTCTTTTATTGACGATGCCGGTTTCTATTAGGCAAAAGGAGGATACATTTTTGGTGGTATCGGTCATCGCTGAGCTCAGTTGTTCCGTAATGTCGCCAATCCTTCAGTCAATAGAACAACCCTCAACGAGCCAAAAGAGTTTTGTTGTAATGCCTACTGCCCAGTAACTCTTATCTTTTCATAACCTCTGCCACAGCGGTAGCAAACCTTTCACCCATCTGGCGCTGACCCTCCGAATTAAAATGGATGTAATCTTCTTTTGATTTTAAGTCTTGAGTATTGATAACAAAAGAATTTTTATCTTTTGAATTGTAATGATGGATTGCTTTGTTGATCAAATCCCAATTCTCTTGATTCTTTGAGTAAGAACCGAGTTCAGCGATGAATACCGGTAACTTACGATTTCGCGCATATGATCTAAGTTGTGTAAATAGTTCGTGAAGTCTATTCTCATAACCCGGGATCAATCTAAGTTCGGCATCACTCTCACCCTGATGCCATAAAATCCCTTTTATAATACCGTGTTTTCTTGCGAATTCTATTTTTTCACGAAAGTTTGTTTGCAGTTTCACGTTCCGGTGTAATGAATCACCTAACCACTGCTTTATAGAACTTCCCCCGACCGCCGTTGGTATCAACAAAATTGTTATTGAACTATCAATTTCAGAAATCATTTTTTTTGCGAAGGAAAGTCCGCAGTCTAGCCCGGTAAGCGCAGGTTCGTAAAAGTGCAAAGGCTCCTTTGCTAAGATAAATTTGTGGGCTTGATTAATTGTTATAATCCGAGGATGAGAGACAGTATCTTGGGCTTCCACAACACCTCTTCCAGCCATGTTTGATTGACCAGCCATAATATAGATCCATACTTTCCTTTTTTTTGGAAGTTGGTTGACATATTCCGTTTCTTTAGGAAAGTAAAAGACTCTTTCGCGTTGCCCGTAAACTTCTATACCTATTAAAAGTAGACATATTACCATCCATCCTGATTTCATAAAATCCGCTGCTTTTTTGACGTGAATGAGGCTCCAACTAAACGCATGTTTAACCATTCAATATACGTTATTGCGGGGTGGGATAAATCAATCCATTTTCAGACAGAAATCTTCATTAATTGTGAGTTATATCATCACTCTATTTTACTATGAGTTCTAAATTAGGACTTTTTATAAACCACTATGTGTTTATTTTCTATTTCAAAAAAAATTAATTAAACGCTGTAAAACTACGGGCTTGTGCTTCTAATCGACATTTATGGATATTAACATAAAATGTTACAAGGGTTCAATTTCGGCAACTTTACAAGTTTGGCAAAAAAAATATAGTTAAAAAAAGGTGACATTTTAAAGATGAAGTGGTCTAAGGAATAAAATGGTGTATTAACAGATGTATGACTTAGTTTAAAATACCTGAAAGATGTTGGCCTCCTCGAATAGTTTAAACCTAAATTTTTAAACGCTATACCGACTTTTAACATTTTAGAGAAATCTTACTTCAAGTATTTTTAGCTAATTTCTTCGATTTAAAAAACATGTATAT
>CAZAHL010000408.1:0-6104 GCA_964484845.1 uncultured Chryseolinea sp. | reverse complement strand
GCATTGCCATTGCCGGCCTTGCTATTGAATCCAGTACATTTTCACCGGCGCTAACCCATGAAGAAGCATTTCACGCGAAAGAAGGAGACGCTATTTATACTTCCTATGAATTTCTTTCGCCCGACTCGGTCGATTTCAAAAGGGCTCAATGGTTTCCTGTTCTTATTGGACGGTCTTTGCCCGGCGGTATTGTGACTAGAGAAGCGTACGAATCCCTTGTGAATAAGATATTAGAAGGATTAAAGAAAAACCTTCCTTACGACGGTCTCTTTTATGATATACATGGAGCGATGAGCGTAGTGGGTCTCGATGATCCTGAAGGTGACTTGATTGTACGAATACGAAAGATAGTGGGGTACAAGACGATTATCTCCACCTCCATGGACCTGCATGGAAATGTTTCCTGGAGGCTGGCTCAGAATAGCGATTTGATCACATGCTACCGAATGGCTCCACATGAAGATGCTGTGCAATCGGACAAGCGAGCTGTGGACAACTTATTGTCGAGAATTGAAAGCGGCAAAGGGAAACCTCCCTATAAAGCTTTTATCTCTGTACCCATATTATTGCCTGGAGAAAAAACAAGTACGCGGGTTGATCCAGGAAAGAGTTTATATGCAAAGGTAGCACCTGCAGCTGCAAAGCAAGGCGTTGTCGATGCTGCCATCTGGATCGGCTATGCCTGGGCAGACGAACCACGTAACCACGCCGTAGTGATGGTGACTGGGGATGATAAAGCGGCCGTAACTGCCGAAGCTGAAAACCTGGCCAGCAGTTTCTGGAAAGTAAGGAATGAGTTTGAATTTATTGCACCAGTCGCTTCGCTAAAGGAAAGCCTCGACAAGGCGGTGGCCAGTGACAAACATCCGTTCATGATCAGTGATATGGGAGATAACCCGACGGCTGGCGGAGCTGGAGATGTTACCTGGACATTGAAAGAGATACTCGCTCGCCCGGAATTCAAATCCGAAAAAGGTCCATCTCTTATTTATGCGTCTATTCCGGGGCCAGTGTTCATAGAAAAAGCGATTAAAGCTGGAGTCGGAGGGAAGGTGGATGAATATGCCGGTGCAGCTATCGATCACCGATATGCTCCCCCTGTCAAGTTAAATGGAACTATAAAATCAATAGAACACGGAGACCAGCATGCGGAAACAGAAGTGGTTGTGCAGATCGGTAGCGTGCACGTGATTGTAACCAAAAAACGTAAACCTTATCATAAAGAAATCGACTTCACCAGGCTAGGATTGAATCCGCGTAAAACTGATATTGTGGTTGTGAAACTCGGTTACCTAGTGCCTGAGTTGTATGATATGCGGGCCGACTGGATCATGGCGCTTACGCCTGGTGGTGTTGATCAGGATTTGCAACGCCTGCCATTCAAACGCATTACCCGCCCGATGTTTCCTTTCGACAAAAACATGAGCGATCCGGATCTTAAGGCTAAGTTGGTGCCGTTGTCGGGGGATTAGAAGGACGTCTGAACTGGGATTTGTAGATTTTAGGATGATGGGATTAGCTAGTGTGTTGAAGATTCATGTTGTATGTTTTCGGATAAACTGATATTTGTTTTACCAGCGCAAATCCGGTAATTAAAAAATGTCTGAACTGGGATTTGTAGATTTTAGGATGATGGGATTTAGCTAGTGTGTTGAAGATTCATGTTGTAGGTTTTCGGATAAACTGATATTTGTTTTGCCAGCGCAAAATCCGCTAATCCTCCTAATCCCAAAATCCTAGTCAAAAATAAGAGGGCTATAACTACTATAGCCCTCTTTATTTCTTTAGCTCCTGTCCCAGAATGCAGGAGGCTCTATGCCAAGAGAACGCAGGTATACATAACCTTGTCCGCGATGGTGAATCTCATTGTCGATGACGTATAAAATAGACCAATAGATGGCGCCTTCATACTGGCCGAAGAACTTATCTTTTTCATGGAAGCGCTGCTCGGATATTTTAGGCCAGAGTAAATTAATCTCTTCCGTCGATTCATCCCACAGGCGCAGCAGCTCCTGTTTGGTGTCAGGCTTAATACTGTCCGCTAGCTCGGCATAGGCTGGCCATGTGCCGGCAACCACACCGCGGATGCCGGGAGCGCCCATAATTAACATTTCTACGATCAGTTGAGCAAAAGGACGCATTCCACCGATAGAGTAGCTAAAAAGTTTGTCTTCCGGAAAGGCCTCTATAACCCTTCGTGTTATACGGCGATGTCCTTGCCATTGATCCAGCAGGGCTTCTGAAGTTACTGCCGCGGCAGCAGTTTTTTTTGTTTCAAGCGTTTCCATATTGTTCAAGTTAGTGTTTAATATTGTTTACCCTACAAAGTAAAGTCGATCTGGTGACAGCCTCATGTCAGCAGGGAAGGGGTAAGTAAGAATTATTTGGACGAAGTAAGAATTATTCTTGGAGTATTTTAGAGTGTGCGTGATTATTGTCTGAACTGGGATTTTCAGGATTTTTGTGATGATGGGATTTGCTTGTGCGTGGGTAGATTTACTTTTGGATTTTAGGGTGAACTGATATTCGTTTTTGTCAGCGCAAATCCGTTAATAAAATGTCTGAACTGGGATTTGTGGGATTTTAAGATGATGGGATTTGTTTGTGCGTAGGGAAGTCTCTTTTGTGATTTTTAGGGTGAACTGATATCATGATTTTACCAGCACAATCCGTTAATCTTCCTAATCCAAGAAATCCCAGTTCGGACAATTTGAATCACCGTTATACAGAAAATGAATATCTAATCATGGCAGTCTTTCAAAACTTAGCACACGCCAAATCTTACAATCCTAAAATCCCACAAATCCCAGTTCAGACAATTGAATAAGCCCTCCCGATCAGGTGCACTTCGCAAGGATTCGTCACGCCTTTCAAATTTATCTTTATCGGTTTGCTGTCCGTCGGCGGATTTTTCAAAACCTTAAAAACATCTGATGATACTATAAAATTATTATTAAACTCTTTTGTAGCCACCTGAAGTCGCGAAGCAACATTTACCGCATATCCCATCACCACAACGTGATCTTGAGAACCGACTTGCAAGTTGCCAGTGGCAACTTTGCCAACGTGCACACCAATGCCAACATCAATCCGTTGCCCGAGATTTTTTTCTAAAGATTGTGTGTTCAGATTCTCCAGGGTTTCTAAAATTGCCATACCAGCATTCACCGCAGCGTTAGCCGCTTCCATTACCTTATCTTCAAATCCGAAGGCAGCATAAAATCCGTCACCGGAAGTTTCGATGATCCGGCCGTGATGAACGCGGATGATATTTTGAAACGTTGAGAACAGCTTCTTAACGATCTGGATCACATCCGACGCCTGATACTTTTCAATGAGTGGTGTGAAATTCCGGATATCCAGAAAAAACAACGCCATCTCTTTTTCAGTCTCCGTTTCAATCTCCTGTGTCCATAGATCCCGCCGAACGCTACTGGTGTTCGCTGGCTGCACATTTTTCCGTAGTCGTTTCTTTCCTTGGGACCGCAAATGGGAAATGGTATTGCTGAAGAGGGTAAGTTGTTGCATGGCTTTGTGTTGGTTAAAAAATATTTTCAAAGAAACGCATGCAGGGTGACAGCCTCATGTCAGTAAGAAAATGACAGATATGATTTTTGGGGATATTTTTTTTTAATAAGCGTTCAGGGGCTCCTTTAACGGTCTATCAACAAAATGGGATTAGTAATTGGCGGTCGATACTTGTTGGAACAAATGTTCAATCGGAAAAAATTAAATGAAAGTTTCAAAGTTTCTTGGAACAAACGAGTGCGATGACCGGTTGATTAATAATAACTAAACAAAAACGTTCATGGAAAAACAAGGTAAAAATCAAAAAGGTCAGTCCGTGAAAGCAATTCCCGAGGGAATGCATACGGTAACACCATTCATGGTCGTAGCTGGAGCCAATGAGCTCATCCGGTTTATCGAACAATCTTTTGATGGAAAGACTACTTCGATAATGAAAACGCAAGACGGCAAAGTCATGCATGCTAGTGTGCAAATCGGAGATTCCCAAGTCATGATCACCGATGCGACAGAAAAATATCCCGCCAACTCCAGTAGTTTATACCTGTATGTGGATGATGTTGATGTTACCTATGAGAAAGCAATAAAAGCCAAAGGTACTTCACTTCGGGAACCTACTGATGAATTTTACGGTGATCGTTCTTCTGGTGTCAAAGATGCTTGGGGAAACGAATGGTGGATCGCTACACACGTCGAAGACGTAGACGACAAAGAAATGGAAAAACGAGCGGCAAAATTCAGCGAAGGCGTAACGAATTAGACAACGCACTTAATCAATAAAAAGCCATCCAAGTGATGGCTTTTTATTTGCAAAGCTGTCTCAATTATCGAGGCATTACTCACAAGATCTTTTTTTGAGGAACCATAGCCCCCGTAGCGTATTCCATACTCGGTTGAGCATTCAAAGCTACTTGAATGTCTTAACCCCTTTGCCAGTCACAGCTGGCTAACTTGATACCCTCATCAATCCTACAATCCCATGAATCCATAAATCATGGTCATGGTCACGTCTTTTGTTTCTTCTTTTTTGCCGAAGGAAACAATACATTATTCAGTATGAGTCTGTATCCCGGTGAGTTCGGGTGCTGATTGAGGTCTGCTGGTTCTCGCCAGTGGCCAGGGGTTCCTTCAGGGTCGTGTCCGCTGTAGTAAGTCCAATGCCCCCGTTCTAGCTCACCGTAGATATATCGAACATTGTCCAGTTTTCTGTTCTCGGCCAGCACGAGTGCCGACGATTTTACAACGTACTTACTAAACGCCGTAGTCTGCCCAATGAATTCGTGGATGGTGTGTTCATGGTTTTGCGTGAGCAGCGAGGGAATGATGTCCCATTTGGCAGAAAATTCAAACAAACTAAAGAAGTCACCGGTTCGCCCGTATTCGCCCCAGCCAGTATTAATATCGGAAAACTTACGGCTATAGCCAGGCTCCATGGTAAAATTTTCAAATGCCAGGCTCTTGGTGAAATCCAATTTCGACTGGGCATTTGGATCGGGCTCGTCACCGTCGTACATACTTTCGCTGATGTCAACGCCGTTGGCAGCAAGCGCAATATCAAAAGTCTCGGCCCCGGAGCACATGGCAAACAAGTAGCCGCCGCCCGCACAGAATCCTTTAATTCTTTTTGCAACATCCAGCTTCATCTCTGGCACACTGGCATAACCGAGTTTGCTAGCCGTAATCTTCTGAAGATCCGCCTCTAGCTTAGAATCTTCTTTGAGGTGGCGCCCGGCTTGTCCGGTAAAATCCTCGTGGTGAAGGTGAAGCCAGTCAAAGCGAGTCAACTGACCGTCGATTACTTCCGCGTCGTAGAGGATGGTATAGGGTATCTCTGCATAACTCAACACCAGTATAACTGCATCCGTTTCGTCTTTCAGAAAATCGCCTTTGGGTGAATAGACCGCAATGCGAGGCGCCTTTTCCAACCGTACAACATTCATGTTGACGGCGGGCGATTCAATTTCTTTTAAGATGGAATTAACAGCAGCGGCAGACAACACCTCAAAGGAAATTCCACGAATGAGGCATTCGGAATGTATGTACGGGTCGTACGGAATGAGAAAACTTCCGCCGCGGTAATTCAGCAGCCAGTCTACATAGCCGCCCCGTTGAAGTAAGTGAAAGGCCAGACCGTAAGATTTAAGATGATTCTTCTGCGCTTCGTCCATCGGGAGCAGAAGGGAGTTGGCAATACATGTATGGAATGCTGCTAGTAAAAAAATAGAAAGGAGGAGAGGGTAACATTTTTTCATACAACACATGGCAAGAACTTGACTAATATCCAAAACTTTAACAAGAATTTCAATGATAATTTTATGAGCGAGCGCTTGAATGGTGATCGCGACGTGTGTTAGGTGATGAAAGGGAAAACAAAATCCGGATAGTGTAGGCTTAAAGAATAAGCAAACAAGTAAAGGAAGTTCAGCGGTACGCAAATATTCAATTAGTACAGGGTGCGTTTTAAAAATTTAAATTTTACCCAGATTAATCCGGGGTATTAACATTTAGCCCCATCCTGGCTACGACCATAAGTTGGCGGCTATGATCTAAAGACCTCTAAGTCCGTTCTTTCAATTTCT
>CAZAHL010000407.1:0-6110 GCA_964484845.1 uncultured Chryseolinea sp. | reverse complement strand
CAGAAAATAATTGAGTCTCTTCCATAATCACTGAAACAACTTGAGGCTTGTAGCTTGAGACTTTGATCCGGCACTCGTGAAGCGTAGCGTACAGCTAGGTTCTAAGTACGTAAAACAGTGTTGGCACCACACTAACCAGAAGGGTATCTTGGAATATTTCCAAAAGGATACATCAATTTGGAATTAATGTGATCCATTACCCGGCTAGCCATAAGGGCACACCGCGAAGCATGGAATGTGAATATTTCCAACGGACTTACCTCAGCACGCAACATATCCTTGAGCATATTCTTTGCACGGTGAAGGCGGATCTTCACATTTTCATCTGATATTTCTAACGTAGCAGCTACTTCGGCTACAGGGGTGTGCTCAATCTCTCGCAAAATAAACACGACTCTATACTTTGCGGGCAAATGATTGATGGCTGATTCTAATGCTTTTTTAAGATTTTCACCTACCTCCGGATTTGTTTCCAATTGATTGGAATTTTCCTGAAGGCTATTCATATCGTCACTGCCCAGTAAATCAATACTTACATGATGTTTTCCTTTTAGTTTATTCAAATGCTGCAAAGCGCAATTAATGAGGATGCGACTTAGCCATGTCGAAAACCTGGCCTCTCTTCTAAACTGATGCAGTTTTTCAAACCCTCTGATATAAGCTTCCTGCATGACGTCCTCTACATCTTCTTCTTTCGATAGGATTCCCCTGGCTGTTTTGTAAAGCAATTTATTATATCTTCTTACTAAGATCTCATAGTCCTCTGTTTCACCGAGCAAAATCCGATTGATGATCAAGTCGTCTGTTAACGCTCTGTCTTCCGCCAGTAATGTAACATTGGTAAGCATACTTTTTTAAATTAGATTCAGAAAATTCGCTTCGTTACATTTTCAATCCAAGAATGTATCCTTCGAAGAGTTTACAGATCTAGTGTCTAAGATAATCGTGAAATGTTAAAGGTTCATCGTAGAAATGCCCGTCATAGTCAACGATTTCTGTTGAAACGGAATCGTCATCTCCTGATTAACTTGTAAACCCTACAAAGATATGATAACTATTACTTTACTGTTTTCCATCGCCGCGGTCTTTGGTGTTATTTTGCTCATTCCGGTACTGCAGGATAAATCACCCACGCGTACTTTCGTTTTTATTCATGGAGGTATAGCCGCCACTGCGTTAGTCATACTTTTGGTGCAATTCTTTACGACAAATGCTTCCGTTCCATCCGTAAGCGTAATATTATTCGTGATTGCAGCAATCGGTGGTTTTATACTCTTTGCTCGAGATATGCAGCAGAAGTCATTACCAAAGGGGCTCGCCCTCATTCATGCTGCAGCCGCGATTGTAGCACTTCTTTTTCTGTTGTTTTCCGTGTTGTGAGAGGTCGAAGGAAATGCAGGTAGCACTTCCCTTCCTTGAAGGCCTGACAAATTACGCTGCACTGTCAGCAATATGTCGGCATGAAAAGTGAAAAACACGATTCTCCCTATGGAAAACCTAAATCAATGTAGCGAGAGCGAGAAATACTTTGAACACTTATTACTGTTTCTAAAAGTTTTAAAAGAGGTTCATGATAGCAAAAAGTAAGATTTTTTAGCTTTATGAATAGTAGCCCAAAAGGGAGATTCTTTGAACACTTGTTAGCGTTTCTGGAGACGTTAGAGCCGGTTTAATAGCTATTGCAGTTAATCGCGAAGCCGGTAATCCTCAGCAACCTTTATTTTTGCTAAAGTCACGTTTAAAAAGTATCTTATTATTTCGCTCAATATAGTCGCCCGATATAATCAAATATGGATGATTATGCGAATACCCTGCGCTGCGGCTTCTTACAATTATTTTGTCGTTGACTTTTAGGCTATTTAACTGCTGAAAATCCTTAGGACTAAATTGCATCATGTATTCTTCGCCATTAATCCTGACTATAAGCCATTTTATTCCTGATGATTTCCCGTTGCGCTGAAAAGTAACGGAGGTTACCACGGCCTCCATATTGGTGAAAGCCTTTATGTACTTCTTTATTTTATCATGACTGGCATGCACTTTTTTACCTTCAGGAGAAACCTCCCATTCTTTGTACTTTATACCGTCAGGAGAAGCCTCCCATTTTTTCCTGGCATCCAAGTCGGCTTTCCTGTCAGCAATAGAAGACGGCTTTGGGGATGGCTTAGTTTCATTTTTAATTTCACGATTAGCAAATACTAGTCCGCTCACCACAACCAGCGGTAAGATCAGCACATAGATGGTTTTTTTCATATTTTTCATATTTTTTATATCCTTTCAAAATTGATTCACCGAATTTACTTTGGTATTTCTCAACTTGAGCGATTTGGATTGTAAATAAAAATGTAAACTTTGTAAATGAATTGTAAATAGTGCGTTTGATAGCGGTATCGGGCGGATATGAGGCCGAAGAGCTACTCCCGTACATACGGGACCATACCCCGCTGTATTAATAAGAGGATCAAAAAAATTGGTCATAAAAAAAGCAGCAACCTGATGATTACTGCTTTCTGTAGCGCGGGGGGGAGTTGAACCCCCGACCTTTGGGTTATGAATCCAACGCTCTAACCACCTGAGCTACCGCGCCAATTAAAACTAAAAAAACGGACCTTTTAAATCGAGTCGAACTCAATGCCCTGGCTAATCAGCTGACTGTCTTTTTATTATAGATCAGTCGATTATTTAGGGAGCGCAAACTTACGTGTTGCATTCAATTTTCACAAATCAGAATAATTTATATTATCCAGGAACGTCCAAATAAGTAAGATAATTTGGCCACCAAAGGGCGTAACTATGGAAACCATACTTCGGGAAAATGAAAGTGTGGGGATGGAGAAATCTAGTCTATTAAGATTTTGATGGGGCAAGTTTTGCAATTTATCCGATTATAAATCCTTTTAGTATATTTTGCAATCTCGAAAGCATCACCAACTGTTCGAATGTTCTCCCAAAAAAACTTATCAATAATGAAATCGATTGTTTGTTTCATCCTTTTTTTCATTTCAACATGCGTAAATGCTCAACAACAGGATGAGATTGACAGGTTCGTTTTAAAGCAACTAAACGATCAGAAAATTACTGCTCTCAGCATAGGGATTATTGAGAATGGAAAAATAGTAAAGGCGAAGGGATATGGAGTCGCTAATCTGGAGCATAAAATACCTGCTTCACAAAATACGGTTTATAAAATCGGGTCTTTGAGCAAACAGATGGTGGCTGTCGGCATTATGACACTCATGCAAGCCGGAAAAATTAATTTAACGGATACCGTCACTAAATTCTTTAAAGACGCTCCAACGATCTGGAATAAAATAACGATCCGTCATTTATTAAACCATACCTCCGGATTAGAAAGAGAATCACCAGGATTTCAAAGCTTGCTAATACAACCAGACAGTGTTGTTATAAAATCCTCCTACAACGATCCTTTGGTTTTTGCAACCGGAACTAAGTGGCAGTATTGCAACCTGGGCTATTTTATGCTCGCGGATATCATAAGACAGGTAAGTGGGAAATCATTCCCTCAATTTATGAAAGAAGAAATTTTTTCAAAGTATGGGCTTGCTGCTACACAAGTTACATCAGTAACTGCAATAGTGCCAGACAGGGCCGACGGTTATATATTGGCAGGTGACACCCTTTTGAATGCAATGGGTTACATTGCGCTGCGGCCTAGTGGCGCTTTCCTTTCCTCCATTAGCGATATGTTGAACTGGGAAATGCTGATCCAGAATGATAAACTTCTGTCAAAGGAAAATTGGAAGAAAATGTGGACAGATACAGTAAAAATAGATGCAGCCAACCCCAAAACAGAATACTATGGTTATGGCTTACAAGTTACCACATATAAAAACCGGCCATTAGTTTATCACGGAGGATCTTTACCCGGTTTCAAGAGTATGTATTACCGATTTCCTTCTGACAAAACAGCATTTATTATTCTGACCAATTCTGATCATGCGAATCCAACCCTTATTGCGCAGGGTGTTGCGGATATTTTGTTTAAAAATAAATAAGTGCAAAAGAGAAAGCGATAAATTCTCGACATCAGCACACCGCTCTTTTGGTTATTATCCTGGTCCTAAATAGAGCAACCGATGACAATTCGCATCGGTGTTATAGGTGCACAACGGCCGCATAAATGATTCCGTCCAAATTTTGGAGCTGCTCAACCTCGCGTAAAGGACCCTTGACACCTTATCTTTTTTATAACCTTTCTAAAAATTCCATGTTGCAGGTTATAATCCTTATCCTAATTTTGCCAGCCTGTTTTTAATTTATGAACGAAGATAATATCGCGCGTTGGGTTGACCAGATTTCTAAAGAGCTTTCTTTACCGTTAAAAAACGTCAAAGCTGTAGCCACACTCCTCTCTGAAGATGCAACGATACCTTTCATTTCTCGCTATCGCAAGGAGATGACCGGAAGTATGGATGAAGTGATGATCAGCAAAATACGGGATAGGATTGAACAATTAGATGAACTTGATAAGCGGCGTGAAGCTATTATCACTTCAATTGAAAAGCAAGACAAACTCACGCCCGAATTGATGCAAACCATCGTGATGGCAGCTACTTTGGCAGAGTTGGAAGATATTTATTTGCCCTTCAAAACAAAAAGAAAAACCCGCGCAAGCATCGCCAAGGAAAAAGGATTGGAACCCTTAGCCAAAAAAATATTCGATCAGGAGTCCTTTAACCTCGCAGAAGTTTCAGAAACCTTTATTGATATAGAAAAAGGCGTTCAAAATGTCGCTGAAGCACTCGACGGTGCACGCGATATCATCGCAGAATGGATCAACGAAAATCAGGATACCAGAAAAAATGTTCGTGAACTCTTTTGGAGGGAAGGCACGATCGAATCGCGTGTCATGAAAGGCAAAGAAACCGATGGCCAAAAATACAAGGACTATTTTGAGTGGACTGAGCCGATCTCAAAAACCCCCTCGCATCGGTTACTTGCTATGCGTCGCGGTGAAAAAGAAGGTATTTTAGCGTTAGACATTTATCCACCAGAAGAGTTGGTTATACATGCTATGGAACGGCAGTATATCAAAAGTGAAAATACGTCCACTGAACAGGTGAACCTTGCTATCAAAGATTGTTATAAGCGTCTCCTTCGACCTTCCCTTGAAACGGAGGTGAGAATGGAGTCAAAAATGAAAGCAGATATCGATGCGATACACGTATTCGCCGACAACTTAAAAGAGCTGCTGCTGTCCGCTCCATTGGGACAAAAAAATGTGCTGGCATTAGATCCGGGATTCCGAAGCGGCTGTAAGCTGGTTTGTTTGGACCGGCAGGGAAAGTTACTCCACCACGACGTTATCTACCCGAATGAACCGCAACGCGACGCAGTAAAGTCGGCGACGTTGATAAAATCGCTTTGTGAGAAATATGATATAGAAGCCATCTCTATTGGCAACGGTACGGCTGGTCGGGAAACAGAAACTTTTGTAAAAGCAATTGGCCTTAATCACAAGATACTCGTTGTCATGGTGAACGAAAGTGGGGCATCGGTTTATTCCGCATCGGACGTAGCACGCGAAGAATTTCCGGACCAGGATGTAACGGTACGCGGCGCGGTATCGATCGGACGGAGATTGATGGATCCTCTGGCAGAGCTCGTGAAAATAGATGCAAAATCGATTGGAGTGGGTCAATATCAACACGATGTCGATCAGACTAAACTCAAGCAAGGACTTGACGACGTAGTGATGCGGTGTGTAAATTCCGTAGGCGTTGAAGTGAATACCGCAAGCAAGGAACTTCTCTCCTATGTATCCGGACTAAGCTCGTCGTTGGCAAAGAACATCGTGGAATTCCGAAATCAGAATGGCCCATTCAAAGATCGTGATTCATTAATGAAGGTATCCCGGTTAGGAGAAAAAGTATTTGAGCAGGCTGCGGGTTTTCTTCGTATTCACGAAGCAACGAACCCCCTGGATTCAAGCGCAGTCCATCCTGAAAGTTATCCGGTCGTAAAGCAAATGGCATCGGATCTCGGCTGCACCGTCAAAGATCTGATGACAAGTACAGAACTCAGAAAGCAGCTCGATTTAAAAAAGTATGTGACCGATAAGGTTGGCTTACCTACGCTCAGCGACATTC
>CAZAHL010000406.1:0-6141 GCA_964484845.1 uncultured Chryseolinea sp. | reverse complement strand
CACTTGATCACGCTCTTCAACTTCGCGTTGAACAAATTGTCGGAGATCATCATCAAAAATTAAAAGGGAATCAGATCCATAACGCTGCGGCTATTGTGTTAGAAGTGGCTACGGGAAATGTCCTGGCCTATGTCGGTAACGCTGCGATCGGAAACGAAAAAATCGATCATGGCGGTGAGGTTGACATTATAGTATCCGATCGAAGTACAGGTAGTATTCTTAAGCCATTCCTTTTTGCGGCGATGCTGGATGAAGGAAAAATTCTATCTCAGTCATTGGTTCCCGATGTTCCAACGATTATAAATGGTTTTTCGCCCAAGAACTTTTCTAACGACTACGACGGAGCGGTTGCTGCAAATAAGGCATTGATTCGGTCCCTAAATATTCCAGCGGTTCACATGCTTAGGACTTACCGTTATGAAAAATTTCATTCGCTGTTGAGGAATATAGGGATGAGTACACTACATCGGCCTGCAGATCATTATGGTTTATCTCTCATCCTGGGAGGGGCTGAAGGAACGCTCTGGGATATTACGGGCATGTATGCGTCGATGGCAAGAACGTTGAACAATTACACACAACATCCTGGTATAAATCGTTACGATAAAGGAGATTTTCACCAACCGTACTACCACTATCCGTTACCAGTTTCTTCGGGGGAAGAAATAAATGAGCAGAACATGACGTTGGAAGAGAACTCGTGGCTGAGTGCGGCAGCTATTTATCAAACATTCGACGCGTTGAAAGAGGTGTACCGGCCAGGCGAAGATTCCGGGTGGAAATATTTCACCAGTTCAAAAAAAATTGCGTGGAAGACTGGTACTAGTTTCGGATTTCGAGATGCCTGGGCGGTGGGTGTAACGCCAGAATATGTGGTGGGTGTTTGGATTGGCAATGCAGATGGTGAAGGAAGACCCGGGTTAACCGGAACGGATGCCGCCGCGCCGGTTATGTTCGATATTTTTTCTCAGTTAAAAGGAAACTCCTGGTTCAAGGCTCCTCTGCAGGAGATGGAAAAAATCACGGTATGCAAGCAAAGTGGTTTCCGGAATTCATCTGCATGCAACGACGTGGATACCGTACTTACAGGCGCGGTAGGTTTAAAAACCGTTTCTTGCCCATTCCATAAGTTAATTCATATTACCTCCAACGAAAAATTTCGTGTGCACAGCCAATGTGAATCCATGGATAAAATTATTGGGGCAAATTGGTTCGTTCTTCCTCCTTTGCAAGAATACTATTTTCGTTCGAAGAATCTTTCCTATAAGACCGTACCTCCCTTTAGACCTGATTGCCAGGTACCCTCGCCATTAACGCCGATGGACTTAATTTACCCAAAACCAGGTTCCAAAATTTTCATTCCACGCGAATTGAGTGGTGTGGCTGGAAACGTGGTGTTTGAATTAGCGCACCGTAATCCTGGCACCATTGTGTACTGGCATCTGGACGGCGATTATTTGGGAAGCACAAAAGGCAGCCACCATTTGCCGCTAAATCCTGGGGAGGGTAAGCATTTTTTAACGGTTGTAGATGAAACCGGACAATCCCTAAATTATTCATTCGACGTAATTTCCAACCTGTAAAAGCTTGATGAGTAGAAGATTACTTGTTTTATCTTAATTCTTTCCTATATTGCTGTCACTTTTTGTGCCTTCACATTAATATCAGTGTTATGAATAGCAAACTTTTCGCACTGGTAGGCATTTTTTTTATTGTAATACTATTAGAGCCTACCATAGCTGCCCGTGTTGAGCAAGACCGTCTTGACGAACGTCCGAATTATGTAGTAATCGGTGCATTTTCCATTCATAGAAATGCAATTCGGTTTACAGCGCATGCACATAAGGATTTAAAGATGAATGCCAAATTTGAATTAAATCCATTTCGCAAGCTTTATTACGTCTATGTGCTGAGTACTGAGGATCAAGAACTTGCCATCAATGAAGCTAAACGGTTGCGCACCGAATCTGAATTCATCGACACCTGGGTTTATTTCGGATCGCTTGGAAAAAGCGCTGATACACCTGGTGAAAACATTCAGGTGGGACAGGACATTAATCCTGTAACTGAGCAAAAAATGGATCAGGTAGACGTGTCTGCGCCTGAAGCGCCCAGCGGTTCAGCCAATAGCCAACTGTCAAATCAGCCGAGTAGTATTCTCCCTTCTGCAACGGATGATAAAATGAAGTCGTTAGACGATGATGCTACGGGAAAGAATTTTTTCTTCAAGGTTTATCGCGCGGTGGACAACGTGCCTATTGAAGGCGATGTAGACGCTATTGACTCAGAGAAGACGAGAAAGATTGGAACCTATAAAGCAAACGTACCTGTCAAAATCCCCAACCGGAATTTAAATCAAGTATCGTTTGTCTGCGAAGTATTTGGTTATCGAAAACTCCAGAAGGATATTAATTATAATGATCCCGAAGCCGAGGGAATCGCAAAAGATGAAAGCGGTTCGTCGGTAATTCCGTTTGAGCTGGTGCGTTTACAAAAAGGAGATATCGCAGTCATGTATAATGTGTATTTTTTTAAGGATGCTGCGATTATGCGCCCGGAATCTCGATACGAAGTGAGCAGCCTGCTGGATATGCTCAATGAAAATCCTAAATATAAAATTAAATTACACGGGCATACCAATGGAAATGCAGCTGGTAAAATAATTTCGATGGATAAAGGAAGCGAAAATTTCTTCTCATTGAACAAAACCAGGGATGGTCTCGGATCTGCCAAACACCTGTCGGAAGAGCGAGCAGATGTCATCAGAAAATACATGATCAGCCACGGAGTGGATGCCTCCAGAATTGAAATAAAGGCGTGGGGTGGAAAACGACCGCTTCACGATAAACACAGCGCCCGGGCACAGGAAAATGTCCGTGTGGAAGTTGAAATTTTAGAAAATTAGTTTTTCGAAATTTCCGAAACGATACCAACTTCAAGGTTGAAATTAATTTCCCTGAGCGTATCGTCTAATTCGTCGGCGCACGTTTGGAGATAATTCAATATTAATTTCTGGTCATCCGGGCCAGCGTCCTGAAGTAGATTAATTAATCCAAGAATGCTGGCTACAGGAGCTCGAAGTTTATGAGCATTGGTAAAGGCATACTCCGCTAATTTTTTGTTTTGAAGATTTACTTGTTCAGTCCGCTCGTCAACGCGTCCACCTAATAGCGTATTAAGATCATGGAGCTCGCCGTTTAATATCAACAGTGCTTCAGCTTGCGACTCAATGGCATTTTTCTGAAAAATTATTTCTTCATTTTTCAGCTTCAGGTTTTTGTTTGCATTCAAAACCTCTTTTCGTTGCCGAAACAAAAGAGCTGCCAACACGGCGGCAATCATTAGTCCTGCCGAAACTGCGCCTATTAGCAGCTCCCGCGACAGCAGCTTAGCATCTTGCAATTCTTTTTCAACTTTTAGCTGTTGATTTTCGCGTTCATGCATTTCTGTTTCATAAATGGCTTGAATACGTGCTATCTGCTCTGCCTTCAGTAGATTATAAACGCTGTCCTTTAACGAATTATGACGGGATAAATAATGAACGGCGCGACCAAAATTTCCTGCAGCTGAATCGGTTTTAAAATATTCCAGGTAGGTTGTGATACGCAAATCGGGCACGTTTATTTTGGTGGACAATTCAGATGCTTTATCGAGGTAAAAGATCGCATCGGCAAGGTCGCCTTTCTTCCTGGCAGTGTAAGCCATGTCCTGATAAGTTTGGATTAACGACCGTGTTTCTCCCAGTTTAAGCCATATTTTTTCAGCGAGATAGTAATATGCGAACGCCTCTTTAAAAAATCTTTGTTCTGATTTTATACGGGCATTACTCCAGTGATTGTAAGCCATAATTTTTTCATTCCCGGTGCTCTTTGCAAGAGTCATCGACTCATTGATAAAATCACTTGCCTTCTCATAATCAGCCAAGGTTATATATAATTCACCAATGTTGTATAACGTCATGGCCCGCGTGGAATCCTTTTGGTTCATTTCCAACGATCGAAGCAGGTACTCCAGTGCCATGTCGGTTTCACCCAGTCGCTTATTTACTTCTCCAATGTTGTTGTAAACCTGAGCCAATCCGAGACTATCATTAATATCTTTGTACTTACGTGCCGCAAGTAAATAATAATTTTGTGCAAACTCATAAATCCCTTCGTACCAGTACGAGTTTCCCATGATGGTTAATCCCCTCGCATATCCTTTTAAAAAATTTAATTGGGGAGCTGTCTCAATAACATAGGAAGCAATTTGCCTGGAAATAGCAGGATTGCTTTTCAAATAACCTGTAGCAAGCGAATTTAAGTTTATTATAAAGGTACTGTCGTGCTTTACGCCAGAATAGATTTGTGCGATGCTATCGGGTAATACGGCCTGAGATTTTGCAGTAGCCGTTGTGAGCAGTAAAATGCCTAAAATGAAAAACCTATTTCTCAAATCACAAATTGACTAAAATTATAAATGCGCCGAATGTTTCTTAACTGGACATCGCTTTTAACACATCATGCTGTGTAATTATGTGCACTTTTTCAAACTCGTCTCGTACTAACACGGCTTTATTATCTTTATTTAGAAGAGACGACAAAACATCCAACGTGCTGTCTGGTGCAACAAACTGCATCGGCTTGTCCATTACTTCGAATACGTCTTTATTTTGAAGGTGCGGATCCTGGATGATTTTTTCAAGTAAACCCGACGCGCTTACGCTTCCAATAAAACTTTCGTTTTCAATCACCGGGATCTGATCAATGCCCTCTCGACTCATGAGTCGAATAGCTTCACTTACCTTCGATCCTTTATTCATTGTAAACAGGCTGTCTTTGCCATTCCTGCTTCTAATGATATCCCGTGCTGAACTAAATGCGCGGGTTTCTAAAAATCCGTGGTCCTTCATCCACTGATCATTGTATACTTTACCAAGATAACGAGTACCATGATCAGGCAATAAGATCACCATCATATCGTCTTTCTTTAAGTGTTCCCGCGCATATTCTAACGCTCCATGGATCGCTGAGCCGCTTGACCATCCTACAAAGAGGCCCTCTTCCCGCGAAAGTCTTCTGGCACCGATGGCTCCGTCTTTATCGGTAACCTTAATAAAATGATCGATGACATCAAAGTTTACATTCTTGGGAAGGATATCCTCCCCAAAGCCTTCTGTTAGGTAAGGATAGATTTCTTTTTCATCGAAGGCACCCGTCTCCTTATACTTTTTAAAAACTGAGCCGTACGTATCAATACCAACAGAAACTAAAGATGGTTTTTGCTCTTTTAAATATTTTGCAGTCCCGCACATAGACCCACCGGTTCCAACTGTGGCTACATAATGCGTAATTTTACCCTCCGTTTGTTTCCAGATTTCAGGCCCTGTTGTTTCATAATGGGCGGCCGTATTGGAAAGATTATCGTATTGATTTGGATAGAAAGAATTTGGAATATCTTTATTCAGCTTACGCGCGATTGAATAATAGGACCGGGGATCCTCAGGAGATACGTTGGTAGGGCAGACGATAACTTCTGCACCTACCGCTCTAAGAATGTTTATTTTTTCTTGTGATTGTTTGTCGGCCACCGTAAAAATACACCGATATCCCTTTGCAACCGCTGCCAACGCAAGGCCCATGCCTGTATTTCCAGAGGTACCTTCTATAATAGTTCCCCCTGGTTTTAAAAGACCGGCTTTTTCGGCATCCTCCACCATTTTAATGGCCATACGATCTTTGGTGGAATTACCGGGATTAAAATATTCCACCTTCACTAAAATGGTCCCGACAATACCCTTCGTCATATTATTCAACTTCACAATGGGGGTATTCCCAATGGTGTCAATTATCGAATTATAAATCATTGGCTATTGATCAGGGGGGTAAAACTACAAAATCTGTCTCAATGAGAGCGCTTTTGATGTATTTAAAAACCAGCTTTGAGCTAAGAGGTTAGAGCTTTGAGAAACTGCTCTTGGATCGTGCCTTCGGATACCTGGAGTTGTGAGCGACGAGCCTCAAGCTACGAGCTGCAAGTAGGTTGTGCTAAAAACCACACGGTACGTGCTGCATAGAAAATAATTGGGTCTCTTAAATAAATCACTGAAACAACTTGAGGCTTGCAGCTTGAGACTTAGATCAGGCACTCGTGATGCGTAGC
>CAZAHL010000405.1:0-6142 GCA_964484845.1 uncultured Chryseolinea sp. | reverse complement strand
GGAATTCCCTGCAATGCAAACTCCATTCCTTTATTTTCAATTGAACCGACATTCACCTGATAGGTTTCGCCGCTATTGTACATAGGCGATGGCTTTTGATATAATAAGTCAGATATGTCCTTCTTGTAAAAATCAGCTGTAAATGTTAAACGACCGGCTAAAAAAGAAGCATCTATACCGAAGTTAATTTCCTCCTTGGTTTCCCATTTAAGTGTTTTAGAGACAGGTTTACCAAGCCCAGTAGCAACGGTTCCCGTGGTTCCGTCATAAAAATACCTGGTTTGATTCGGACCGTTAACGATCTGTGCAATTGTAGCATACGCACCAACTGCCTGGTTACCTGTTTGTCCCCAGCTTGCCCTCAATTTGAGATCGGAGAATAGGTTTGAATTTTTTAAAAATGTTTCGTTTGTCAAATTCCAACCCACAGCTACGGAAGGAAATGTGCTGTACTTATCAATTAAGTGTGAAGAGCCATCCGTACGAACGCTGGCCGTCAGCATATATTTATCCTTATAAGAATAGTTAACCCTTCCCATATAGGATTGCAAAGCGTCGGCCCAATATTCTGAATACGTGGTTTGCGTTTTTCCAAGGCCCAAATTGTAATAGCCAAGCGCGTAGCTTGTTAGATTAGTTGCTCTCCCGCCGGTCATCTCACTCAGCCGATTTTGCTGTTCATACAATGCTGTTGCCGTAATGGTGTGATCACCGAAATCATGACTGTAAGTAAGGAAATTGCTATTCTGATAAACTCTGTATCTTCTTGACTCACTCAGAGCATAGTCGGAGTTACTTGCACCGTTACTGGTTTCCGGACCGCGAAGTCTCTGGCTTAACTGTGATTGTATTTCGTAGCTGTTCGTTGACGTAAAGGTAAGGTCTTTGAAAATGCGGTACGTCAATGTTCCTATACCGGTGAGGTTTGTTGTTCTGTTGTCATCCAATTGGTTTGTGGCCTGTGCAACGGGGTTAAAATCATTAGATCCATAGGAAGAGAATTTAATGAATTGACCGGTTGCAGGATCACGGACCGGTGATGTCGGAGCCCATATATTAGCCTGTGAAAATGGATCTGTTAAATCGCCCTCGTAACTTGTATTACGGGATTTAGGCATCAGCGCTACAACTTTAACATTAAAATTCAGCTTGTCGTTGATTTTAGTATCAATATTGGTTCTGAATGTTGTCCTTTTATAGTACTGATTTATTATTAAGCCAGGCTGATCAAGGTGGTTAATCGAAAACAAATAATTAACGTTCTCCGATCCACCTGAAAGATCAAGTTGATAATTCTGTACCCAGGGTTTTTCCTGAAGTTCTTTTTGCCAATCGGTTCCACCGTTAATTCTAAATTCCTCAAGTTGAGCATCGGTGAAAGCCGCCGCCTGGCCTGTTGCCGCAAACTGGGCATTTACCGTACGGCCATAATCATAGGCATTCATCAAATCCAACTGTTTGGGTATACTTGCTTTACTGAACCACATATTAAAATTTAATTTTGCGGGACCTTTCGAGCCGGTCTTCGTAGTAATCATCACGACACCGTTAGTGCCTCTTGAACCATAGATTGCAGTGGATGATGCATCCTTCAAAATCTCTATCGACTGAATATCATTCGGATTTATTGATTCAATGTTTCCGCCAATATATCCGTCAATAACATAGAGAGGCTCATTTCCGCCTGTGAGTGAATTAGCGCCCCTGATCTTTACACTAAGGGGCTTTCCGGGCTGACCACTATTACTTACAACAACTACCCCGGCCGTGGTACCTTGTAAAGCCTGTTCCACTCGCGTAAGGGGTCGTTTGATAATTTCATCTCCTTTAATAGAGCTTGTAGCACCAGTAACATCTCTTTTATCTTGTGTTCCATATCCAACCACAACAACTTCTTGCAACGTGGTAAGATCAGGTTGCATAGCAAGATCAATTGTTGCTCTGTTGCCGATGCTCACTTCCGTTGTCGTATATCCTATAAAAGAAAATACGATGGTTGCGTCTCCGCTTGATGCTGTGAGAACATACTTACCATTTGCGTCAGTGACTGCACCAGTGGTCGTGCCTTTTTCCAGAACATTGACACCCGGCATCGCCTCGCCGGTTTCCGATGTGACCGTGCCCCTAACGGTTATTTCGATACGAGATTCAGCGAAGGCAGGTGAAGCTCCGCTTCCCTTGCTGAACCCTTCATGGATCCTTAACGGATCAAAAAGGAGCGGTTCCTTCGTGTTGGAAATATCGCTGGCAGCAGCATAATGCGCTTGCGAAACGAGGCTTTCCATCAGGAAAAACACCAAAAAGATGTAATTTTTGATCATACTTGAGAGTTTATGGTTAATAATTGGGCTTTAAAAAATCGTAGCTCGATCGCGAAGCAATCGTTTACGGTAGTCAAAACTATTTGGGGGGTATTAATAATCGCTTAAAAAGCCATTAACAGAATTTTTTTTTGCCTCTTTTTCGGACATTTCAAAAAATTAATAACACCGATCAGGATTTTAAAGTCTGAACGAAGGAAACCAAGTCACACCCCTATTTATAATAGAGAGTACGAGAAAGGTGGGTACGCTGTGCTTCAATTTAATGTAAATCGGAACCATTGGGTTTCAGGATGAAAGCCACAATTGATGTTCATTACTTTTCAAATAAGTGTTGAAAGTACATGATGCTCTTAACGACTGCTTAATATCAGTTAATAGAACACCTCAAACGTTTTTTTATACAAAATTTGCACCTTTAGTTTAAATTGACAGATCGAAGTGGTTAAATTGGGAATGAGATGGCGAAATAAAGGCGGTATGTTTTCATTTACCGGAAGGGCATGTTACTTAATTATTTTGATTTTTGTCACCTGTGAACTTAAGGCGCAGGAAGCGAGGCCTGCTTTGGATTATGGATTAGCCTTTGCCTCTCATGAAGTTACCAAAGATCAACGAACTTCGCTCAACCTTAATCCAAATGGACCGTTAATTATTGGCGAGGATTTTGAAATAAAATTTGAAGTTTCCTACCAGCGCCTAACCAATGCATTTGGATATATTCTGCGAATAATTGCGAATGATTCTCTTAATATAGACCTGGTCTCCAGCCCGGAGCATTCAGAATTTTATGATTTGAACCTCATCATTAACAATTCACCAATACAGATTCATTATGATTTCCATGATATCAACCTTAAGGCTTTGGAATGGAACGAGGTGATCATATTCATCTCACTTAAGTCGAACCAAATCTCGCTTTCCTGGAACGGGAGTAAAAAAACGGTGGGGTTTTTAACAGGGAAACTTAAGGAATTTAACTTTCTGTTTGGGGCAAATGATTTTGGCAAATTCAATACGTCAGATGTTCCTCCGGTGAGCGTGAGAAATATAGAAATACGGAAGGGTGAAAAAACTTATTTGAAATGGGAATTGAAAAAACATGTCATAGACAAAGTCTATGACACGACAGAAGAACATTTAGCGGTGGCGAAAAATCCAATCTGGTTGATTGACCGGCATGCTAAATGGGTCTTCCACAAGGAATTCTCTATTGGCAAGTTTCCATCAATTGCATTCAATGATGCTTCGGGTATTTTGTACGCGACAGACGCAACTTCCCTTTATACGCTGGATGTCAAAACCGGAAAACTAGAAAAGACTATGAATGATAAAGGTAACGTCATTCATACTGATGCAAATCAGCTATTATATTTAGAAAGAACGGATGAGCTGATCAACTACGACGTGTTTACGAATAAACTCTCACGATACGACGTTCGGCGGAAGAGTTGGCAGAACACCGACACTGCCTATAGCGAGCCTCATTACTGGCATAATAATAAATTCTATAATCCCTATGATAAAGCGCTGTATACGTTCGGAGGCTATGGCTTTTATTCTTACAATAATACGTTCTTTAAATATGATGAAGCTCAGGCTAAATGGGTGAATGTTGAAACGTCAGGATCTATACCTCCGCGCTACCTTAGCGCGCTTGGGCTTACAACAACAAAAAATAAAGCGCTAATTTTTGGTGGATATGGAAGTATGAGTGGTAAGCAGGAAATATCACCGCAAAGCTTTTACGACCTGTATTCCTTCGACCTGAAAAGTCATGAACTAAAAAAAATATGGGAAGCGAAAGAATCACAAAATTCAGGCAATATCGTTTTCTCCAATTCTCTGGTAGTCAATGAACAGGACAGCTGCTTCTATGTGCTAAGTTTTCCAAAGGACAAATATCAGAGCCATATTAAATTAAGATCATATTCTTTGTATCGGCCGATCCAACATGATCTTGGCGACTCCATACCGTTTCAATTTCATGATGTACATTCATTTTGCGATCTCTTCTCTTCAAAAGCAACGAATGAGCTAATTGCAGTCACAACTCACAAAGAAGGGGAGGAATACAAAGTGCGCGTACATTCAATAAACTATCCACCTTTAAAGACTGAGGATACACTTCAAGTTGTTAAAGAGAAATCGGCTCGTGCAAGTTATTATCTGATTCTTATTGGAATTGTCGGAGCAACTCTGATTCTCACTATTTTCATTCTCAGAAAAAGAAGAACAAATGGTGTTGCTGTTAGCAAAGAGATTGCTCCCGATCAACCGGCCCACAGAGAAATTTTCCCTGCGGCTGCCGAGCAAAAAATTTCCACTATTGATTTATTTGGAGGCTTCCAGGTTATCGATAAATCGGGACATGATATAACGCACAAATTTTCCACGACGCTTAAAGAACTGTTTATTCTTATTCTCCTTCATTCTGTAAAATTAGAGAAGGGCATATCCACGACCGTGCTTCAGGAATATCTCTGGCCCGGCAAAGATGAAGACAGTGCACGAAATAACAGGAATGTTAATCTCAAAAAGCTTCGGACGTTGCTGGAAGAGATTGGAGACATCGTTATAGAAAACAGCAATTCTTACTTGCGCATAATAATTCCGAATACTGTATTTTGTGATTACCGGACAGCATATAGAATACTGAATAGCGGAAGCATGGAGCAGGAAAAAATTGAGATCCTTATAAAATATGTCCGCCGCGGCAGCCTTCTTCCGAACCTAGAAACCATTTGGCTGGACAGCTTTAAGTCGGACATTTCAAATAAGATCATTGACGTGTTGCTGGCCTACTCCAGTGGGCTGGATATGTATAAGGATGACAAAATTCTCCTGGACATTGCAGATTCCATATTCAACTATGATACTATTAACCAGGAAGCAATGGTTCTCAAATGTTCGGTGCTAAATAAGAAGGGAAAACATTCGCTGGCAAAAAACTGGTACAATCATTTCGCCAAGGAATACATGAATCTTTATGGCGAAAATTATCCCAAAACTTTCGAGGAAATAGTTTCTTAATATTTTCGTTACAGTAGCTCCGCCATGTGGAACAAGCTCCCGCGTAAGGCAGTCTTATCAAAATCAACGAGCGTAGGGAGAGGCTATAGTTTGCATTGCACAACAACGGTCTTTTGCTGTAAATGCTTACTCGGTGTTCCCCGGTTCAATATCAAATGTGTATTCATCAGAAAAGTTCGTGCCTTTGGAGTTTTTTACGAATACAAAAGAGAAAAAAACTGCTCTGAATAGTGGTGATATATACGGAAGCTTTAACTGAAAGTCCCCAGATTATATAAATCGAAAATTCGCTCTGTTTGTCAATTCCTTCGGGAGAGACCCCCAAATGATCGTACAAATCTTTTACCCGGTTTAGAAACACTATGTCTCACCTTGTTTCACGTCTGTTTGTGATTTTTGATGTCTGAAATAAATATACTTGACGCCAAAGTAAAGTTTGCATCCGATTTCAAAACGCCTGCTTCGCAACGTTTGAATAAATCTTGAGGGCACATTTACAACGATCTCATTTGATATACTCTTTCCTAATCCCGAGCTTTTTCATTTTAGACTTTAAGGTTGACGGTGGTAAATTGAGTATTTCCGCTGCGGCACCGTGACCCCATATCCTGCCGTTGCAGTTTTTAAGTACCAGCAGAATGTGATCACGCTCGTTTTCCTGTATGGTTTTCAGGCGCCCGGCTTCATCTGCTCGATGTCCAAACCGGTCAAACCCTCGCCTGTGCCCATGGACACTTTGCCCACGGACTCGGGATCGAGGCCCATGGTGGCGCATAAGGTCAAGCGAT
>CAZAHL010000404.1:0-6212 GCA_964484845.1 uncultured Chryseolinea sp. | reverse complement strand
AATTTTCGCGCCATCCCCTTAACAGGCCATGTTCAGCCGGAGTGCCTTCACCTTTAATGAAGGGACCTATATCGAGGACTCCGCTCAGGATTAGGCATCTCACGGAGTAAGCTTGAAGTCTCGGAATGACGGGCTCGATGGAAGAGTGTAGGTCTTGCTGAGTTATATTGAATAGCGCGAAGACATTATTTAATTCTTATGTATTGTGATCGTAAGCCTAAATCGCAAATTGATTTTTACCGAAAATATTTTCGAAATTTCGTGCCCTATTGCGAAGCACTGTTTTGATGTTGACTACTTCCCCTTCATTAAAGAATCGTCGGGCGTATAAAATCCGCAAATGAATGAAGCAGAAACCTAGGCATATAAAATGATTTAAAGAGGCTTTTATATTCTTGCCGACAGGATACGATATCATTTCTTTGATTTTTCTATCAAATAGTTGAATGTCGAGACCATGCTGCTTTCAATGGATCGAGGTATAAAACCAAGCTCTTGCTGTGCTTTACTGATGTCAATGGCTAAAGATGCATCCCACCACTCTTTAAAATCTTCTACTGTCATCATAGGCTCTTTCCCAGTAACAAAACTTATTTTTTCACTGAACCAGGTTCCTAAAAGCATTAATCCTTTAGGTGCTTTGGCGGGCTTTTTCAGTTTAAGCTGCGGAAAATTTCGAATAGCAAGATCAACGATGTCTTCAACGCTGAAAACGTTAGGATTTCCGATGACATACCGACTTCCATTTTTCCCCTTTGCAATACTCGAATAAATTCCTTCCACCACATCTTTTACATCAGTGAACAGAAAATTAAAACGTGGTATCATCGGCAACTTATGGTGAATGATATCCGAGAATAATTTCAAGGAAGGCGTAAGACTGTTAAAGTTCTCTCCAACTATTGTGGCAGGGAGTATCGTGCAGATATCAAGGCCTCGTTCCTTTGCGGTTTGCAAGGCAATTTTTTCAGATTGGGCTTTTGAATAAGGATAGGGCCGATTCTCTAACGTGTTCCAGGTGGTTCCGTCCATAGGCAGTTTTTTATCATCTAATGCAGCAATGCTGCTGATATAAATTAGCTTTTTGACGCGGGCATTTGCTGCTGCATTAACAACATTTTTGGAGATCTGCACATTTTCCCCAATAATATTCCACGTAGGATCTTTAGCCCACCGCTTGAAGACAGCAGCTGTGTGAACAACGATATCTACATTTTCAAATGCACGCGTCAACTGACTCTCGGAATGGTAGTCTAAATAACTTATTTTAGTTTGCAGGCCTTTCAAAATTGAAACATCTGCATCTTTTCGGACTCCAGCGAGCACCTGGATGTTTTTGTTCAAAAAAAACCTGACGGTATTATTACCTAAGTGACCGTTTGCTCCTGTTACTAGTACATTCATAATTTTTTTTGACAAAACTCAGAAAAGATCTTAAGTAAATTTTTACCAAATGGTAAAATCAAATTGGCATTGCCCTAAATCAAGGGCGATAGTCAAGGGGTGTTTTTTCTAATCCGACTTAGCGATTGTATCGTAATGCCCAGATAGGAGGAAATTGAGCCAAGGGAAACCCTTAAAGCTACATCCGGTTGTTGCTTTAAAAATTTTTCATACCTGGTTGCGGCGTCATCACCTAAGAAGGAATTGCGAATGTTTATTTTTTCTATTAAAGCCCTCTGGGTAATGTCGTTTACCAATTCTTTCAGATAGGGAATTTTCCCGATCAATCTTTCCAGGCTTTTTTTGGATAAGGAAATCACTTCGGCATCACACGCTGACTTTACGCTTATACTTGCTGATGTTCCGTCTTGAAAACTTTCAAGATCGACAATAAATTGATTTTCACTAAGAAAATAATGTGTCACTTCATCCTCCTTACTATTACTGGAAACAATTTTGAGTACACCTTTACAGATAAAGAATATTTCATTACTTTTTTTCCCTTCCTCCAGTAAGAATTCATCTTCCAGTACTTTTCGATAAAGTAATTCACTTTCTATCAGGTCTATATCTGTCAGCGAAATTTCTCTGAATTGCTGTAGGTATTGAATGAAGAGGTCAAACATGCTGTGACCTTATTTGTGGTGTTGTGCCATTATAATGACATATTTATACTATGACAACAGAAGTTGGGTTGAAAATGTTACCACGTGTTCATTTGATGAAGCAGGTTATCAATAGTAATCTTATCCTTAAAAAATCTTTCCGGGATTTAAGATACCATTTGGATCAAAAACTCTTTTAATCCCCCGCATCAGCGTTAAGTTTGCCTCCCGCATAGCAATGGCCATATAAGGTTTTTTGGCGATTCCGATCCCATGCTCTCCTGAAAGAGTTCCGCCCAGGCTTACCGTTAGCTTAAATATTTCACCAATGCCATCAACAACTTTCGTATTCCAATCCTCATCACACAGCTGCTCTTTTAGGATATTAATGTGAAGGTTGCCATCTCCCAGGTGGCCAAAGCAGACTGAGTTGAAGCCATACTGTTTTCCAATCTCTTTAATTCCAAAAATCAGCTTTGGAAGATTTGCCCGGGGAACAACCACATCTTCCGCTCGTGTCAGGCAACGTGCGTTAACAGCAGGAGAAATATTTTCACGAATCTTCCACAGCTCTTCCTTTTGCGCGGAAGTTTCAGCAAACAAGATTTCACCAGTCTGAAATTGCTCCACAACGCTCATTACCCGTTCAGCGTCACGCATCAATACTTCATCATCATTACCGTCAAGCTCGCACAGTAAATAAGCATTCATATTTTCAGGAAATGAAGTAGCGACCTTAGCGCCATAAATTTTTTCACAATAATCGACCGTTAACAGGGCTGCTTCGCGTTCAAAGAATTCCATTCCCGACGGTGTTAAGCCCACCTTAAATATTTCAGCTATGGCAAGACAGGCTTCTTCGCTGGTTACAAAAGGTATCAATAACAAAACATCTTTCGTTGGTAGTCCTCTTAACTTAAAAACTATTTTAGTGATGATCCCAAGCGTACCTTCACTACCGCACATTAATTGGGTAAGATTATAACCGGTAGAATTTTTCAGCACATTGGCACCAGTCCAGATAATCTCACCGGTAGGCAAAACAACTTCCAGGTTAAGCACATAATCCCGGGTTACTCCATATTTGACAGCCTTCGGCCCACCGCTATTTTCAGATACATTTCCCCCAATAAAGCACGTACCCCGGCTGGCCGGATCAGGTGGGTAGAACAATCTTTTTTCCTTTACAGCGTTTTGAAATACTTGTGTTATAACTCCAGGCTCAACGGTTGCCTGTAGATTTAATTCATCGATGTTGAGAATTTTATTAAAACGCTCCATGGAGATAACAACGCCCTTTTTTATAGGGAGAGAACCTCCGCTTAAACCAGTTCCGCCTCCCCGTGGGGTCACCGGAATGGTATGGCGATTGCAGAGTATCATGATTTGACTGATTTCTTCTGCGGATCCGGGTTTAAGAACTACATCGGGTAGAAAGGAATAATCCTCGGTCTCATCGTGTGAATAATGAAAACGTTTTTCAGGATCTATAATAATGTTACTTTTTCCAACTATGGCCTCAAAATCATTTAGGATGTCAGTTGAAACTTCTGCAAATGCCATGAATCAATTATATTTGAATGCTGAATTTTTTAAACTTTGGGTAAATGCAACTTTTTAAACTCAAAACTAATCAAAAGCTTTTTCTTAGTGTGATCTTTGGAACAACACTTTTATTTTCCTGTTCCGGTTCAAAACATGCAGCTACTAAGCGGCATAAACCTGAAAAAGGAATTGTCACAAAGCGGGATACCGAATCAGAGAAAGTAAATACGACAAAAGAAAATAACGAACCAGAAGAAGTTATTTCTGAAAGTGATAGCAAAGCTGAACGAGTTATTTCTACGGCACGCACATTCATCGGTACCCCTTATAAATACGGAGGAACTTCCCGTTCGGGCATGGATTGCTCCGGATTGTTAATCAACTCTTTTCGAGTTGTTGAGGTCGACCTTCCGCGAAGTTCTGCAGCGCAAAGTAAGGTAGGGACGGAAATAAAAATGAAGGAGCTTAAACCTGGCGATCTTGTTTTTTTTGCGACGGGAAATAAGAAAAACACCATTACCCATGTTGGACTAATAACCGACGTCAAATCCCGCGACAACGTGAAATTCATCCATGCTTCAAGCTCTTTAGGTGTTGTTGAAACAAATCTTTTTGCCGAATATTATCAGAAACGATTTAGAGTGGCGAGAAGGGTGATAGAATAGTGTTGAGGTGTTGAAGTTCTAAGTGTTGGAGTAAAAGCGGATGCTTAAATGTTTTTGTGTTCGGTTTAAGTATACTGCATTTTATTCCTTAATTGATAAGAATAGGCTTATGGGGCTGTGAGTATAAAGCACACTTTAAACTGAAACAAATAAGCACGCGCACACTTAAACATTACTGTAACTTCAACACTTCGAACCCCAACACCTCAACACTTCTAACATGAAGACGCGCAGAGATTTTCTAAAACTAACCACATTAGGTGGACTGCTTCCAGTATCAGACTTGTTTGCTAAATCTCAAGTGGCAAATAAGCCCATTGTGCTTTCAACATGGAACTTTGGGCTACAGGCGAATGAAGCAGCATGGAAAATTTTAAGCGTTGGCGGTAAGGCCCTGGATGCGGTGGAGGCCGGTGCGAAAGTACCTGAAGGTGATCCTAAAGAAACATCGGTTGGCCTGGGTGGACTACCGGATCGCGATGGTCACGTAACGTTGGATGCGTGCATCATGGATGAGAACGGTAACTGTGGATCCGTAGCTTTTCTGGAACATATTGTTCATCCCATCTCGGTAGCTCGCAAAGTAATGGAGAAGACTCCACACGTGATGCTGGTAGGCGAGGGTGCTTTGCAGTTTGCACTGGCAAACGGATTTAAAAAGGAAAATTTGCTAACGAAGGAATCGGAAAAAGCCTGGAAGGAGTGGGCAAAAAAATCCGAATACAAACCGGTTGCCAATATTGAAAATCACGATACAATAGGCATTGTAGCATTGGATGCGAATGGGAACTTGTCAGGGGCTTGTACGACAAGTGGTATGGCTTATAAAATGCGAGGCCGGGTAGGCGACTCTCCCATCATCGGTGCCGGATTATATGTTGACAATGAAATCGGGGCGGCTACCGCAACCGGTGTGGGTGAAGAAGTTATCAGGATTGTTGGTTGTCACCTCGTGGTAGAATTAATGCGTCAAGGTAAATCACCCGAAGATGCCTGCAGACTCGCCGTAGAACGGATCTTACATAAAAATCCTGCGAAAGCAAAAGAAGTACAAGTAGGCTTTCTGGCCCTCAATAAAAATGGCGAATATGGTGCTTATTGTCTACAAAAGGGTTTTAACTATGCAATACATGATAACACGGGAAACAGATTGGTCGACTCGAAGAGTAAATATTAAGCATACAGCGTACAGCGTACAGCTTACAGCCAACTCATCAAAACCATTTAGCTCATCAGACTATCGCACAACTTGAATAATTATCACCACCCTGCTTTTTGCCTTCAGCTTTTTGCTGTAAGCTGTCTGCTGTAAGCTGTAAGCTGTAAACTGTAAGCTCATGAAATTAGAAATCGTAGTCTACAATATCGCATCTGCACTCAAGGCACAGGAGGGCGGGGCTGATCGCATTGAACTTTGTGATAATCCGGGAGAGGGTGGAACGACTCCTTCGTATGGAACCATAGAACTTGTCCGTCAAAACGTGAGCATGGACGTGTATGTAATGATACGTCCGCGGGGAGGAGATTTTTGTTATTCAAGTTATGAATTTCATTCTATGAAGCGTGACATTTCCCAGTGTCAGAAACTCAGTGTCGATGGAGTTGTGTTTGGGATTCTTACCCCCGAGGGCACGCTGGATAAAAAACGCTGCAAGGAACTGATCAATCAAGCCAAGCCGTTAAAGGTTACCTGCCACCGTGCATTTGACATGACCCGAGATTCTTTTGAAGCATTGGAAGATTGTATTGAAGTCGGGTTTGATCGAATCCTGACAGCGGGTCAACAAGCGGTGGCCAGTGAAGGTGCAGCCCTTATTGGAGAATTAATAAAGAAGGCAAACGGAAGAATATCAATTATGCCTGGATCAGGCGTTAATGAGAATACAATTCAACAAATTATCACTAAGTCTGGTGCTAAAGAAATTCATTTTTCAGCTACCTCTTTTAAGGAGAG
>CAZAHL010000403.1:0-6226 GCA_964484845.1 uncultured Chryseolinea sp. | reverse complement strand
GACCCTCGTGGCCTTCAAAGGTTTTCGTGCCCGGAAAACGTTCTCCATTCTTTGTCATAAGATTGTCTTCACATCCTGTACAAAAAATGACGCTCATTACAGCAATCATGAAACATTTTACAAATATTAACTTGTTCATTTTCAATAATTAAAAATACGTGCCTACTGTTTAAAGGTACTTCGGCTAACACCTCTTCTTTTATTCGGGTTTGAATACATTAATTGCATCCAAAACTTTAAGGTCTTCTTTGGTCAGACCTGTAATAATGCGAGCAATTGCAATATGCGTTTGGCGTAAGCGTTGCGCATAATCCGCATCGCCATAGCATCAACAATAAAATCGGATCGATCACTCTTTCGGCTCTCGGCAAGTAAATATCAAATATTGAAACCCGGTATCGCCTTACTTACCTTGAATGCTTAATCACCGATGAAAATTGAATACGCATACGATGCCAAGGCCGCATCTGTCACAAGGGGCGTGGGCGTATTGTTTGTCCAATACTTCGCTACGGTCTTTGTGCCATTCGATTCGTAACCGGCAACATATAAGTCCGTCCCAAAAACAGTTGCAACATACGCCGTTGAATTATACCCATTGGTAAGGGCCTTTGCGGTTCCATTTTTCCAGTAAGTAGCGAAGTTTTTTCCACCGTATCCATCATAACCCGCAGCATATACGTTTCCAGCCGATACTGTAATACTGCGGGCGGCTGCCTCGTCTGTACCATCCGATAAGGTGGTGGCGATTCCATTTTTCCAATAGGTGGCGACCGAGTTTGTGCCGTTAGACTCATAACCTGCAGCATAGACATCCGATCCATCAATAAAAATAGAATAGGCGCTTGCATGGTGTGCCCCATCCGATAATTCTGTGGCGACACCATTTTTCCAATATTTCGCCACCGATCTTATGCCGTTTGACTCGTAACCCGCAGCATACACGTCCGTCCCGGAAATAGTTATCGCATAGACCACTGCATGTTGAGTTCCGTCCGTTAGAAAGCTAGCACTTCCATTTTTCCAAATGGTGGCTACTAGCTTGGCGTCGTTATCCTCATAACCGCCCACATAAACGTCTGAATCCAAAATAGCAACCGTAAAAGCTGCCGAGTTTTTATTAGAGAGATTCGTGACAAAACCGTTTTTCCAATATTTGGCTCTATTTGATACATTTACCTCATAGCCTGCAACATGCACATCCGATCCAAAAACAACGATAGCACGTCCGTCCGTATCGTAGGTGCCATCTGAAAGGTAGGTGGGTACACCATTCTTCCAGTACGTTGCTACCTCTGTTGACCCGATTACCTGTGTGCCCACTGTATAAATATTCGTAACCTTTGGCTCAGGGTTACTGTCAGAACACGAAAGGAAAACGGATGCTGTGATGGCAAATGCAATAACGATTTTTTTCATACTGACTATTTTCTGTATGAAACTAGTGCATTCAGCCAGGAAAGATTTTCATGAATTCACCCAAGGGCTTTTTGCGTTTGTAGAATACGGATGAGAATTGATATGGGATTTTTGGAAAAGTCGTCTGATCCAATTTTTACTGCAGTTTCGGATTATTTGTTGCGCACGATCTCAAAAGATGTCGTTTTCTTACCTGTAACGCGAGAAGGATTGCAACTACCTAAACCTATTTAAAACAAATTATACTTATGAAAAAATCTATTCTCGTTTCTCGTTGTCGGCTGATATATCCAGCGTGGGAAGACTTGAGCCAGTTCGTTTAAAACCAGCAACGACGGGACGAACTATTCGCACTGGTATGTATAATAAACGCTAACGTCGCCGGGAATAGCGATAATATATCCCGAATCATCGTAGCTGGGCGTTGCAATGTGCGATGTTTCCTTTCCATCGAAAGAATACGATTTCGCCTTAAGCACATTATTCTTGTTTCTCTCAGGATTGAAGGAAGTAACAATGGCATCTATTCCTGACAAGCTTAAAATAATCTGATGTGTAAATGAGAACTCCAAAAATGGATTCTCTTTGTCATCGAATAAGAGGTTTTCCTTACTTAAAAATTCCGGTTCACCGTGATATTTTGAAAATTTTTGTATGATGTTTCCTTGACCATCATAGATATACCGTTCATAGACTTCCTGCGAATAATAGGCACTATCTAAATAACCTTCATCATTGTAAGTAAAAGTTCTTTGCGTATCATATCTGAATATCGGGATGGGTGAGTTTGGCTGCCCATCAAATTTTTCCATCACTACTCTGTGTTCTTCATCGTATTCATAAGTAAAAAACACATCATCATTACCCAATTTTATCACTCTGTTTATTAAATCATACTCCAGAATACTAGCACGTGAAACCGACTTTCCTTGCACGTTCTCATACCTGATCGTGACGGGTAGGCCAGCTTCATTTCTTATGATTTGATAGCTTAATGGTGTTGAGGTGAGACTCTTCAACAGGCAAGTTTGATTGCCAACAGGGCCAGGAACATTAGGAATTACGGGATCATCGTTACCACTACACGAAGTTAATAAGAAGAGAACAACGACTTTATTTAACAGCAACCTGTTCATACCGAATTGATTTTAAATCAACTGCAAGAAATATCCATGTCCAATATACAGTTTTATCCTTGTATTGTTTCCTATTTGCAACCCCGGTTCTAACCGGTCATAAGAGTAGGACGGAAACGAGACACGCAAGATTTCCTCGATCTTCTCACTTTCTAGCGCGTACCAAATGCATTATCACGATAGTAAATCGTAGGCAATAGTCAGAGTGCAATCATGATCGGCGTAATTTCCGATCCGCGCATTTCATGGTTGGAGGGCATGCATAAGTTATGTTGGTCTAACGTTCGAAGACTCGTTGAAATCAGATAGCAGGCATATCCTAGCGGGGCTCCCTATTTATAGGTCCCGGTTTTAACCAGGGAAATAAGAGTAAGATGGAAACGCGCCACGCAATATCTCCCTCGATCTTCTCACCTCCTGGCACGTAACAGATGCATTCTCAACGATCCTATGTCGGCGAGGCAGTTATTGAGAAAAATTATTACGTGTAGGTTAATCAAAAATTTAAGCTTCCGACTTCTCCCAAATACCATTTTTAAATAATTGAAACCATTCCTCAATTTTTGTTTCGTCCATGAGGGAAAGTGCCTTAAAAATCTCACGTGCAAATTCCACCGGCGCCGTGCCTGCTGCCGTAATAAAATTTTTATCCATAACGGCAGGCTCGTCAATGTAGTTATTGCCACCCCGATAAAAAGGCACATGGTGCTGTAAATAAACTTTAGCGTTACTTGTATGCTTTATGGTGTCAAGCACACCTATTTCTGCCAGCAATGTCGTGGCGCTACAGATAGCAGCAATTTTGCCTTCCTGTTTTATGTAGTTTTCCAGAACAGGAATAATTTCTCTGTACTTTTTTTCTTCCCACGCCGGACCTCCAGGCAAAATAACCAATGCAGCATCATTCAGGTCCGTTTCCTTCAATGATAGATCCGGAATAATGGTAAGTCCTCCCACTGACCTAACCGCTTTCTTATCCATAGCCACTGTCAGCAGCTGATATCGGTCCGATTTGCTTATCTCCGCCATAGCATAGGGCGGTTCCCAATCAGAGTATCCATCGAAGATGAATACGTACACTTTTGTTTTTTGCATGATGATATTTATTTATGGTCTTAAATAAATAAACACACCTCCATGGATTTGGTTATCCATTGTGCACCAGAAAGGCAATGAGCAATGAGTAATTAGTAATGATCAATGAGCAATGATCGGACAGAAATAGCGCAGTCCCTTGCTCATTGATCATTGCTCGCAATACTGTGATCCCGGTCGGGTAGAGATTGAAAATTTTAATATACGATCGGACAATTAACATAAACTTAATTTCCTTTAAGCATCTAAAAAAAGATTTGGAAGAAATCTGTCTGCTGTTCTTTGATATTACTTGGAGAATAATTTTAAACTTCGTTATTGCAGTTAAGATATCAACCATTAATCCAATATGAATATAAAAGCATTCAAAGGGTTTCGCCCTGTAGAATCAAAAGTAAAGAGTGTAGCTTCCCGTCCGTACGATGTGTTAGATTCGGAGGAGGCTCGCGAAGAGGCGAAAGGTAATCCTTGGTCCTTTCTGAATGTTGTTAAACCTGAAATAACACTTCCTCCGGAAAGCGACCATTATAGCATGGCTGTCTATGAAGCCGGCAAAAATAATTTTCAAAAGCTGGTGAGTGAAGGTGTCCTTATTCAAGACAAAGAAGAATGCCTTTATATATACGAACTGATCATGGATGGCAGGTCCCAAAACGGAATTGTCGCCTGCGCATCAGTAGACGATTATCTTGAGGGACGTATAAAGAAACACGAACTCACGCGGCCCGACAAAGAAACTGATCGTAAAAATCACGTCCGTATCTCAATGATGAATGCAGAACCCGTGTTCTTTGCTTACCCAGCCAACAAAGTTCTCGACAGTATTGTTGAAACCATCAAGAAAACCAAACCGGTTTATTCCTTTATCACTGATGACAATATACAACACCGCTTCTGGGTGGTAAATGAAAGAGAACAAATCGAAAGCATCCTCACCGTATTCGAAAAAATTCCAGCTACCTATGTAGCGGATGGACACCATCGTACAGCAGCCGCAGCGTTGGTAGGAAACGATCTGAGAAAGGAAAATCCCAATCACACCGGCAAAGAACCATACAATTATTTTCTGGCTGTTCACTTTCCTGACAACCAACTGGCAATATTGGATTACAATCGCGTAGTTAAGGATCTTAACGGCAACACCCCGAAATCATTCCTTGACGGACTGGCCATTTCTTTCGTAGCAGAGAAAAAAGGAAAGGAAGCATATCGGCCCTCACGCCTTCATGAATTTGGCATGTACCTGGAAGGTGAGTGGTATTCACTGATGGCAAAGCTAGGGATGTATGATGATCAAGATGCGATCGGAGTGCTGGATGTCACCATCCTTTCAGAAAAAGTTTTGAAACCTCTTCTCAATATCCACGATCTGCGCACCGATAAGCGAATTGATTTCGTAGGCGGTATGCGTGGTCTGAAAGAACTGGAACGACGTGTGGACAGCGGTGAGATGGCTGTTGCCTTTGCGCTTTACCCAGTCTCCATGAAGCAGCTTATTGACATCGCAGACAGCGGAGAGATCATGCCACCTAAAACTACGTGGTTTGAACCCAAGCTGAGAAGTGGGTTGGTTGTGCATACGTTTTGATGCCAAAAAAAAGCGAATGTCGAACGCCGAATTTTGAATGTCGAACTTCGAACTGCGCGGACTGAACTATCTAACGTCGTAGACAGGGAGTAGGAAATACCGAATGATGAACAACGGAATTACTGAACGGATTTCGGCATTTGGTGGGCCTGGAAAAGGTTATCCACGATGTTCTGGCAAACTTTTCGCCATCAATTTCAGGTTTGGGTATGAACTTCATCGGAGAAATTCACTTTAATACCGAATAAAAAACGATGACGCAAGGGCTTCAATAAAATCACTAGTTAGATAAGGGCTATGTCGTGGATGTAAGAAATCCAAGTCTTAAAACATGACGGCCAAAATATAGATCAATAGCAAAGGTGGTATGATACTTATGCAAAAGTTGAGCTCCGAATAGTCTTTTCTCAAAACAATGAACAACGAGAATATAAAAAGGAGAAAGTGGACCTTACCACGATTCGAGAAAATGGTTCGCTCAATATCTACGGTGTAATATAAACCGTCCTTTTCAAGCGACAGCGTCGAGGGAATATTGAAGATCGGCGAAACTGCAATTGTCAAAACTTTCTTATTGGTGGCATAGTAGTCATAATCAATATGAATCTCATCTGGGACGGCGATGATGAAGTGTTTCGTTTTCATATAGCTGACAAGTTCGCCTCGTGAACCTGTTCGTCGAGGTTTACTTGATTTCCTTGCACCTAACCTCCGTTGCCATCCCGATTCAGCGACTTCCCGATATTCGACTTGAGGAAGATAATAATCAACAATGATTACCAGTGCAAATGCCAACATTGGAACGACATTATCCAAATGACCCTATAGAACACCTTCATCCTTGCTTCAAATCTCACCAACCTGCGATTCTCATCTTCTTTTTTTATCTTATCTTTTTCTCTTTCCTCGCGATGTATTCCCGCCTATAGAGTTCCAGTGGATCCTCTTCATACTCGGGCGCGAACTGCGTACCACTGCGATCGTAGGC
>CAZAHL010000402.1:0-6270 GCA_964484845.1 uncultured Chryseolinea sp. | reverse complement strand
AAGCCTTGCACTAAAGTGCATAGCTTAAGCTAGCGTTTTGAGACCAGTTAAATAATCCTTAATCCGCCATTGCCTTTGCAACTTTCCGATAAAGAAAAGAATGATAAATATGTCTCCGCGCGAATCGATCCGGAGCATCTGAATTTGACAACTTTATATAGATGTTTTTTGGTAAACCAAAATACTCATAGACGCTCCCGTCAGCAAAGTTTATACGTAATGTTTGGGCTTTGTACTGGAAGTCGATGATCTTACAAGAGCTTACAACTTCTGTATATTGTTCTATTTGTTGCTCATGTGTTTCGGGAGCAACGCTCACCAAAAAATGATACGCTTCAATAAATGCTTTGCTTTTTTCCTCGGCTTCCACTTTCAAGTCGTGATTATCTTGAAATTTGTCTGGATGCCATTCCTTCATGAAATTCCTGTAAATAACCTTTAATTCCTTCAGATCAGCGGCTTTGTCGATCCCTAAAAGCTTCCTGGATTCAATTATTTTTTTCATTCGGGTGCAAAAATAAGCTTTTTGTTCCAAATGCCTTCTGGAAAAACGAAGACTCGTATAACACTCGATTGAATTGAAATCGGCGGGCTTTTCTCCAGGAAGTGCGGGTGTGCGGCGCAGACGTTTGACCTTGATTAGAAGGATTTTGGGATTGTGAGGATTAGGGCATATAGTGTCACCATAAGGGCTGCATTTTCCCGTCCTGTCTTCGGAAAAGCGACCTAATTATTTTGATTAGATGAATGTAAGCATCGACAGTCTGAGGACTGTAATCATGTTAAGCCGCCGCACATAGACTGCTTCACAGCCACACCTACCCTGGATTATTTTACTTATGCTGATTTATCTTTTTCATTTGCTTTTGCTAAGGAAATTAATCCGCCCATAGCGCCCAGGTTCATTGAATCCAATGCTGAACTTGGAACAATTACCATGGATCCTTTTTCTTTTAAACCTTCAAATAACATATTCATACCTCTGAGATGCAAAGCAACCGGGTTATCCTTATACTGTTCGCTCGCTTTTGCAAATTTAACTGCAATTTCTGTTTCCGCCGTTCCAAGAATTACTCTTGCCCTGCGCTCTCTTTCGGCCTGAGCTTCTTTGCTCATGGCATCTGCCAATGCATCGGGAATAATGATATCTTTAATACCTACTGTTTGACACGAAATGCCCCATGGATTCGTATTATGATCTAATATTTTTTGCAAGTCCTCTGCGACTTTGTCTCTTTCCTGAAGAAGGTCAGCCAATTCATTTTTTCCGATCATATCTCTCAACGCTGTCTGTGCGATTTGAAAAATTGCCGTTTCATATTCCTGCACTTCCAAAGCAGCTTTCTCAACATCCCAAACGGTCCAGTATACAACGGCGTCTACATTCACCGGTACGGTATCTTTTGTTAAGGTCTGATCTGCTTTAAATTCAGTAACCCGAACACGTTGGTCAATAAACTTATCTATTTTATCCAGGATGGGAATAATCAAAAATATCCCAGGGCCTTTTAGACCCGCAAATTTACCCATCCTTAAAACAACAGCTTTTTCCCATTGATCTGCTACGTGTATGGACCTGGCAATAAAAAAGGAGACTACAACTAAAAAAACTGCTACTGGAATATTGGCGCTTTGATAATATAACCAACCTGTAAATCCCAGCATTACAATTAACACTGTATTTGAAATTGGATTCCACGCTCTAAGAATGTTTTTTTCGGACTTATTACTTGTAGCTGTTTCCATTTTATTTTTGTTTTTGAAGTTGGTTAATAATGTCGTTCACTGAAAATCCATAACTAAATGCGATAGAGGAAAACTCGGTACAAATTTCCCTTAGTTTGTTATTCCTATCCTTCGCTGATAACTGTATCTTGGTATCATTGATAAATGTGCCTGTACCTTGTTGGGTTTCTAAAATATCTTGAATTTCCAATTCCTTATACGCTTTAGCCACCGTATTCAGGTTCACTTTTAATTCTACTGCCAATGCCCTAACGGTAGGCAATTGCTCTCCGGTTTTTAGATTCCCTGTAGCCATACCAAATTTTATCTGATCAATGATCTGTCTATAAAATGGAGAGCCTGTTTTAGGATCTAATTTAAATTGAATCATTATACTAATGTGCTATTGTACTATATGTATAGTACAAGTTATAAATTATTTCTTACATTTCAAACCTTGATTAGAAAGATTCCGGGATTGACATGATTGAGGTAGATAACATCACGATGGGTACCGCATTTGCTTGCTCATAGGTAAAAATTCAGTCGCTTATCCCATGGCGGCCCCGAGGTTGTGGGGGCCCACAAAAGGTGAATACAGAAACGTTATACAAAACATTTGCACCAGGTGGGTGGAAATTAAAGGGGTTATACGTTGAGCGTTGTATCGTACTACAATCACATCCAAGAAAAAAATGTTATTTTTAGTCTGCTATGTGGACTTGCCCGGTATGCGGACTGCAGTTTGTAAATACTAACCAGGTGCATTCCTGCGGCGATAAGGTATTGGCTGATTTTCTGAATGGCAAGTCTGCTCATACCGTTTCACTATTCTGGCATTTTTACGAGTGCTACCAGCAGATTGGAAAAGTTACGATCCATCCTACAAAATCCATGGTCGCTTTTGCGGCCAAAACCCGAATTGCTTTTGTTATCCAATTCGGTAAGAATTTTATCGATGTCGTGTTTCCATTCGATAAGCCTTACAACGATAATTTATGCTTTCGTAAAATTGCACAGGTTCCTGGCAGCCAGCAATACAATCATCACTTCCGCATGTTAAGCAAGGAGGACATTAACGATGAAGGAAAACAGTTTATGAAACTGGCTTATGAGAACGGTAGTTGAGTTTGCCTCAACATAGAAAATCAAGTCGATGATATAGCGATGAGTACTGCATTTCTCCTTCCAGCCTTTGGATAAGCGACCTATTTTACCGTAGACATAGAGATGTCTGGATATTTCAAAAACCAGCCGAACGAGCAGACACATAGTCAACACACGCGCAGGTAAAATTCAGTAGCGCCGCGCCTGCCAGTAGGCATGGTTCTGAAAGGCGCATCCGCCAGCTGGGGGACGTGGAGCCGCAAAGATTGGATATTAGATGGACCGTTCTACAAAACACCTGCATTTCGGCTTCAAGAATTAAACACTCAACCTGCTTTCCCGCATCGAATTATAGTATAAACTTCGACTGATATTAATTTGCTTATCGCTAGGTTCGAGCTACTTAGCAATACCTTAAAAATAAATCAGCTACCGCTTCACCCATCACACGAAGGCAAAATGAATTTCTCCATCATCTCGAAATAATACTTCGTAGGATCGGTGGACCAATTGGTGCCATTGAAAACGACAACCAATTGTAAGGTGGGAACAACGAAAATATATTGGCCGCCATAGCCCCAGGCAAAATAACTGTTCACCATTTTTCCTTTCCAGGGAAATTGTTTTGTCCACCAGAAATACGCATAACCAAAACCTGGCGATAATTCTATTTTTGTTGTGGTGGACTCCTTCACCCATGCTGCTGGTATAACTTGTTTCCCCTTCCATGAGCCTTCATTTAAATACAGCAAACCAAACTTGAGCATATCACGCGGCCGCAAAAAAATATCACCAATCACCCCGTTATCAGGCTCCCCTAAATCATAGGATGTAATCCCGAGCGGTTGTAGTAAACGTTCTTCCATTTCTTTTTGATTTTCCAAACCCGTGACTTTCTGCAGCACGTGGTTCATCATTAAATGGTTCAGTGAGTTGTAGGCAAAAACCTTTTCAGTACTCCTCGGACGTGTGAGAAGATAGCGAAACTCATCCGGTTGATTGCTCGCAATCACCGCCGTGTTTTTCTCATGGCCATAGTCATACGTGATTTCGTCCCACGCTAGTCCTGTGGACATGCTTAGCACCTGATCCAGGGTGATGCTTTTGTTTTGCTCATTGCACGCCAGGTCCTCATAGTTGGGAAGGTATTCGCAAAGAGATGCTTGTGTACTTTTAATTTCACCTTTTGCAAGCGCGATTCCGGTAAGAGCGGATACAAAGCTTTTGGTAGCCGACTGTATGCCAAAGTGTGCTTCACGCTTAAAGCCATAGAAGTATTCTTCCAGCACCAGGCAATTATTCCTTGCAACGAGCATACTATGCACAAACTTGTATTTCTCATCCATGATTTCATGGACAAGATTATCCAGTTGTGCACTGCGCATGTGCTGATCCTCTAGCGTACACACCTCAATAGAATCATGCTGCTGAGGTGGTGGTTGATACGTGTATACTTTACTTGTTCTTGGCCGGAGACCTACGATCGTGTCGGCGATAACGGGAACGAAAGTTGAAGGGTATGAAACGCTATCCTCAGCAATCCACTGGCCAGTGATAATTCCTGTACGATGGTCATGGTGGCCGATAAACTCCGAATAAAAATCTGCCCGACTGAAGTGAAGCGTATCATTTTTAAAATAGAACGTATCCAGTGGAATCTCTTCGCCACGAAAGGCAACACTCATGAGTACAGGCTTGGCCAGGTTCAGGTAAAGTCGATATGTATAACCATTGATCTTAAACCGGCTATAGTAATCTTCCTCTGTTGAGGGAGCTGCTGAATGGCAACACAATAGAAATAAGAATAAAGGAAGGATGAATAGGCGATGCATATTTAAAGCTAACCAAGTATTTCCAGGTTTATAAAATAATTGTTTTAAGTCAGCATTTTCTGTTTGTATTGTTATCTAAAAAAATTAAGTCCACGATATCACGATAAGTACTGCATTTCTCCCATCCAGCCTTCAGATAAGCGACCTAATTTTACCGTAGGCACAGATGCGTCTGGATATTTCAGTAAGCGGTTGAATGAGCAGAAAAGTAGTCAACGTAGCCCTAGGTAAAATTCAGTCGCGTTCTGAAGGCGCAGCCCCACGGGCTGTGGAGTCCGCAAAAAGTGGATAACAGAAACGTTATCCTCCAAAACACTCCCGCCACCTATCAAAGTTATTCACCGTCTCTTTGCCTCAGATTCATACAAAAAAAATTAACTTCCGACAAACAATTGTCATGCGGTTGAGTCTGATTTTATTTCTAATATTGCCTTACATCATCTTTAATTCTAAAACACATGAGAAAAATAATTACGCACAGGTATCTCCTTTTTGCTGGCGCATTGTTAGTGCTGTTCATGAGCAATCCCATAAAAGCATCTAGTGCTGAAGCGGTTGAAGGCCGATGGGATTTGGTCATTGAATCGAATGGGAAATCCCTTCCATCCTGGCTTGAGATAGAGCACTCCGGAATAAAAACATTAGTGGGGCGATTTGTATACGCCGGAGGGAGTGCACGACCGATATCAGTCATTAATTCAAGCAACGGAAAATATAATTTTTCTATTCCGCCGCAATGGGAAGAAAGTACACGCAATCTTGAATTTGAATTTGAATTAGTGGGTGATCAATTAAAAGGCACCCTCGTTTTTGTTGATGGCAAAACCTACAACTGGACCGCCCAACGTGCGCCATCGTTGAAAAGAACAAGTGAACCGGTTTGGGACAAACCCATCAAACTTTTTAACGGCGTCGACCTCAAGGGTTGGCATGCAGCCGGAGATAATCAATGGGTGGTGGAAGATGGAATTTTACGGAGTAAGAAATCAGGCTCCAACCTGGTAAGCGATCAAACCTTTAAAGATTTTAAACTCCATGTTGAATTTCGTTACCAGAAAGGAAGCAACAGCGGTGTCTACTTACGGGGACGATATGAAGTACAGATCTCGGACGACAAAGGAAAAGATCCATGGAGAGGATTCTTTGGTGCCATTTATGGTTTTTTAACACCCAGTGAAATGGTTGCTAAAGATGCTGGTGAATGGCAGACATACGATATCACGCTCATTGGAAGAATGGTAACTGTTATAGCCAATGGCAAGACTATTATTTCCAATCAGGAAATTCCCGGTATTACCGGCGGTGCACTTGATAGCAAAGAAGGCGAACCAGGCCCGCTCTATTTTCAAGGTGATCATGGCCCGATTGATTTTAGAAGTGTGGTGATCACGCCTGCGAAATAAAGAATATCTAACAAGGGAGGGAATATCGAACTAGGAATATCGAATATCGAATGATGAACGGCGCTCGAACCAAAGATGTACGTAATTCAATCTGCGATGTTCTGTCACGGAAAACCTGAAAAATTTGAATCTGGAACTGAATGTTGAGACCCGTTCCTTCATCATTCCTTGTTCGGTGTTTCCGGGTAGAGCGGTTCGTTACC
>CAZAHL010000401.1:0-6298 GCA_964484845.1 uncultured Chryseolinea sp. | reverse complement strand
CCCTAAAGGGACGTGGATAGGATTAAAACAATAAACATAGCAACATGGAAATATGAGCTAGAAAGCAAATTTTTTAAGTTATAAAGGGTAAAAAGAAGAGAAGATCATCGCTGTTCCGCAACACACAAAAGATGTTCTTAATGCTATAAAACAACAATTTTCGAAAACATGACAAAGTAGGACTAATGATCAATACAAATGCTTACAGCTAACCCCGTGGCTACCGAATTTTAACATGATTTGCAAAAAATTGAATCATATCGGGAATCTCGGCAAAACATTCTCCTGATTAATTGTTATGCATGCGTAGGCGGCAACATTGTAGCCACCAACTTACATTAACTTTCTAAACACTAAAATATGACAACAGAAAAAAAATTAGGCATTTGGATGGATCATTCAAACGCTCATTTAATGGATTTACATCTATTGACGGGGAAGAGACGGTTGTGGAGTCAGTATTACCGCATCCAGAGAAGGAACACAGCGTAGGTGGCAGTGAAAACGTCATACACAATAAAGAAAACCATCAACAGTCTGAATATTATAAAAAATTAGGGGAAGCTATTAAAAATTATGACGACGTAATTCTCTTCGGACCAACAAATGCGAAAGCTGAACTGTTTAACGCCTTAAGAATTGATCATCGTTTTGAAAAAATAAAAATTGAAGTTCTGCAATCAGATAAAATGACCGATAATCAACAACACGCTTTTGTTAAAGAATACTTTTCAACAACGAAAGGAAGCAACTAGTCGCGTGGGCGGCTAATCGCAACGTTGCCCCGTATCCGATGTTAGAAGCAAACTCAACTACTGGATTCATCAGGAACACTATTGTCCAACGGGAATGGGTTGACGTTCTCAATTTCAATTGATGCTACTATTTCATGGCTGGTTAACGCATTTTCATTGACCAACTTTTAAAGTGCAATTAGTATTCTAATAGGTTGCCGACAAAAATTTTCAAAGGATAACCTAAGGAAATAGTTGAAATTTCTTAACAATAATACTTATTATGAAAATGGCGCCCGATTGTAGCTGTGAGCATCATTGTTTTTTGATCTCACTATCAATTTCTTTTGCATCTTCATTTTCTGCACTGAAGAAACAATGTAGCGCACATCCGTGATCCTTATCTTTGTAACCCGATTCAACCTTGGCAACTTCTTTTCCTGCGACTTTCACGTTGCCATCAGCTTCGGTCGTTACAACGTGGCCCTTCATGGATTTGAAGCTTCCATCTTTTTGGATTTTTCCAACATTCTTGCCACTTGCAGCTGTTACATCTCCGTGACCTGAAATGACGCCAATAATTTTTCCTGTCGCATCGCATACTTTGCCATTTTTGATAGATCCAAGAGTTTTACCACCATCATCTACAACGGTGCCGTCAGCTTGAAGACGCGGGTGCATACCTCTATGCTTTGGAGGAAGCTCTCTATTCTTAGGAGAATCCTGGGCGTTTACAAATGAAAATGCGAATACCACCAGCATCATCATAACTGGAAGAAATTTGTTTTGCATAATTCTTTGGGTTTTATAACTACATAAAGATGGAGTCTTCGATTTTTAGGACCATTGACTTCAAGCAGTCAATAAACTGATTTATATCAGTTTTTTTCATCGAAAAAGGACCCAAAAAAAACTGGATGAGTCTTGATTTTAATTTCAAGTTTTAAGCTTTAAAAGTGTTTCAGCTTTAAACCGCGACCCTCTCAACATCTGGATAGCTTTTGGGCTGACCCATTCCTCTCGCTACGATTAGAACCATAACGGATCGTGGATATCGACTTTCAATTCTCTTCGCCTAAAGCCTTGCTAAAAGAAAGGTGACTTTCAATCTGAGCGTTTGTGGTTTGTTTAGATTTAATTATTTCTATTATTATCTGTTAAATCTCTTCGGATATGACTTCAGTCATACTATAGAGTTTCACTCGTCCGTAGCTTTGATCAAAAACAAAAAATATGGACACATACATGAATAATACACTTGAAGGGAACCCACAGACGGTGGCTCAGCTTGCAGTTTCCCATCCTGGCGCTTTGGCCGTATTCACTAAATACAATATTGACTACTGCTGCGGCGGGCATAGAAGTGTAGAAGATGCATGCAGAAGGGTAGGGTTGGACGATGAGAAAATTCGAGCAGAGATATTACAAAGTCCTGCGACAGAAGCTTCAAAAGCTTTTCGTCCGGAAAACTGGACCTCAGCGTTTCTGGTTGACTACATCATTCAAAACCATCACAGCTATGTGAAGAAAGCTATCCCGGAAATTCAAGCATTTCTTGATAAAGTGTGTGATGCTCACGGCAATGATTGCCTTGAACTGCTGCTCATTCGTGAAAACTTTTTTGATCTATCAGAGGAGCTTTTAAGCCATATGGAAAAAGAAGAAGGCGTTCTCTTCCCCGCGATAAAAAGGCTTGAAGCTCAAAATAATGTGGATCATCCACTCGCATCGACGCTTCAGCTTCCCATCGGAGCAATGGAACACGAGCACGTGATCGCTGGTGATCTGGTGAAACAGATTCGCGCTAGGTCAAACAACTATACACCACCGGATTTTGCTTGCCCCACTTTTAGAATTACTTATAAAAAAATCCAGGAGTTTGACGATGATTTGATGAAACATATCCACCTGGAAAATAATATCCTGTTCGAGAGGATAAAGGATAAAAGCGTTCAAAAAGGAGCCCCGTTTAATTTGTGAAGTTAACATTGCGCCTCGCATGCAGATCAACCAACGTATCCTCAGCGATCTCATTATCTATATGAGATACGCCAGGTATGTTCCTGAACTTCAACGAAAAGACCTGTGGCCAGAATCTGTGGCCGATATGGCGCGATGTTGACTGAGCAGACCTGCAGGCAGAGCCGCTTGTGCGGGCGGCGCGTGTGCAATAACATGAACCTGACAAAAATCATATCTTCTTACCGAGATGCGCGCTAACTTTCTCCGAAAAAGGAGAAAAGTGTTTCCATCCAAAACGTTAGAAAATTATCATGCAAAGCTGGTAAGCTTGCAAAAGGATCAGGTATTATTTCATGAAGGTGACAAAGCTCTGGACTACTTTCAAGTTGAGGAAGGTTCCGTTAAGATGTTTATCGCAAGCAGTGATGGTCAGGAATTCATTCAGGGGATTTTTACTGCTGGAGAAAGCTTTGGGGAACCTGCACTGATAGGCAATTTCCCATATCCCGGGAGCGTTGTGGCTATCGAACAAGCTAAAGTCTGGAAATTGCCTGGGGATTATTTTTTGCAAATGTTAAAGGAAAATTTTGAACTCCACTTAAAAATGGACCAGGTTCTTTGTCAGAGATTGAGATATAAATCCATGTTGCTCTCAGAAATATCTTCGTATGAGCCTGAGCACCGACTTATGGCGTTGTTAAAATATTACAAAACGAAAAATATAAAGCCTGGTCTTCCCAGTAAACTTATTATTCCGTACACCAGACAACAGCTTGCAGATATGAGTGGCTTGCGTGTTGAAACTGTTATCCGTGCCGTGAAGAAAATGGAGAAGGAAGGAAAGATTGCGCTTGAAGGCCACAAGATAAAATTCTAGTGTCATGACAACAAGTTTTGACGTATTTGAAACTAGCTTGAGCTAAGAGCCATGAGCTTTGAGACAATCGCTCGAAACTCGCGGCTCAAGGCTCGTAACTGTTCAAAAAATGAGTCCGCCAAAGTATACTTAACTTTAGCATAGGAAGAATCAGCTTGCCTTTGCACACGGAGATGAAATGTTGTCAATTTCTGACTCCAGATCATTAAGCTGAGTATTAAATTTCTCGCTGCTTGATATTTTGGCGGAGATCGAACGATAATATTGGATTCCCGTTAATAGGTGTTTGGCAAAATCGAATATGTCTTTCGTTTTCTTAACGTCCTCTTTGCTCAGTTCTGATGATTGTTCTCTAAGATAATCAACGTTTAATTTCAGCTCTTTGATAAACATATGCGGCCGGTCCTGACCACCTAGTATGTTTGCTCTTCCATAAATGTGATCCGTCATTTCCTGCAGCGTGACAACTTTATTAAAGTAAGCGATATTGGGTCCTGGACAAATGGTTACAGCCTTTAGATTTTTTATTGGAGGCAAATCATATTTTATAACGGCTGCATTGCTCAGACCGATACACAAGCACTCTTTGCTGACGACTTCCTGATATTGTTTTTCATAGTCCTGTGAGGAAAGATTCATACTTTTTAGCTGCGCTATTTTCTTTTTCTGATAGGCGCTCGATGCTGTACATATTGGATCTTTGGTGAATTCTGTATTCGATACCAAGTATTTCTCTGTGCATGGACTGCCTGGTGCTCCTTTGGCAATCCTGAATTCCTTTTCTTTTTCGGAGCTTGTTCCTTTCAAATAATTAAATCGAACTCCGAGGGGCGAATTCTTGCTAAGAACAACGTCATGTTCCGTTGCATCTTTTAGTAGTTGCAGAGTTTCACTGTCGACAGTTGTTGCTTCTGGGCATAGGAGGAATGGCGTTCCCCATCCGGTGCTTTGTACACCATACTTGGAATATAAAAATTGCGCTTCTTCGTAAGTTCCGATTCCGCCTTGAACGGTGATCGATAGGGGATGTGGTGCGCCAAAGATCTCATATTTTTTTTCTTTAACGGCGGGCTGATACAATGCGTGCAATGACGCAATAAGTTCCTCTTTTTTTGAATTGAATTCTTCCAGGATAGGACCGAGCAGTGTTCCATCCGTTGCAAACGCATGCCCACCACAATTCAATCCCGACTCAATTCGAAATTCGCTTACCCACAGTCCCTTTTTGGCAAGATATTTTCCCTGGATAAGTGCTGAACGGTAATCACTTACTTTTATAATAATCTTTTTGTCAAATTCACCCCATCCTTTCGCGTTAAAAGCAGGCAGTTTTTCAAGGTAGTTAAATAAACGGGGGTTCAATCCTGCTGAAAAAATTATGGAAGAATTCGTTAACTCGCTATTTGCATAGCCGCGTAATGCCGCGAGCGCATCGGAAGAATCCGGTATGATATTACCTTCTTTATTGGGGTTGTTTTTATCAACCTTTGTCATAATGTTCACATCGATCTGGCCCGACCGTATCTGACTTTTCAGGAATTGAACAAGAGCTTCTTTTTCATGAGGGCTGTTGGAATTCAACATGTGTTCATAAGCCAGCCGGACCAGGCTACCGTCCGGCAACATCTCGAAATATTTTGTTATCTCAGACCCTGCAGCAAAATCAGAGTTTTTTAATCGACCAACTTGATCCTTTACAATGCTGTTAATCAAGTTAAGATAATCGGTTATTCTTTTTGCCCGATGGTCATCCTCCGTTGCGGTTATCGGTTTGTACGTGCGCTGATATTTTTCATAGTAGTATTTTCGCATTAACTCTACCAACTTATCCTCGATAATAGAAACAACTGAGTTTATGCCATAGCGCGCAACTTTGACAGGCGTGTCAATAGTATAAGCCAATCCCATTACAGGGATATGAAATGTGTGAGGGGAGGAGGTATTCATAGTTTTCATTAGGCTACAAAAGACGGGAATTGTCTATGGACCCGCTATGATTTAAATCATATTTGAAAAGAAATGGGCAGGCTGACAGGAGTTATTGGGTGCCGCACGTTTTTCCTGGACAATTTTGTTTTTGTATTGACGACGGACTATTCGCGTTGGCTACAACACACTGATTGAACGAGGGGTTGATTGCAAATCAGCAAAATTAGTGTTATGACAAAAGTCAGTTTATTATTTGACTAAATTCATTCCATCGCAACATTGATTGTAGAATCTTTGGAAAAATAAAATATGAAAAAGATTCTCGTTCCATGCGATTTTTCGCCACCCGCGCAAGAGGCCTTCAGGTTCGCAGTGAATATTGCTCTCCAAAATGCGGGGGAAATACATGTGCTTTATGTCATTGATGGGTCCATTGCTAACAATTCGAATTCATCCTTGTCTTTTTCACCAGATTTCGATGGTAAATATTCTTTGGAGACGTGGTCGATTCGGAATACCGGATATAAAAAATTTAATGAAATCAGAATTCCCATAAAAGTGAGGTTACCTGGAAACTAAACACAGGCGATTTCACCTGGCTGGAAGTTAAGGTGACGGATATTGATTATAACATTATACTTAGTGTCTGTCTTTAAAGTCAAGGTTCACGCGGAGGCCGCAAAGAAAAAAATACACGCAAAGGCCGCAGAGGATATATTTTTGCGCCCTTTGCGGGATTTTCTTAGCGTGCTTTGGTACGCCACGAGGCGTGTGTATATACAAATGTATAACTTAA
>CAZAHL010000400.1:0-6345 GCA_964484845.1 uncultured Chryseolinea sp. | reverse complement strand
TGAAGGGAGATAACTACAAACATCAGTATGACGGTGGATGGATGACTATCAATCCCGACAGTGTGTTAGTTGGCCGGGCAGTAACCGCTACCTTTGTCCCTGGACGTCCCGATATTCACAGAGTCATAGATGAGAAGGGTCATTCGAAAGATAAACGTGTGAAATCCCAAAACTCATGGACAATTGATTTGCTGGTAAAACGCGATGTTTATGTCGTTGACCAATTTGGGGCTCACGAAGATGGACCCACTATCGGTGATAACCTTGGAAACTCAATATATGCCAAGACGGGGAATGGAATTGTTTATGATGGCGCACTGCGGGATGTTAACGGATTAAAGGAAATACGTTCATTCACTTCGTTCTTCAGGTCGTATCACCCTTCACATCATTTAAATAATCCCGATGGAGAATTAAACACAACATTGGTTGGTATCAACCGGCCGACTCGCATCGGTAAGGCTACAGTCATGCCGGGCGATGTAGTACTTGGCAGAGACGGCGGTGTGATTTTTATACCCGCGCATTTGGCCGAGAAAGTAGTCAAGACATCCGAAGTAGTTCGTCTCCGGGATATGTTTGGACATCAAAGATTACGAGAGCAAAAATATACGCCTGGCCAGATCGATTCGAAATGGTCTCCTGAAATTGAAAAAGATTTTTCGACGTGGCTTACCGATCATATCAATGAGCTTCCTGTACCCAAGGAGCAGATACAAGAACTGCTGAAAACACGCACCTGGTAACCTGTGGCAGAACTTTATTGTGAGCTGCAAAACTTTCAGATATCCTTTGTAAAAAAACTTTCTACTTAACCTTCAGACTCTATGACCAATTCAAATTCCAGACGCTCGTTCATAAAGAAAAGCGCGCTGGCTGCAAGCTTCATGGCGCCGATCGCTACCTATGCAACGGGCCTGGAAGCTGCAATTGAAAAATCACCCAAAACTTTATCGAAACCGTCTGATTTAAAAATTACGGAGATCAGGTGCGGCTACATTCGTAACGGTCACGGTTTGTTTGTAAAAATACATACCAACCAGGATATCTGGGGATGTGGTGAAGGTGTGGATGCTGTTCCCGGTACCTATCATCTTGTGAAAATGTTTGAAGCAAGGATCAAAGGAAAAAGTCCGCTGAACGTTCACCGGCTTTTTGAAGACATCAGACGGTCTGGGTTTTTCGAAGGAGCTCAATCCGGAATGTTTATAGCTGTACTTTCTGCAATCGAATCGGCTCTGTGGGATCTCGCAGGAAAAGCACTGGGCCTTCCTATTTATCAATTGCTCGGGGGCAAGTTCCGCGATAAGATCCGGGTTTATTGTGATACGGCGCTTTATCAAAATAATTTACCTACACCAAAAGATTTCGCGGATAGTGCGTTGGAAGCAAAGAAGATGGGATTTAACGCCATCAAGTTTGATCTGGATCAGCGAAATGACCCGACTAAATATGACCTATACAATTGGACTGCAAGTCCTGGAGAGTTGCAGCGAATGGTCGACCAGGTAGCCGCTGCGCGTGAGGCCGTGGGACCGTCCATTGACATTTGTTGTGATATGCACGGAAGATATGATTTTCCTACCGCTCAACAAGTCGCAAAAAGATTGGAACATTTAAATCTCATGTGGCTCGAAGAACCGATACCTGCCGAAAATGTCGAGGCCTATAAATTGATTACCGAATCAACGAGCACTCCAATTTGTGCCGGAGAAAATCATTACCTGGCTTACGGATTCAGAAGAATGCTGGAAATCGGAGCCGTGGATATTATCATGCCTGATCTGCAAAAAGCGGGCGGGCTGGGAGAAGGACAACGGATCGCGAATCTCGCGAATCTGTATTACGTTCCATTTGCCCCACACATGGTTGCTTCCTTTTTGGGCGCTATGGCTTCATGTCACGTATGCGCATCGGTTCCTAATTTTATGATCCTGGAATGGCAAATTTATTTCCATAAAGATCCCATGTTCAAAGAGATCATGACGTTCGAAGGTCCGATGGTTGAAAACAGTTTTATTACGCTTTCCGAAAAACCGGGAGTAGGTGTAGAGATAAATGAAGAAGGAATGAAGAAGTATGCTACGAAAGACATGCCGTTCTTTACGCCCATTAAATAAAAATTTGTTGAAAAAATCCTAAGCATTTACGATTGCCGATTTACGATTGTAGATTGGGTGTGATGATTGTCGCACCGGCCTCTAATCTAGTTCCAATAGAAAATTACTGTGGCTGCTTGTCACTTATTTCCATTATACTATATTGCCATCGAGTAATATCGTCGTATCCATGCTTACAGTAATTTCAGAATTCGGTAACAGATTGATTTGGGTTAGCGTGCGGAAGTGTTACGTCTTGCAGAATATCGAATTGTATATTCTAAGTGCACTCAAAACACCTAATCCGACCTCTTCGAATACTCCAACATGCGAAATTTAAAAACAAAATCTCAGGCGTTAAGCATTACCAACTCCAAACCCATCTTAAGGCGGGCGCAGCACTTAGAACGCAACACTCCAACACTTTCATGAAAATAGACCATCAACTATCTCCCCAGCATTTGCAAGTTTCTATCGATCGTTTCTGGAAACTGTCTGGAGAGAAAGTATTAGCCATCGAAAAAAATTTTAACATCAAACAAGGCGCTCCGGTTTTCACGGTGAACGGCAAATACACAACGCGAGGCTGGACGGAGTGGACGCAGGGATTTCAATTTGGCTCCGCCTTGCTTCAATTTGATGCAACGGGTGAACAACAATTTTTGGAAATTGGCAGGCAACAAACGGTGACAAGAATGGCTCCGCATGTTACGCATAAAGGGGTGCACGATCACGGTTTTAATAACCTGAGCACGTATGGAAATTTGCTTCGGCTGATGACCGAGGGCAAGATTCCTCATAACGCATGGGAAAAACATTTTTATGAACTGGCATTGAAACTGAGTGGTGCCGTACAGGCTATGCGGTGGACAAAAACACAAACCGGGGGATTTATATATTCTTTCAACGGACCGCAGTCGTTGTTTGTAGATACGGTACGATCGTGCCGGATACTCTTAGTAAGCCACGCCTTAGGCCATATCTTGCAAGGAGAGAATGACGAAAAAATCAGCTTGTTAGAAAGGGCTGTAAAACATTTGCAGGCTACAGCTGACTACTCCGTTTTTTATGGTGAAGGCCGTGATGCATTTGATGTTCGCGGACGGACTGCACATGAATGTATTTTTAATGTGAATGATGGCAACTATCGATGTCCCAATTCGCAACAAGGATATAGCGGCTTTACAACCTGGACTCGCGGATTAGCCTGGGCGCTTTGTGGTTTCGCTGAGTCGTTGGAACATCTTGATAAAATTGAGGAAGAACAATTCTCCACCATCGTCGATAAACGTCAATTGATTGAAAAATTTTTAAAAGCGGCCACCGCCACAGCAGAATATTATATTGAGCAAACGGCAACCGATGGCATACCTTATTGGGATACCGGTGCGCCTGAATTAAAACACATGGGAGATTATCTCAACAAGTCGTCGGATCCTTACAATGACTACGAGCCGATTGATAGCTCCGCTGCCGCCATTGCTGCCCAGGGACTGCTGCGCCTAGGAAATTTTTTACAAACGAAGGATACGGCACAAGCATCGCGATATACACAGGCGGGGCTCAAGGTAGCCGAAACGTTGCTTTCAGATTTATACCTATCAGGCGATGCTTCGCATGAGGGTTTAATAAAGCATTCAGTATACCATCGCCCCAATGGCTGGGATAATATTCCGAACGGACGTAAAATACCTTGCGATGAATCGAGCATGTGGGGCGACTATCACGCAAGGGAATTGATGCTTTATTTAACGAAAAAAATTAAAAAAGAAACCTACTATACTTTTTATAATTCTGGAACTAACCGATAAATAGGCAAAACGATTATTCTTTGATAGTCCTTTGCTTTTGAAATATTCATCTACAATGACAACAAAACATAAACCGAAGTACAAGCGAATAGCGCAATTAAAAACAGCTTCTGATCTAAGGGATTACCTGAACAGTATTCAGGTCAAGTTGGAATTTGATGACGCTTTGTTACCGGGACAACAATCCCCTTACAATAACTCGTTTCAATTAAAGTCGGGCAGAAAGATTGGCAACAGGTTTTGCATTTTGCCCATGGAAGGTTGGGATGGAACACCGGAGGGAAGACCTTCAGAATACACGAAGCGCAGATGGAAAAACTTCGCCATCTCCGGTGCGAAGTTATTATGGGGATGTGAGGCTGTCGCTGTTTGCCGCAGTGGGAGAGCTAATCCCAATCAGCTTTTAATTGAGGAATCAAACTTGGATGAATACAAAGAGCTCTACAATGATATACTGATCAACCATCGCGAGAAATTTGGGACGACCGATGATTTGCTGGTAGGACTTCAGCTTACTCATTCAGGCAGGTTTTGCAGACCCAACCATCAAAAGAAGATGGAGCCTAAGATTCTATATCTGCATCCCGTGTTAAATAAAAAATTTGGCTTGCCGCAAGATTATCCCATAATGCAAGATGAAGAGATTGACATTCTCATCGGCGATTTTGTAAAGGCAGCGGTGCTTGCCCAACGGGCTGGGTTTCATTTTGTAGACATCAAGCACTGCCATGGATACCTTGGTCACGAATTTTTAAGTTCTCGTACAAGGGAAGGAAAGTATGGCGGAAGCTTTGAGAACCGAACCCGTTTTTTAACTTCCATTGTGAGCGGTATTCGAGCCGAAGCGCCGGGGTTGGAAATCGGTGTAAGGCTTAGTGCCTTCGATTGGATTCCATTCATGCCCGGTGACGAGCATCTTGGAGTACCTGAGAAATTCGATGGTAATTATCCGTTTGCGTTTGGGGGAGACGTTAGTGGGGTAGGAGAGGATCTAAAGGAAACATACCAGTTTTTACACTTGCTTCAATCGTTGGACATTCAGTTAGTCTGTATTACGGCGGGTAGTCCTTACTATAACCCACACATACAACGACCAGCTCTTTTTCCACCGTCGGATGGGTATCACCCGCCCGAAGATCCCTTAGTTGGTGTAGCCAGACAGTTGCAGGTAACAGCTCAGATAAAAAAAGATTTTCCGGACCTCGCCATTGTTGGATCTGCATATTCATACCTTCAGGAATGGCTCCCCCATGTTGGACAAAATATTCTACGAAACGCGATGGCTGACTTTGTTGGGCTCGGACGCATGGTGCTTTCCTATCCTGAAATGCCGGTGGATATTCTGAACAACCATGTTATCAAACGAGATAAACTATGCCGGACATTTTCTGACTGCACCACGGCGCCACGCAACGGAATGATCTCCGGTTGTTTCCCCTTAGATCCATTTTATAAAGATTTGCCAGAAGCCACGCGGTTGAAAGAAATAAAAAAAGAGTAAATATGGGCAAGACAGCACTTATAACGGGAGGCAGCAGAGGAATTGGATATGGAATTGCAACGGCGTTGGCAAAGAAAGGCTATAATTTGGCAATTAATGGCGTTCGCGAGGATGAACAATCAAGAGAACAATTGGATGCCTTAAGGGAATTCAACATAGATGTAATTTACTGCAGGGGAAATATTGCCATTGCCGCCGAGCGAGAGAAAGTGGTTTCCGAGACGATTGCTCACTTTAAGGTTATTGACTTATTAGTGAACAATGCAGGTGTAGCGCCGCTAACAAGAAAGGATATCCTGGAGCTGGACGAACAAAGCTATGATCGCTTAATGGATATAAATCTAAAGGGCACGTTTTTTTTTACTCAACTTGTTGCCAGGCACATGCTACTTTCAAAAAATGTGACTGGCTATCAAGGCTGCATCATCACCATAACTTCAATGTCTGCTGAGGTCGCCTCTATCAACCGCGCGGAATATTGTATGTCAAAAGCTGCGCTCAGCATGATGACCAAACTTTTCGCTGTCAGGTTGGGCGAGCATGATATACCGGTATATGAAGTGCGGCCAGGTATCATCGGTACGGATATGACCGCCGGTGTAAAAGCAAAGTATGATGCATTAATAGCGGGGGGATTGACACTGGAAAAGAGATGGGGGATGCCCGACGATATTGGAAAAATTGTGACCGCGTTGGCTAACGGAGAAATTCCCTATGCAACCGGGCAGGTAATAACAGCAGACGGAGGTTTGACTATTAGTCGGCTTTAAATATCCCTGCTAATCATTTTGGCAAACTCAATTAACTTCCACGTTCGAGTCATTTCGTATTTGCCAACCGACGATTGTTCAACACCTCACTTCACCAAGCTCATAAAAGTAGCTCCTAAATTCTCTGAAATAATTTTGCGATATCCTACGCTGTTCCTATACTC
>CAZAHL010000399.1:0-6371 GCA_964484845.1 uncultured Chryseolinea sp. | reverse complement strand
AGGAAGCAAATTGATAAAGCTTTAATTCGGGACAGCGGATTACAAGCACTTTATAATGAGCTTTGCTCGACAGCAAATAAGATGGATCAAGCTAAACTGGAACCATCCTCCAACACGGTGCTTAATATTTTGAGCTATTCCAAATCGTTACAGGAAAGACCTTCATGTAAATAAAGGCTCGCGAATAAATCGCGCGAGCTTTATTTACAATTCCTGAATTTCGATTTTGCGCCACCGTACCTTTACACCTCCACCATCGTGGATTTGCAGGGCGATCTTTCCTTTGCTGTTTCCTATTTTATCGTCTTTGAGGTGAATCATTTGTACGCCGTTCAGGAATGTATCAACAACATCTCCTTTAACGCGAACGATCAATGTATTCCATTCACCTTCTTTTAAGTGACTATCTAATTTAGGGTCTGGTTTTATCAGCCATTCTCTTCCATAGGATTCATAAATTCCGCCTGTATCTTTGCCTTTCGGTGCCACTTCGGCCTGCCAGCCAGTGATTTTTGTGCCTTCGATGGAAGAATGAAAGAAGACGCCACTATTTCCGTTTGATTCCTGTTTAAAATCAACTTTCAATTCAAAGTCTTTAAAATCTTTCTCAGAAGCCAGGTAACCATATTGTTTATCCGGTCCGCTTTCACAAACTAATTCGCCTTTATCCACATACCATTTTTCGGTTCCATGCACTTTCCATCCGGAGAGATCCTTGCCATTAAAAAGCTTTGTTTGTGCAAAGGCACAATGAAGACCTGAAATCAGAATGATCGAGATTAAAATTTTCTTATTCATAGACTTATTATTTACATGAAACTAAAAAGAGGTGAATCAATAAAAAAGCCGTTGGACAAATAATTTAAAAATTATTATACAGCTGGGAGAATCAAAAAACAATAACGCTGGTGCTAATAGACTGGCAAGTATTCCTTTCTTTGCAAAGTGAAAGTCTTGATTCTGCATCAACATTTTAATACTCCACGCCGGGGCGGTGCTATTCGTTCCTATTATCTCGCAAAGGCGCTTTTGGATATGCATATCCAAACCGTTGTGATAACGGGACATAACGAAGCGGTTTATAAATATGAAAACGTGGAAGGAATTGAAGTGCATTACCTTCCCATTGCCTATCACAATCGTTTTGGGTTTTGGAAGCGAAGCCTTTCTTTTATACGCTATATTCTTGGCGTTGCCAGGTTGGCCAGAAAAATGACGGACGTAAAAGTGTGTTACGCTATATCTGTTCCACTAACGATCGGACTGGCGGCCCTTTGGTTAAAAGTCCGGTACAAGATTAATTACATTTTTGAGGTGGGCGACCTTTGGCCGGAAGCACCTATTCAAATGGGATTTGTAAAAAATTACTTTTTCAAACAGTTCCTTTACAAGCTTGAAAAATTTATTTATTCAAAGGCAATGTCCGTGGTCGCCTTATCACCTATGATCAAAGCCTCGGTTCAAAAGAATGCGCCGGGTAGACCTGTCTATCTCCTGCCAAATATGGCGGATATTGATTTTTACAGATCGGAATCCAAACGAGCTCAGTTACTTGAAAAATTTGGAGTTGAGAGAGGAAAATTTGTCGTGTCATATATCGGCGCTGTGGGTTTAGCGAATGGATTGGATTATTTTATCGAATGCGCCCGGGCTAGCCAACTCGCAGGCCAATCATTACACTTTTTGTTATGTGGCGATGGCGCTTTACTCGATTACTTTCAACGTATCGTAAAGCAATATCAGCTCAAGAATTTTTCTTTTATTCCGTTTCAGAGCCGCGATGGAGTACGGGAAGTAATGAATATTACCGATGCGGTATTTATTTGCTATAAACCCTTGCCAGTTCTTGAAACAGGTTCACCTAATAAATATTTTGATGGGCTTGCAGCGGGTAAATTAATTGTCATAAACTTTGGTGGCTGGATTAAGAATGAAATCGAAAAACACCACTGCGGAATTCAAGTTGATGCCAAGTATCCCGTTGATTTTGTTACCAAAATTCAACCTTTCATTTCTGATACGATACTCTTGGAACGTTATCAAAAGCAAAGTCGGCTGCTTGCTGAAAATGAATATTCCAGAAAAATATTGAGTGAAAGATTCGTACGAATTTTTAAGGGAGCTTTGGCTGCCACAGATCACCCCCGGCTAGCCCGCCGCCGAGCATCCAAGCTGTGATATAGAGTTCTCTATTGTTGCTCCAAAATCTTCTCAATAATTTTTCCGGTTTTCTTATTTTTTAAGATCACTTTCCTGGCTCCGTAATGCGTTACTTCTTCCTTTACAAGGTAATGTTCAGCGTCATATTCCTGAAGATGACTGTCTTTAGAAACTCCGGATTTACCTCGCCAAATATCTAATTTTACCGGCTCCCAAAGTTTAGATTTAGCGGATTTATAAGCTGCATCAAGAACGGAATTCACCACGTAACCATCATAAAATGTTTCCTTGGGCTGCTTCTTTTGTTCTATGGATTCAAACATATCCATGAACATATGATTGTATCCTAATTCATTTAACTCATCGCCTACCGGAAACAGCCAACCTTTATCACTCTCGGATTTTTCGGAAACGTAATTCGCAGCTTTTCCAGTAGTAAACATTTCAAAACCCGTGCGCAAAAAGCTGTTGATCCAAATGGTTCCTTCCGTACCCATAACTTCGTCCCTTAAGTCAAGTCCACCACGAAAAGTCCAGCTTACTTCAAATTGACCGATGGATCCATTTTCATATTTCACAAGTCCAATCGCATGATCTTCAGCATCGATTGGTTTTACTTGTGTATCCGCCCAGCACATTACTTCAATGGGTTTAATGTCTTTGCCAATGTAGCTCCGGGATATTTCGACGCAATGACATCCAAGATCGAGAATACATCCACCTCCAGCTTGCTCAATATCCCAAAACCAATCACTGTGTGGGCCAGGATGCGTCTCGCGTGATTTGGCCCAAAGAATTCGGCCAAGGGCTCCATTCTTTACACTTTCATGCGCTTTAATAAATTTTGGTGTGTACACCAGATCTTCTAAATAACCATTGAAGATACCAGCCTTTTCTACAGCCTCAAGCATTCGTTTTGCTTCTTCTGCATTTCGTCCAAGGGGTTTGGTTGTGATGACGGCTTTCTTGTGCTTGCAACACAACATGACCGCTTCTTCATGAAGATTGTTAGGGAGTGCTATACAGACTACTTCAACTTCTGGCCGGTTAATGGCGTCCTCCATGTTGGTGGTAGTATGTGCAACTTTATAATCCTTTGCAAATTTTTTGGTGCTTTCCTCCTTTCGGGAATATATGCTTACGATTTTGTCCTTGCTTCGATAACCTTGAAGAGAATCAGCATAAAACCGACCGATAAATCCTGAGCCTAGCATTGAAATATTCATGGTCTATATCTTTTAGTTGTATAGTTGTAAGTTTAGTAATAAATACCGAAGCACTATTTTTTTTGTGTAGCCACCTTGTTGGCGCTAAAAAACAGAATAAACAGCAATAACACAACAGCCGCAATACCCGCAGGCACAAGCCAAACACTCGTCCAGTTTGTAATAGTGGGATCGCCGAACGAATAAAGATCTTTTACTTTTCCTGATATAATAGAACCGATAAACATTCCAATTCCATAAGTGGCCAGTGAAATTAATCCCTGAGCTTGTGATTTTATTTTATCACCCGCTTTCAAATCGGTATAAATTTGCCCTGTTACAAAAAAGAAATCGAAACAAACCCCGTGCAATATAATAGCGGTGTACAGCATCCAGACGGATGTATCTGCAGTACCGTAAGCAAAAAACACAAAGCGTATAATCCAGGCTAACAAGCCAATGATCAGAATTTTCTTAATGCCAAATTTCCGAAAAGCAAACGGAAGCAATAGCAAAAATATAACTTCTGATGCCTGGCCAAGAGACATTTTATTTTCGATGTTGAAACCGCCAGGGTCTGCAGTGGGAAAGGCCGTTTTGTATGCATCCGTCAAGGAAGGATTGGCCCACGCATAATAAAATGAAAGCGGAATACAAATAAGAATGGATGATAAAAAAAAAATACTGAAAGAGCGGTCTTTGAATAAAACAAATGCGTCTTTCCCGATAATTTGAGACCAACTAACAGGGCCTGTGGAAGAGGGAGGTGTGTGCGGTAGAAAAAAAGCAAGAATACCTAGAATAGCCGCAGCAATCATGGCAATCTGAAAGATCGTAACCTGGTCACCGACGGCCATGAAGCCCACAATATTTACCACTACAATCCAGGCAACAGTTCCGAAAACGCGAATGGCGGGAAATTCTTTTTCAGGATTGGCCATATGCTGCATGGCAATGGAATTCGCTAAGGAAAGGGTTGGAGTAAACGTGAAGCAATACAGTAGCATGACCAATGAAAATGTATCTGGATCCTGGATGTTTGTCAAAATAAAAAGGAAGATCGCCCCTAAGATGTTCAGGACACCCAAAACCTTTTGAGCCGCAAAATAGCGGTCGGCTAACATCCCCACAAAAAATGGCGCGGCGATCATAGCAATGGAAAAAGTAGCATAAGCATTTCCCACATCATCACCAGTAGCGTTCAGCTGATTTGTCAGATATTTACTCATCTGTCCATACCAGGCTCCCCATACGAAGAACTGCAAAAACATCATGAGCGATAATTGGATCCTTGTCAGAGTCTTCATAGTCGGGTAGAAAAGAAGGAAGAAATATACAGGGATAGATCGTAGGGTGGAAGCCCTCGTGTATTAATTTATATTAATGGCAATGTGCTTCGCGCACATGGAAAGCCAGCAATTAATTCAACTATCCGTGATCGTTTGTTGTCGATGTCGGGTGATTAGCGTTTGGGTTTGTAGCCTTGGTTGCTCGCAAAAATAACTTGGAAGTTTTCTCGGTTACCACTAGTCATTCGATAAGAGCAATGCTGCCCATTGTTCCCTTTGATCTCGGCGAACTTCATGTAGTTGATGTTGTGTTGCTTCTTTTATCAAATCTGAAATGTCATCTGCATAAAATCCGCTAAGTAACAGTAGACCTTTGGGGTTCAATTGTTTTTTGTACAACTGAATCTCATCTAGAAGAACATTTTTGTTAATATTGGCTAGTATGATGTCAAAACCACTTGTAAAATTCAACTCACTTAATTTTCCTTGCTGGTGTATGATGTTGGTACAGCCGTTCACCTCAATGTTTTCTTTTCCGTTGCTAACACTCCATTCATCAATGTCAAAGGCCTCTACTTCTTTTGCTCCAAGCTTGGCAGCCATAACCGAGAGTATAGCCGTGCCACAACCTGCATCCATCACTCGTTTTTCGCGATGATCAATTTCCATTTGGTTTTTGATCATCAGGTAAGTGGTTTCATGATGACCTGTACCAAACGACATCTTGGGAGTAATGATAAGTTCGTAAGGATATTTTTTTTCGATTTTATGGAAGTCTGCGCGTATTAAACATTTGTCCTCGACAATAATAGGAGCATAACTTTTCTCCCATTGTTCATTCCAGTTTTGTTTTTGAATGCGATCCTGAAAAAAATTAACAGGTGTCTGAACAGTGTATTTCGCTTTTATCAATTGAAGTTGCTCTTTATCATATTTTTCCATTTCAACGTACGCTTCAAAACCTTTATCCGTTTCAAGGAACGTATCAAAACCAGCCTCGGCAACTTCTGCCATCAGGATTTCGGAATAGTCGGGATCACAGAGTACTTGAAGCCTGGTGTGGTACATTAGGGAAGGTGTAAGGTTAGAACTGTAGCGTGGTTAGTTATAGTAAGAAGTAAGAGGTTAGAGGTAATCGGTAATCTGCCACCTCTTACCTCTTACCATTAAATGGCCTTAGCGATTTCCGTAAACTCTCGCGACTTTAAAGACGCACCCCCTACTAGTCCACCGTCGACATCAGCACAGGCAAATAGTTCTTTAGCATTAGCTGCATTTACACTTCCTCCATATAAAATGGAAATAGAATCGGACACGGCCTGACCATATTTCGTTGCCAAATGCTTCCGGATAACGGCATGCATATCCTGCGCCTGTTGTGATGAGGCTGTCTTCCCGGTACCGATCGCCCATACCGGTTCGTAAGCAATTACGATCTTTTCCAGACTCGACGCATCCAAATGAAAAAGACTTTCTTCTACTTGCTTTTTCACCAGCGCTTCGTGACCGTTGCTTTCACGGACTTCCAGAGGTTCTCCACAACAGAAGATTGGAGTAAGCCCGTGCTTTAAAGCAGCATCAACTTTCCTTGCTAACAAAGAACCGTTTTCGCCGAAATATTGCCTGCGTTCACTGTGCCCTAAAACGACATACGGTATGCCGCAAGACTTAAGCATCCCTGCAGATATTTCACCCGTATACGCCCCTGATTCATGCT
>CAZAHL010000398.1:0-6377 GCA_964484845.1 uncultured Chryseolinea sp. | reverse complement strand
CGTCTCAGTACACCGCCTTCGCGGTCGCCGGACCCAGCTCCACTTGGAGAACTGCAAAGCGGTCTTCGTTACCTCCAACTCCGGTGTTGTTCGCATCGGAAGGCGAGTGTTGGCCAACAAGGACACGTCGGCCGTGCCCGTCGCGATGCTCGCGCACGAGTTCGCCACACTCCTATGGCTAAAGAAGCCAACCCTTTCTCCAGATTTGCCACGAAAGCATTCCAGTACGTTATGGTTCCCCAACCCCCAGTCCATGTATGTAAATTATGGCCGGCGTGACCAAATGCTTCGGGTATTAAGGTAGCCGCAGGTTTTCCATCAGGACGCATCGCTTTGCCATCCAGGTTAAGCTGCGCGTCAAATTTGCCAGGTCCCCAACTCGCCAAAACTTTTTTTAAAGTTTCAACATCTACCCCCAGATTTTCTGTTAATACCGTAAGGTTCGGTGCCATGGAAATAATTGCACCGACATTCAGATCCTGGTTGGGCCACCCATCCAATCTTTTACCGATACCTGTCTCACTGTCAACAGTCGAATGACAAACAGCGCAGGTGAGTCCAATGGATTTTAATTTCCCGTCTTCAAAGTTCCCAACAACTCCAACAACGGCATTTAATTTAATCAAGGCAAGCGTTGCATCAGTGTCATCCAGCAGTTTTCCTTGCTCAATTTTTTTCTTCATGAAATTGGGCAGCACGTCAAGGTCAACCTTTAATCCCGCGTCCAATGCTGCTTTTGGGGTCAAGCCTTTGCCGACGCCTCCAGCTTTAATATCGGCGATCGCCCGATGGAGCTGAAGCTTATCAGTCCAGAATACTTCATCACCAAAGGTTTCAAAGCGGAAGACTGCTTTGCCTTTTTCCAACATCTCATTGGCGTTCTCCGTGATACTCGTGTTCCAGGAATTCGGATTACCCGATTCGTCAGCTTCAGTGCGTTTTGCTTTCTTGGGTGATTCGCACTGTATTAGGATAGTAGACAAGATGAGACTTGCTGTGATAATACAAGCGATTCGAAGTATGACAAAATTTTTCATCTTTTAATATTTAGTGAAGAACTTCGGCGAAATGGATTGATCTCGAGGCCGTCTAGTTTTGATTCACTAAGGATTAAAAGGTTACAAATATTTGTTGGTAATAATCAAAAGACCGAGGTGTGTTTATCGGCAACTTATGCGTTTGTAGCGAACATCATTTGGCCGAAACCCGCTCTATTTTCCCTACAAGGAAGGTATAAGAGCAGGCGCCCACGATACCTAGCGTTCCGATAAATACAAGCGCGGGTTTAAAATTTCCACCGCTCGCGAGAAATCCAATAACAATTGGGACAACAATCGAAGCTAAATTACCCATGAAATTAAAGATGCCGCCGGTTAGTCCAACTAAGTGCTTGGGCGATAATAAGGAAACGAATACCCAGGAAATCATTGCCATGCCTGCACCAAAAAATGCGAATGACATGAAGAAAATAATGAGAGCCGTTTCATCCACGTAGTTGGCACCCACGATGCTTCCAGATAAAATGAGTCCAAAGATTATCGGCGTTTTGCGTGCCATGCTGACGGATTTTCCCTTGCTGATCATGTAATCAGAAAGAAACCCGGACAATAGTAACCCTGCACATGCGGACAGGAAAGGTATGGAGGCTAGATAACCACTTTTTATAAAATTCAAACCGCGGAATTGTACCAGGTAGGTAGGAAACCACGTAAGGAAAAACCAAAGGGTTGCGTTTACACAAAACTGTCCGATGTAAACACCCCATAGTGTGCGATTGCTAAAGACCTGTTTCCAATCTTCTTTTCGCCAGGCCGAAATTTTTTCGGTTGCAGCCTTTTTCTTAATGACACCTCCTCCTTTTTCAATATAGTCGAGTTCAGCTTGATTAACACGTGAGTGATCGAGCGGGTCGCGGTAGAAGATATACCACACCAAACCCCACACGAGGCCGACGACTCCGGTGACAATAAATAATCCGCGCCAGCCGGCGTAAAATTGAAGTGCTACAAGTACAGGTGTTAAAAATGCCAGCCCGATAAATTGGCCAGACACATATAACGCTATGGCTGAAGCTCTTTCATGCTCGGGAAACCAACTGGTAACAATTCGATTGTTAATAGGGTAGGAGGGCGCTTCAAAAGCACCGGTCGCCAGGCGAAAAGCAAACAAGCCGGCAAATCCCTTTACAAACCCTTGCGCTACTGTAGCCAACGACCAGGTGACCAGACAGGCTGCGTATAAAATTCTTGGGCTGATCCGGTCCGCAATGAGTCCTCCTGGAATCTGCAAGGCTGCATACGTCCAGCCGAAGGCTGAAAAAATAAGTCCTAGTTGCACCGTAGACAGCTTTAATTCTGCACCAAGCCCAGCTGCAGCAACCGAAAGGTTTGTCCGGTCTAGATAATTAATTACCACATTTACAAATACGAGTGCCAGCATCCCATAACGTACCCGTGATTTTTTGTTTGTGCTGTCTGGTTGTTCCATGAGTTCGGGAGTTGGCGCTGAATTATGTAGTTGACGTTGATGAATGCGAAATAGTATTGATTTATCGGGCAGTCCAGCCTCCGTCTACTGTGAGCATGGAGCCAACCATATAACTGGCTGCGTCACTTGCCAGAAAAATAGCAGCACCCTGAATTTCCTGTAATTTTCCCCATCGTCCAAGCGCTGTCGCTCCTACCACAAATTTCTTTCCTTCATCCGTATCGGCAATCGGTAAATTCATTTCCGTCAAAAACGGCCCCGGACAAAGTGCATTTACATTGATGTTAAAAGGTGCCAACTCCAGGGCCAGGGCACGTGTCATCTGTACAACGGCACCTTTACTGGAAGCGTACGGTGTCCGATTCGAAAGGCCCACTAACCCTAACGTACTGGCCAGGTTGATGATTTTACCTTTGCCGCTTTTTTTCATAAATGGTGCCACCGCTCTAGAACAAAGCCAGGTGCCTGTTACATTAACATGCATCACTTTAGCAAAATCTTCCGGTGTAATTTCATCGATGGGGCCGCGAATGTTAATACCCGCACTGTTGATCAGAATATCGATTTGACCAAAATTATTCAAGGCTTCTGTTACCATCGCTTCTGTTTGTTCAACATTCCCAATGTCTGCGCTGAACGACCGCGCTGTAACTCCATAGTCCGAAGCCAGGTTCTTCGCCGCCTCCATTCCTTCGTCAGCATTTCGATTGACCAGCATAATCGTAGCGCCAGCAGAAGCAAGTCCTGCCGCCATCGCTAACCCTAAACCTTTTGATCCACCCGTAACAATGGCCACCTTTCCACTCAGATCAAATTGCTTAATTCCCGGAAGTATTTCTCTGCTACACATTTGTCTTTCAATTTTCAATTTTTAAATCTTACAATCTTACAATCTTACAATCTTCCAATCTCAATCTTTCAACCCCAACGCATCTGTACTATACTTCAAACATTGCAGTATATTATCTTCTTCAACAGCCAACTTTTCCTCACCACCCAGCTGCGAAACCCGCGGAAGCGAAGATTCATATTTATTTTGTTTCACCAGGCGGAGGACATGTGCAAGCTCCCTTCCGGAAACTCCATCAAATACTTTCCAATAGTCATTTTTCAAGCAAGGAATTTCCAACGGGTCGCGCGTAATCATCTCTAAATTGAATGTGACCGCAGGATTGTGTTTTTTACATAACGCGATAATTTTTGCCAGATCTAAAATACCTTTTCCTAAAGGAACTTCAGACAAGAGGAAGCCCTCAGCATATTCTTCAACACCCATATCTTTAACGTGCGTGCTAAACACATAGGGAACGAGTGTTTCGACAACTTCCATCGGGTCTTCAATTAGCGAAATACTATTGCCAAAATCCAGAGTGACACCAATCCATTCGCTATTCAGTTGCTTTAACGCTGTTGCCAATTCAGAAGCCCTCCAATCCTTATGGTTCTCTACTGCCAATTTTACTTTGTGTTTCCGAAGCACCGGCTCAGAAAGTCGTAAGGAGACCATGGCATTTTTCTTGAAGTCCAGAACGTCTTCGGGAGAGTGAAAAACTTCATATCTTCTTCCTTTGGAAGTTACGGTTCGCAGGATCGCGACGCCGGCCTCCTTTGCGTGTATTACTTCTTGTTCAAACCTTGAAACGTCCGCAGCGTCATTAGGGACAGCGATAGACCCCTCGAGGTACAATCCAAGTTTCTCTCTTCTGTCACGAAGCTTTTTGGCGAAATCCGAAGTCCACTCCCTTACTACGACCTGAATTCCTCCCGCGCCAATTTGATGGCAGTGTTCTAGTAGATCTATTGCGTTTGAAAAGCCCGGATACTTTTGACTTTCTATTTTCGAATTCCACCGACTCGCATAAGAATGGACGACTATACCCATTCTGGTTTCTTTCAGGAAGTCAGGTACCTTCAGAAAGGGTAGGGCCATAGCTCCGATGCCTTTCGAGGTGGTTTCGCGTAAAAATTCTCGTCGGTCCATCTTGGGTGTGGTTTGGTTGGAATGCTAATACTTTCACGCAAAGGGCGCAAAGGGAATTCGCAAAGGACGCAAAACATGTCTTCTGCGGACTTTGCGTGTTTTTTCTTTGCGGTCTCTGCGTGAAGGCATTTATGACATACTCTATTTGATTATTTAAATCATAATATTTATTTCGCTTCCGATACTTTTGTTTCTGCTATGTGCTTGTCAAGTTCTGCCGCTGTCCAAGGCACAACTCTTCCTTGTGATGTGACGCGGATCATTCCAACGGTACGCCTACTTATTGGTTCCCCTGAATTACCCCACTCATTTCTTATGTAGGTTAAGATTGAAGAAAGCGAAACATCATCCATCGTGGAGTGCGACGGCATTACCGGCAATATATCCGGTGCGTCGTAGCGATGGCCATTTACTTCAACAGGTCCCTCCATCCCATGAAGGAGAATTAAGGCTAATCTTTTTTCATCTCCCAAAACCCATTCAGAGCCAATTAGAGGTGGAGCGAACCGTTTAAGACCCTTTCCATCCGAGCCGTGACATCCTGCACACGTGGTGAGGTAAAGTTGCCTTCCTGAAACAAATTGTTGCTGCTCCTTTTCATTTAGTGGATTCTTTTGTCGGACGCTGGCGGTATCGATCAAATGCCCCGGCCATTCAAACATCGAGGCAAGCGTATAATAAGGTGAACTTGCATTCTCAGCATCTGGCGTGATCAGAATTCGTGGCGCCACCTTGAGGCGGATTGGTTTCATTTTATTTTTTCCCTGAATCGAAATCCCTGTCAACACCGCTTTTTCTTTCCATCCAAAGGAATTTTTGTTGACGTCCAACATCGATAGAAGAGAGGTAAGCTCCGAGGCATTTCTATTACGGACAATCGACATTGTAAGCATTTCAAGAAAAATCTCATCGGCTGTCCGATGGGTTTTCCGGGCAGCTGATTTCCAAAGTAGTTTTAAAAAAGCAAATTCCTGATTCTGCAAACTGCTTAGCACAGCGTCTCGGATTAGTGCCGAAGTATCATAACGTTCCACGATGCCTGCTAAGAGCGGGAGTGCATCGTTTGGCTCCAACGCTGGGGCCGTTAGTGACAACTGGAGTATTTGTTCAATGGGAGCGCTTTTCCATAGACCAATCACCGCCTGTCCGAACTTAGCACGGACATTTTGATTTTCTTTAGCAAACGGTTCGATTAGGCGTACAGCCGTTGTGCGCACCAATGGATTGTGGTCATTCAATAAAGGGAACAATAGATCAGGACTCAGCAACTTTAATCCCTCCAGCGTCCATAAGGCATGGAAGCGGCCGAGGTCGTTCGCCCCTTTTAATACAACTCCTTCCAACAACTTCCGGACTCCGGGATCACCACGTTCCACCAGCGACCTTTGGGCTACATCACGATGCCAGCCGTCGGGGTGAGACAACGTCGCGACCAACTCTTCTGACGTGGCTGTCGAAAGTTTCTTTGGTTTTGAAGGTGTCCAATTCTCAGGCACAATCCGCCAGATGCGCCCGCGGTTAATGGGTTTGACTAGCTTTCGCTCAATAGTTTGCTCTCGCAAATACGGCGTTACGTAAAGTCCATGCTGCACGAGTCCCCGATACATATCAGCAACATAGAGCGCGCCGTCTGGGCCCGTTGCCGAATGAACCGGGCGGAACCTTTCATCCGTGGAAGCCAGGAATTCTTTTCCCGGCGTTGGATCGTGTGCCAGGAGAAGTAGACCTTTATCGTCCACCACATTGCGCTTTACAAGATTTCCGGAAGGTTCGCAGACAAACACATTTCCATAATATTCCTTTGGCAGGGCTGTACCCCGATAGAAAAGGGGAGAACAAGCCGCCGTAAACTCCAACAGACGGCCTTCTTTGTCAAGTGTTCCAGGTATATAACCTCTATTAACGGCGG
>CAZAHL010000397.1:0-6435 GCA_964484845.1 uncultured Chryseolinea sp. | reverse complement strand
GCCTTGATCTGGTCAATACCAAAAGGCAGCACACAATGGGGCTTATGGAGTGTGGCTACACTACCACTTTTAATCACTAAGGAAGCGCTGCAAAAGGGGCATTTGTCTGAACTGATGGAAGGTCCAAGGGAAGATGAGGCGCCACAACTTTCGCATTTTACTACGGTTGCCACAAGTTTTTCTTCCGCATCAAAATTTTTTGCAAGAAAATCACTCAAGCTTATTTCTTCTGTTTTTCCCGCAGCATTCAAAGGGGCAATCTCATTGGAAGCACCACAATACTCACAGGATAAGTGGAGCGTACCCGGTTTGAATTTTGATATAGCGCCACACCCCTGGCAGGCTAATTCTTCATTAACCGCTTTGGTGGCTTCTGTAAAATCCGACATAAAAGATCCGTAATCTGTTAGTTACCGATGCCATCCACGATCCGCCGATTTACCATTAACAAGTCATAAGGTCGTGATTTACCAATGAGGGTAACGAACAAAAGAAGTAAACATAAAGATCGTATCATAAAACAGCGTTGCGCCCGGAAGATAAATAATTATTCGACGAATTTGTTTGAGGTTCAAAGTTTAAGGTTCGAAGTTGCTGTCTATTCCACATTAGCAGAACTGGAAAAGATCGAACTTTAAATTTCAAACCCAAAACCAACCTGGCGATCTAAACCTGACTTTCTACTTAAATATCTGAAACTGGAAAATAGAAAATAGAAAGTGGATATTCGAAACCTCAAACTTCAAACTTCAAACCCGAAACCAATTTGATGAATTATTCTGCAGGGAGCGGTGGCGGCAGAATTCCAAACAGTGTTTTAAGATCTTCAGCGTCGAAGGCCTTTATCCAGTTGGGCAAGCCTTGTTTCCATACCAATGTTTCTTTTGTAAACTTTCCTTGTCCAATCATCTCCTGAATAACAGCCAGCGTTAAGGGGCCTTGTTGTTGACCGTTTACAGCAATAAAATATTGCGCTGCTGCGGGAATTGGCGGAGGACTTTGCTGAGGCTGATCTTTTTGATTAAACGCCTCTCCCATTTTTTGGGCCATGGCAAATCCCATTCCCATCTCAATACCCGACGAAGCATTTCCGTTTGGATTTTTGGCAGCAGCTTCCATCGCATTGGCTGCCTGAAACTGTGCGTATTGATTTAGATTTCCCAGTATGCCCATGCTGCTTCGCTTATCGAGCATCTGTTCAACTTCCGAAGGCAATGAAATATTTTCAACCAGGAATTTTGTTACATCAAGTCCGTACTCATTAAATTCCGGGCTGATTTTTACAGTTATAAACTTGGCGAGCTCGTCGTAATTCGCGGCCAGGTCGAGCACCGGTATTTTGCTCTCGCCGATCACATCCGTAAACCGCGTAACGATCAGGTTGCGCAGCTGTTCTCCGATCTCTTCTGTGGTGAAGTGTGCTTGTGTTCCGGCTATCTCTTTAATGAACTTCTTGGCATCAGTCACTTTTAAGGCAAAGGATCCAAACGCTCTTAGCCGTACAGGTCCGAACTCAGCATCCCGTAACATGATCGGGTTTTTTGTCCCCCATTTCTGATCTGTGAAATTTTTAGTATTGATAAAATATATTTCCGCTTTGAAGGGGCTGTTGAAACCATACTTCCATCCTTTTAGGGTGCTAAGAATGGGTATATTTTGTGTTTCGAGTTTATATCGTCCGGGGGAGAATACATCTGCAATCTGACCCTCATTTACAAAAACCGCCTGTTGCGATTCACGAACCGTAAGCTGGGCCCCGTACTTAATTTCATTTTGATGCCTGGGAAATCTCCAGACCATTGTATTGGCTGAATCATCCGTCCATTCGATGATATCAATAAGTTCATTCTTCAGTTTATCCCAAATGCTCATGTGTTATTAGTTTAAATAGGAAAGGAAATATACTTAAACGGAGAGCTCTTTACAATGGAAAAACGTTACGTTCTTTGTGAATATCTGTCCTTAGCGCTCACTCCACATGCAACCGCCAGCTGTCGACGAGCGTCTAAGAAAAAAACAGCCCGGCAATTATGTTTCGTAATTATCTCAAACTTGCCTTCCGCCACCTTTCGCGTCAGAAAGCATTTTCATTCATCAACATCACCGGACTTGCCATCGGACTCGCCTGCAGCCTGATCATCTTTTTATGGGTACAAGACGAGCTTAGCTATGATCAATTCCACCAGAAAGCCGACCGCACCTATCGGTTGCTCGCCGAAGCGGGCGATCTTAAGGTGGCAATCAGTCCCGCTCCTGTAGCCCCCAAGCTTCAGGAAGAATTGCCGGAGATAGAACACACCACAAGGCTCTGGATGCTTACCGGTGCGATGATTCAGGCAGGTGAAATTAAATTCGAGGAGAAGAAAGGTTTTTACGTTGAACCCTCCTTCTTTGATGTATTCGATTTTAAGCTTCTCAAAGGCGACCCGAAGACCGCACTCACACAACCCAATAGTATTGTACTTACAGAAGCCACCGCTATAAAATATTTTGGTACAACGGATGCACTGGGTAAATCTGTTCGCAAAGACAATCAGGATGATTTCATCGTAACCGGCATTCTGGCAGAGCCTGCGGGGAACTCACATCTCCAATTCGACTTACTGTTGCCGTGGGCTTACATCGCCTCCCGTGAATACAATATTAAAGAAAACGTGTGGCCCAACTTTGACTACTACACGTTTATCACATTCGAGCAGCCAACAGAAAGTGAATTTCTCAGGGCGTTTGAGAAAAAGATAGACAAGATCTACCGCGATAATGACAAAGGTCTTGAAGTTCAATTTACGCTTCAGGCCTTGAAGGATGTTCACCTCCATTCGAACTTCATGGCGGATGTTCCGGGACATGGCAATGCTCAATATGTAACGGTCTTTACCATCATTGCTGTTTTTATCGTCCTGATCGGTTGTATTAATTTCATGAATTTGTCTACCGCACGTTCGGTGCGGCGCGCGAAAGAAGTTGGCTTGCGGAAAGTAGCGGGTGCCGTGAGAGGCCAGCTGATCAAGCAGTTCCTTGGCGAATCCCTGTTAATCAGTTTGCTGTCCCTGCTGGTGGCATTGGTCATGGTAGCCCTTTCGCTGCCGGCGGTAAATAACCTGTTGGGCAAACAGCTTTCTATCAACTTTTTGGATCCGCTCACGGTGGGAGGCGTTCTCGGCATCACGTTGCTTACCGGAATGTTATCGGGCATCTATCCGGCTCTGATCCTTTCCGGGTTCACCCCGATCAAAGTATTGAAGAAAGATGTGAAGGGCGGAACCGGCGGAATAGTGTTCAGAAATGTACTGGTCGTAACGCAGTTCGTTATTTCCATTGTTTTGCTGGTAGGCACAACGGTAGTATATCAGCAGTTAACCTACATTCGTTCCAAGGATCTTGGCTTCAATAAGGAAAATCTTTTGTATGTTAACATCCATGGAGATGTGGCAAAAAAAATAAATACGTGGCGTACGGCTTTCCAGGCAAACCCTGCTACTGCAAATCTTACCATCGCCTCCGCACTTCCAACCAATCACGTTTCAGGAGCCTCAGGGGTAAAGTGGCAGGGTAAGGACCCGGATCGACAAGTTATTTTCGCCCTGATGTTCGTCGATGAAAATTTCATTCCGGTTTACGACATGGAGCTTTTAAGCGGCCGAAATTTTCACAACGGACTGCGCGGCGACACCGCCAATTACCTTATCAATGAGACCGCAGCCACGATCATGGGCTTTACGCCCGAATCTGCGATAGGCCAAAGTGTAAGCATGTGGGATCATACAGGAATTGTCGTGGGTGTTGTCAAGGACTTTAACTTTAAGCCGTTGCAGGAAGCAATCGAACCGCTCATATTGCGGGCCAATACGTGGGGAGGTGTGGTGGTTGTAAAAGCAGATCCCAACAAGACTGCCGAGACGATTCAGGCCATGGAGAAAATATGGAACAGTTTAGAAAACGTTTACCCGTTTACATACAAGTTTGTCGATCAGGACCTGGAAAACTTATACAAGAGTGAAAAACAAGTGGGGACTTTTTTCACTGTCTTCGCACTGTTTGCGATCCTGATCTCCTGCCTTGGTCTTTATGGATTATCTGCTTACATCGCCGAACAGCGAACCAGGGAAATTGGCATTCGAAAAGCTTTAGGGGCATCGGTTTTTAACATTCTATATTTGCTCAATACCCGCTTTGTAATTCCCGTTGTTGTCGCCATGATCATTGCAGCTCCCCTCGCCTACTACACGATGGACAAATGGTTGCAGGGATTTGCCTATAGAGTAAGTTTCAATTGGGCTCTGGTCCTGGTCGCGGGGAGCATTGCTTTGCTGATCAGTCTATTTACTGTAAGCTATGAATCCATCAAGGCAGCAAAAGTCAATCCCGTTAAAAGTTTGAGGGCGGAATAGTGCTCGAGAATATATCGTTTCTTGTCCTTCGTTTGGCTGAAAATTTCGATCGACGTTCACCTAAACACCTACTCGCATAAATACTTAACCACGTCGTATGCCGGGCTGCCATTTTGTATTCCTGCTTATCCCACTAAATTGCAAACAAATACTTTTCATGATTAAAATTATATTCACAATAGCGACACTTGCCTTACTTAACTGCGTTCACGCATCTGCTCAAAAAATAAATGAACCTCAAAACACCAATCCCCAATGGTCGCAACCCTACGAGCCCTTTCGCATTGTTGGAAACGTTTATTATGTGGGCACATACGATTTGGCGTGCTACCTGATCGTCACTCCAAAAGGAAATATTCTTATCAACACTGGACTTTCTGGTTCGGGATCAATGATCAAAGAAAGCATCGAAGCATTGGGCTTTAAGTTCGCTGACACAAAGATATTGCTGACAACTCAGGCACACTATGATCATGTGGCGGCAATGGCTGATATCAAAAAGCTAACAGGCGCTAAAATGATGGTTGATGATAAAGATGCCGGCGTATTAACAGATGGCGGAGATTCGGATTATGAATTAGGAAAAAACGGCAGCACGTATGAGCCGGTCAAAGTTGACCGCCTTATGAAAAATGGTGACACGATAAAATTAGGTACCATGCAACTTGTTATGCTCCATCATCCTGGACATACGAAAGGTTCGTGTAGCTTTTTGTTTGATGTGAAAGATGAGCATAGGACTTACAAAGTCCTCATCGCCAATATGCCAACGATCGTAACGGATAGAAAATTCTCTGACATCCTTTCGTATCCGGATATCGCAAAAGATTATGTGTATACGTTGGATGCAATGAAGAAGCTGTCATTTGATATCTGGCTTTCCTCACACGCAAGTCAGTTTGAGCTTCATACAAAACATAAACCTGGCGATGCATATAATCCTGCGTCGTTTGCAGATAGGAAAGGGTACGATAAATCTGTTGACGATTTGGAGGCACAGTACTTGAAGAAGATGGAAGAGAGATAGAAGCGAAGTGAAACTCAATACACGCTTTGTAATCTCTGAACTATCCCTTACGACTTCAGTACCTCCTTGGGCAACTTATCCTCTACGATTGTTCCGTTCTTTTCATACACATAATAAGCATTACTTTCTTCGTTCACTGCAAGCACTTTCTTCATTTCATTGTCTTCAAAATAGATCGCAGCTTTGTTATCACACGCATAACCAGGTTTGAGCACTTTTTCTTTGATTAATTTATGATACAACGGCCGGCGTTGCTCTTCCGCATCGTAGTGTGGACAATGGCTGGTCTTGATAAATCCCAAACACGTGACCTTGCTCAACTCTTTAGGCCGCGAATCGGTGGTGCCTTCTTCAAACCAACACAGTGAGCCCGCGCTTCCGCCCGCCAGCACGATTCCCTGGTCCCACGCCTTTTTTAGAATCACATCGATTCCCTGCGCTTTCCAGATGGCCATCATATTCAGCGTATTTCCGCCGCCTACGACGATCGCGTCCATGCTGAGAAGCACCTCATCGAACGATTGCTTTTGCTCGTAGCTGTTGATGAACATTTTCTGAACAAAAGGCTTGACATGGAGTTCAGCACACACCTCATACCATCGGATGATGCCCGCCTGACCATCGGCTGAGGCAGTCGGCAGATAGCACAACCGTGGCATCTCTTTGCCTGTAATCTCTGCAACAAACTTTATGAAGGGCGGATTATGTCCGGCACCATACGCAACAATTTTCCTTTTTCCATCAGAGGTCATAGTATTTTTATTTAATGCCAGCGTGCCTTGCGGCAACATCATGCCGGTAATAGCACCACCGGAAAGGCCCATGAAATTACGTCTTTTCATTTCGGAAAGTGATTAGATTCTATCTCCTAATATGGTAATTTTTTCCAATGATGCCAGTGAGAATTTTTCAAGTCTTAAAATCACGATTGCCCGTTTATTGCGATATGATCAAGAGAGGTGATTGGAAATGAAAAGGTGCACACGTTGCCAATTCGGGAGATGGGAAGAAAATGCT
>CAZAHL010000396.1:0-6498 GCA_964484845.1 uncultured Chryseolinea sp. | reverse complement strand
CAATCGACTGAGCTTTAATCTTAATTGTCGCTCGCGATAATGGCACTTTGGTTTTGGCGTCAAGTACCCTGCCTTGAATACTAATCGGGGTCTGTGCCCTGGTAATTGCGAAAACGGCAACAGTAAAAAGTAGAAGAATAAAAATTTTCACAGTTTTTTTTGGTTTAAGGAATGAAGGATGTTATCACGTTGTCGAAGAGGAACGAAATAACATATAGTTTTGTATAACAAATATAAAATAAATTTATTATATTCACGTTTGTATAACAAATATGACTACAAAAGGTAATTATCTAGGCGAATTTGAAGAGCTGGTATTGCTTTCAGTCGCCTCCCTCGTGGACGACGCTTATGGTGTATCCATCCTGCAGTTTATTAAACAGGAAGCGGGGAGAGAAGTCAACATCAGTGCGGTCCATGAAGTATTAAAAAGATTGCAGCGAAAGGGTTATCTTAAATCCAAAATGGGCGGAGCCACACAAGAGAGAGGAGGGAGACGGAAACGCTATTTCCTTCTTACGGTCAGTGGAAAAAAAACATTGGAGGAAGCTATGAAACTCAAGCTTCAACTTTATAAGCAGGTTCCTAATTTCTCACTAAAGCTTACGTGATGAATATCCATCCACCCAAATGGGCTGACAAGTTTTTAGCCTGGTATTGTAATCCGGACCTTCTGGAAGAGATACAAGGGGACGCGCATCAATTGTATTTTGAGCGCGTTAAACTTGAAGGCAAACCTTCTGCTGACAGAAAGTATATCTGGGATGTTGTCAGATTTTTTAGGTGGTCGAATATCAAACCTCCAAATGATGAATTCAAGCCAGGATACTTTGGCATCTTATGGAACCTGAATTTTAAAATAGCCCTGCGGAATGCACTTAGCAATAAGCTGGTGTTTTCGATAAAGATGTTGGGCCTTTCTGTGTGTTTGTCTTTTGCACTCGTTGTTTCAGCGTTTATCATTCATGAGTTTTCTTTTGACAAATTTCATAAGGAGCATGAGCAAATTTTCAGAGTCGGTCTTAAAGTAGAAATTGAAGGCGGCGTAACGAATTATGCAGTATCGCCTTTGGCTCTTGCAGAAGGGATTGTTGAAGAAATACCAGAAGTAGAAAATGCATTCCGTTTTATGTACGGAGGAAGACCGGTCTTTACTATCGAGGATAATCTTTATAATAGTGAACGGACCCTGATTGCCGATGCGGACTTTACCAGGACATTCAGCTTTGAATTTCTGAAGGGTGATAAGGACGCCCTGAAGGAACCCAATAAAATTGTTTTGACAAAATCGACAGCAAAAAAGTTCTTTGGAGATGCTGATCCTCTGGGACAAACGGTCGAGCTTCCTTGGACTCAACTTGAAGTGGCTGCCGTTATTAAAGACGTTCCAACTAATTCACATCTGAAATTCGACGCACTAGTCTCCTGGGATACCTATGATATGGACGAAGGCTGGGATAATATTAACGCCTACACATACGTCAAGCTAAAACCTGAAACGACTCATCAGGATTTTTTGACAAAGATGAATGCACTGCTAGTGGATTATCACGGTGAAATTGAAGGGAGCCGTGGATTCGATCCCAACGAGAAAATAGAGTTTCAACCTATAGTACAGAACCTGGCAGATATTCATCTATCGGAATACCTCGATGAGGACATCGCCGAGAAAAGAAGTAAAACCAATTTATACATCTTAATCGCCGTTGTTGTACTTTTCTTCATTGCTGGATTTATAAATTTTCTAAATCTATCCCTTGCTGAGTTAACCACGAACATCAGAAAATTTGGAATACTTCAGGTTTTTGGAGGAACAACTGCCAGTCATGGTAAAGTGATCCTTACCAATACCGTCTTCAGCATTTTTATCATCTTACCCTTAAGTTCGGTAATGTGTTACGTAAGCCTGGTACTTGCAGAATCTTATTTCTCCATTTACATAGACCCGAGTGTATTGACCAGCCCGCTGTTTGGTATTATCATAACAGGAAGTATGATTGCCTTTATTTTTTCTTCACGGATAAATTCCTTTGTGCTTTCCAGGTCAAATGATGTCATAAATGCTCTAAAAGGAAAGTTAAATGCCAAACAACATGGGTTCCGGATGCGTGAGCTTTTGGTCGCGACCCAGCTTTCCTTTTCTATTATCATGATTGCTCTCATAGTTATTATCGTTGATCAGTTCCGGTATGTTAATTCAGCAGATAAAGGGTTCGAGGATAAAAACACGATTGTCATCAAACTGCGATTGACTAAATTTTCGCAGGCTGAAACATTTCAGCAATCGATCAGAAAACTAAGTGGTGTAAAGAAAGTGGATGGGAGTTCCTTCTATCTTGACAACGTGGAAACGAAAGAATTATTTGAGATTGAGACAAAAGAAGGCAGAAAGAAAACGATAATTTCTTATATGAATTGTGGTTATGAATACCTGGATGCCATGGGGATTGAAATACGTCATGGAAGAAATTTCAGTAGAGAACATAGCACGGATAAGCTGGGAGCATTTATCATCAATGAAACAGCCGCCAAAGAATTTGGATGGAAGGATCCCATAGGAAAAAGAATCTGGGGACCCGTAGGAACGGACCGCACCGAAGGCCAGATTATAGGAGTAGTAAAGGACTTTAATTTTGCCTCACTCCATACTAAAATAGAACCGTTAATTATTTTTCCAGTAGCGGAAGGGTGGGGTATCGAATATGTGTATGTTAAAGTCGATCCCATACGACCAGTAAATTTGATCTCTGAAATAGAAAGGGAATACAAAAAGAGTTATACCGATTTGCCACTCGAATGGGAATATCTGGATTCGAAATTTCAAAGTCTCTATAAAGAGGATTATGAAATCAGGAATATATTTCAGGTAGGGCTTATCATCTCTATTTTGGTTTCCTGTCTGGGTGTCTTTAGTATTTCTGCCTTGCTGGTAACGATGCGTGCCCGTGAAATGGGAATACGGAAAGTGATTGGTGCCAAGGAAGCCCATTTATTTATACTTCATGTAAAAACCTTTGTAAAATTTATTCTGGTTGCAGTGATAATAGCGTGGCCCATTATTTACTATTTATCACGTCAATGGCTTAATGGTTTTGCTTATCACATTGATCTAAGTGCCTGGTATTTTATAGTTCCAGGAATTATTACTTTGATGATCGTTCTGCTTACTTCCGGATATCACGGAATTAAAAATGCTCATGTAAATCCTGTAGACATCTTAAAGCATGAATAGGGATGATCGAAAAATAGCGAGCAATAGGAGGGCAGCGAATAACTTTTGAGGTCGCTGTTTGGCATCTAAAACAATATTAAATAGTGTCTGTCTATAAAGTCAGGTTCACGCGAAGCCCGCAAAGAAAAGACACGCAAAGGTCGCAGAAAACATTCTGCGGCCTTTGCGGATTGCCTTCGCCCTTTGAGTGAAATATTTTCAACATCGCTACTTTATAGACAGCTCTAGATAATCAGAGTCTCCCGAAAAAGTTGGGGCATCCAACCTTATTACCTTTAACGATAAGTTTTTTTGTTGATATACCTTATTACCTTATGGAACACAGTAGCACACCGAATCGAAATGGCCTCACAATAAGGTAATAAGGTTGTTTCGTAATCTTCCTAAGGTTACTAGCCTGTAATAAGGTTTCGAAGTGCACGATATTTATAGAGTGTACTCGTTTTCCTTGCGCTTAATTTAGGCAGGTATAAATGATTTCCTACTTCATTATTTTTGTGAACTTTATTGAAGTCTTGCTTTTTAAACAGGCCCGCCCTAAATAGCAAAAGACCGAATGATAAAGGTCGAAGTTACCCTTCCTCTATCATTCGGTCCTTTCAATATTCAATCTATCGCTTATGCCAGCTCCCGAAGATCCACAGGTACAACCCTGGAGATACCTTTCTCCACCATCGTAATACCATAGATAACATCCGTAGAACTCATCGTGCGCTTGTTGTGCGTTACGATAACAAACTGTGAATCTTTGCTAAAATTCCGGATGATGTTATTGAACTTATCAATGTTGGCATCATCAAGCGGTGCATCCACCTCATCAAAAATACAAAAAGGTGCAGGCTTCAACAGGTACATGCTGAAGAGTAGGGCAGTGGCGGTAAGCGTTTTCTCACCACCCGAAAGCTGGTTAATCGTAAGGGGCCGTTTGCCTTTAGGCTTAGCAATGATATCAATTTCAGAATCGAGCGGATTGGTTGGATCTACTAATCTTAGATCACATTCGTCTCCTTCTGTAAACAACGACCGGAATACACGAATAAAATGCTCCTTAATTTGAGTAAATGCTTCCATGAAATTCTGGCTAGCCACACCTTCAATTTCGCTGATGGTACTCAAGAGAGATTCCTTCGCTTTAATCAAATCCTCTTTTTGTGCAAGGATGAAATCGTTTCGTTCTTTAATTTCAGTGTAAGCTTCCATCGCCATGGGATTTATAGGCCCCATGTTGTCAAGTCGGTCGCGCATTTTTTGAACGTCATGACGAATTTTGTCTTCATCCGAGTTACTCAATTCTTCTGCTTCTTCGGGTGAAGATTCGCCAATCACTGAATCCAGGTCAATATTGAACTCGACGGAAAGGCGCTCCTTCACGGAATTCAATTGCATCTTGCTTTCGTTAAGTTGACTTTGCAACTCTAACAATACTGTGTCAATATTCTGACGTTGGTGTTGTATTTCGCGCAGTTGTTTTTCAACCTGGTCGATGTTACCCCTCGATTCATAATATTCTTTTTCAGCTTCACTCAATCCTTTTTCCATTTCCTCCTTTTCAGCGTACATGCCCAGGAGTTCCTCGTCTGTCGATTGTGTTACTTCTATGATATTTTTTACTTCTTCTTCATTCTTCTTCAGTTCAACGACATTGAATTCTATTCGCTGACTGCTTTGATCCATCGATTCCTGTTTGAACCTTGTCTCCTGTTCAATACTCTTGACCCGATTTTCCTGTTGATGGAAAAATATGTTCTGCTCGTTAAAGGCAGACGATTTTTGAGTCAGGACTTCGCTGTTCGAAGTTAATTCTTCCGTAATGTTGGCAAGCTTATTTTCCTGCTCGTCAAGATCGTGGATGGCTTGCTGTGCTTTGGGGCGCAGGTCGTCGAGTTCTCTTAGAAGCGTATCAATTTTTTCAAGAATGTCTTCGCTTCGCAAATCTGCATTGCTGAGCATCTGAGAAAATTGTTCCTTCTTCGTGCGGAGGGACACATACTCATCGTTCACTTGACGGATGCCACGCTGAACTTCTTCCATTTGCTGGCGCAGACGGTTATTTCGGAGCTTCTCAAGATCAGTCTGTTTTTCCAGCAGGCTGCCGCGTATTTCACCCAACTTAAAAGTAAGCTCTTTAATTTCTTTATCGAGCTTCTCCATGTTTTTTGCACGGCCGATTTTCTTTCCTTCAAACAATCCAACGGATCCACCCGATATGCTGAATCGACGTCTCGTCAGTTTTCCATTCTTTGTAATGAATGTATTTTCATCCGCTGATGGAATTTTTTTGATATCACCCTCATAGATGTATACCTTATCAAGGATAAACGACATCAGTTTTTTGTACTTCTGATCGTATTCAATTATTTCCGTGGCTGGAAATGCATTGTCGTAGATCCGGCCTGGGGTGGACTCAAATCTTTCAAAGGCGTCCAAAATAAAAAAGTGCGCTTTACCTTTTGCAGCATCGCTGAGAATGTTGATCGCCTCATACGCTTCCGCTTCATGTTCTACGATGTAGTAATTGAGGAAAGGCTCTAAGTAGTTTTCAATGGAGACCCGGAATTCTTCGGAAGTAGTTAAAATATCGGAAAGGAGGGGAGCATTTTTTGCGACTTTCTTCTTCAGGAATTTTATTGCTTCCGGAAAACCTTCAAGATTTTCTACAAGAGACTTAGTAAGATTATATTCATTTTGACGCGCATCCAGTTTTCTGCCGGTAACATTCATTTCCTCCCGGATCATTTCGATCGTCTTTTCAGCGTCACCTATACGCCCCTGAACGCGTTCTTCTTCCTGCTTTAAATTTTCCTGATCTTTGTTTTTATTGTTGAGTTCTTCCTCAAGGATTTTCAATTTATTCTCAAACTCTACCAGGCTGGCACTTTGGTTCGTGGTATCCGTGGCATTTTTCTCTAACTCTTGTTTTAAAGATGAAACTTGTATCTCCCGTATTTCAACACCTTTGTTGATTTGGAAACTTTCCTCTTGCCGTTCGCGCTGAACTCTTCTTATAGAATCGGACTGAAGTTGAAGCTCTGTCGTTATTTTTTTCTGTTCTTCGTATCCCGAACGGAGTGTTTCAAGTTTGTTTGAGATCTCAATAAAGATTTGTTCGGCGGCTGCTTTTTCGGTTTCAAGACTTTGAATGCTGAAACGAGCTCGTTCATTGCTTTTCTTGTCCTGCTCGATCTGGTCTCGGAGACCTGTAGCCCGGTCGTTCAAATATTTTAATCGGGCATTCTTTATTTGTTTGTCACTTTCATAGTGTCTGA
>CAZAHL010000395.1:0-6506 GCA_964484845.1 uncultured Chryseolinea sp. | reverse complement strand
ACATAGTTAATCTCACTGCGATACTTCATGACAGGGTCGAGAGAGTCTAACGCCGACTTATGTTTTATAGCGAGCGCCTCCGTGGCTAATAAAATAGAGTATGTTTTATCTGCATAATAAAAATTGTAAGCACAATTGGCTTTAAGTGTGAGCGCACTTATAACCAGGTGCCATCGACCTGCCTGTTCAGCACGATCTGCCTGTTGATCAATGGCCATTGCGGCACGATCAAAATCTACGAAATAGAGTTCATTATAGATATCTTCGAGTTTTCGAGCTATCTGTATATCGAGACTGTCAGTCTGCGAAAAAGAAAAACAAATAGCAGGACTTGAGAGTCCTGCTAGAAAAATAAAATAACGTGCAATGACGTGTCTCATAGTGACGGACAAACATAGGGAAGCAACAATTACTCAAGAAATGGTTTTGGTTTCTGCATCCCTAGGCAATTTATTTTTTTCCAGTGTTGATTTATCGATTTGCATCACAATTTATCAGCATTGCAAACTAACCTATTGGATCAGAAAGGTTCCTGCTGGAACCGGAATCTCCATAGCGACATGTTGAACCAGTTTATCAACAATGATTACGGTTTGGATCTTCAGGATAAGTGGCTGCTTTGCAAGGGAAGGATTTTTGACATTAAAGTCATACCACGCGGTATGAAAAAGTTTATCATAAGTTTTAAGGGTTCCGTTAGCAAAAACTTTTTTTCCATCTACGGTCGTCAGTTGCATACTACCTTCCTGTAAAATACGAGATGCCGGATTTTCAGGGATATCCATGTGTGCACCCAACAAAGTGAAGTTGATATGGGCTTCAGGGATATTCGAATTCAAGTCTGCTCCAACAGGACAAGGTCCGGGTGGCACTATTAGAGGGAGACACCGGCTCATATTTGCAATCACGTAGGGGTCTGTTTCCAGTATTTTCTGTATCTCCTCCACATCTGCTCTTCGCTCCTTCGTTGCCACTCTTTCGATGTCAGACAACTTGCTTGTATCGATTGAATTTAAATGAAGAAATTCCGCCTCCGCTGTCTTTGAGTCAAAAATCTTAGCAAGAAGGAATTTCTTTTCATTATCAGGTAGGTCTTCACAAGCACTTATAGTGGCGAGTAAAGCGAGGGACCATAGGACACTTTTTAGATGCATAGAACAAAGGTTGAAGGTTTACTAAAGGAAATTTGGGTAGCAAGTTAAAAGCATTTAGAGAACTAGTGCTATAAATGGAAATAAACCAATATTTTTTTTCAGAGTATTTTTCCATCCTTTTTTTAGTCTCCCGTTAGTCAGGGAGTACAGCATTCAATCACTTCCCAAGAAGTCCTTCATTAAAAGTATTCTATAAGAAAAAGAGAATACTCTAAAAAAAAATCATGTCTCAGGTAACCTGTTTCTTTTTCACACCACTAAAAACAATTTAAGGCAAACGCAGCTGACTTTTAATTACCAAAAAAATTCATTACTAAAATTTAAATCAATATGAAAAAAATCACCCTACTCCTCGCGTTAACGGCAAGTGTTTTTATCTCTACGCGTGCACAAACAACAAATTATGGCACCTCTTCGGGTACAGCGGGTCGTTACGGCAGTTACTTTGGCATTTCAGCAGGACGTGCTTCGACAAATGAAGGAAATTCTTTTTTTGGATATGGCAGTGGGTCAAAGACATTTGGAGCTTATAACACAGCTATCGGATTGAGATCTTTATTTTCCAACTTAGGTGGTGATGGGAACGTTGCTGTAGGGGCGGACGTTTTATATTGGAATACAGAAGGCAGTTATAACACGGCAAGTGGGTGGCATTCCATGGCTCTTAACACTGTTGGTAGTAGTAATACTGCCAATGGAGCTTTCGCCCTACGGAATAACCAAGGAAGCGAAAATACTGCAAACGGATATTCTTCACTGATGAATAACTCTGAAGGTTACAATAACGTGGCAAATGGTTCTATGGCGCTTTTCACCAACACCACAGGCATCTTTAACACTGCCACGGGGTACCAAGCAATGTATCTTTGTGAAACTGGTCTCGCCAATTCTGCTCATGGAACTTATGCGCTATCCAGCCTTAAATCAGGCGAATTTAATAGCGCTTTTGGTCCATTTGCTGCGGCTTTTGGGTCGCCTGCGGTAGTCAACAACACAACAGCCTTAGGATTTGGTGCGACGCCTACAGCCTCAAATCAGGTGCGCATTGGAAATTCCTCTGTAAGTAGTATAGGTGGTCAGGTTTCATGGTCTACATTGTCCGATGGCCGATTTAAAAAAGACATTAAAGAAGATGTGGCGGGTCTACAGTTCATTAACCAGCTGCGGCCGGTTAGTTACATGGTAGACAATGAATCCATCAATAAATTCTTAGGCATTCCCGACAGCATAAGCAGAAAATTATCGGAAGCGAAAACAGCTCCCACACGTCAAACCGGTTTTGTCGCACAAGAAGTTGAGAAGGTGATTAAAAAAACAGGATACATATTTCACGGTGTCGAAGCACCCCAAAATGAAAAGGATCATTACAGTATTCGCTATGCGGAATTTGTAGTGCCTTTGGTTAAAGCTGTTCAGGAGTTGACAGCTAAAGTTGAAATGCAAGAAAAAGTTGCCGAAGAACAAAAGAAGGAAATTGATATCCTGAAGCAACAACTTAAATTATCTGGTGAAACACCGAATGGTGAAATTTTTTCAAAGAGTGAAGTAGCGCTTTATCAAAACAATCCAAATCCTTTTTCAATGGATACGGAGATCAGCATGTCATTACCAGAAACGACAAGACAAGCTACCCTTATAGTTTATAATATGGAAGGAAAGCAATTGAAAGTCATACCCATTAATGATCGTGGCAAGGCATCGGTAAAAATTCGAAATAATGAGTTGAAGGCAGGAATGTATCTCTATACGCTGATCGTTGATGGCCTAGTCACCGACACAAAACGTATGATTTTAACCGGGAATTGATTTGTCAATGCCTTTAAATAGCCCAGTTTGGCGGTTTTATCACAAAATTGTTTAAGACTGTTTTGCAAATTCCATAAATCACTTACCTTTGCAATCCAATTTTTTAGAGAACCATGGCAAATCATAAATCAGCAGAAAAAAGAATCCGCGCCAATGAAGTAAAACGGGTAAGAAACCGTTATCAGGCTAAAACCACGCGTTCTTACATAAAAAAATTGAGAACGTCTACCGTGAAAAGTGAGGCAGAAACCCTTTTAAAGGAAGTTTCTTCTATGATTGACAAATTGGCGAAGAAAAATATAATCCATTGGAAAAAAGCCGGTAATCAGAAGTCAAAACTGACCAAGCTGGTGAACAAGCTTGCTTAACCTGAATTATTGCTAATGCCCTATAAGACCCCGCCCTCGAAGCGGGGTTTATTTTTTTATATCAAAATAGAATTCCTTCGCCGTTCGCTTGTATTTTAGGACTTTAAACCGTTAGCCATGATAAACAATGAAGAGAAGGCTCTTAATATAAAGAGTTGGGCTCCAGAGGACCGTCCGCGTGAAAAACTGATCTTAAAAGGAAAATCCGCCCTTTCGGATGCGGAGTTAATAGCCATTCTTCTCGGTTCGGGCACAGCGTCCATGAGCGCCGTGGAATTGGCAAAGAGAGTTTTACAACCGGCCGGAAACAATCTTCATGAATTGGCAAGATTAACGGTTAAGGACTTGATTAAAATAAAAGGTATTGGGGAAGCAAAAGCCCTAACCATTGTTGCTGCCCTGGAGCTAGGCCGGAGAAGAAAAGAGTTGGAGAGTAATGAGAAGACAAAAATAACTGGCTCGAAGGATGCATATGACCTGATTAAATCAGAATTATTGGATATTTCGCATGAACAGTTCTGGATATTAATGCTGAATCGAGCAAACCGGGTAATAAAAAAATGCCTGATCAGCCAAGGCGGCGTTGCCGGAACGGTGGCCGACCCTAAGATCATATTCAAACTTGCCCTGGAGGAATTGGCATCGGGTGTGATCCTGGCTCACAATCATCCCTCGGGTAATCTCACGGCCAGCCAGGCTGATATTGACCTAACTAAGAAATTAAAAGATGCAGGTCGCTTGCTGGACATACAAGTTCTCGATCATCTTATCGTTGCAGGACAAAAATATTTTAGTTTTGCTGACGAAGGATTAATTTGAAATTTTTGTTTGAGGTTCGAAGTTGTTTGAGGTTCAAAGTTTAAGGTTCGAAGTTGCTGTCTGATCCAAACTAACAGAATTGGGAAGGGTGTCAAACTTTAAACCTCAAACTTCGAACCTCAAACACGTACCACCATTTGAAGATTCACGTTTAACTGTGAACGGATAACGATTTAAAATGAAGAGAACGCGATACATAATTTCCGGTGTGCTGTTGATTGTCTTGCCCATTCTATTAGCGCAGGTATTAATGAAAAAAGAAAAACAAACTGACCCGAAAAAGAAGTCATTACTGAGGCGCCCAAAAAAAATCAATCCGCAGCTAGCGCAATTATTGGAGGATTATGAGAGGGAAATTAAATCGTTATCCCAGGAGTCGAACACACCTGGAGCAGCGATAGCGGTGGTCCATGATTCGACGATCGTATTTTTAAAAGGTTTTGGTGTAAAGAAAGTAGGGACTTCAGACTCCATTGATGTCAATACAGTATTCCGTATCGCTTCGGTATCTAAATGCTTTGCTTCTTTTTTAACAGGCGTTCTTGTAGAAGATAGTATTCTTTCATGGAATAGTCATGTTAAAGATTACTTACCGAATTTTAATTTAAAATCTCCGGAGGAGACCCAAAAGTTAGAGGTGCATCATGTGTTGTCGCATAGTACGGGCTTGCCCTATCATGCTTACACCAATATGGTGGAAGAGGGTTCATCCCTTGATTCCATGATATCGTGGTTAAAGAAAATCAATCTGGTTTCAAAAGTGGGAGACTCCTATAGTTATCAGAATGTCGCATACAGTATTATTGGACCCGTCATGCAATCGGCAACTGGCAAGACCTATGAAAATTTAATGCGTGAGAAAGTTTTTCTTCCCTTAAAAATGAAGACCGCCTCCATGGATTACGCGAGCATCATGCAAAATCCGAATGTGGCTCGACCCCATCTCCGGAAAAGGAGCAAACAATGGGCACCTGTAAAAATAACTGACACCTATTATAATGTCGCTCCTGCCGGGGGGATTAATGCGAGCATCTCGGACATGGCCCAATGGATGGTCGCGTTGCTTGGAAACCGGGAGGATGTAATAACAAAGACCACGTTGAATACGCTGTACAGTCCGCAGGTAAAAGCGCGATCAAAAAATAGAAACTATGGAAGGATGCATAAGTTGAGTGACTCTTTTTACGGATTGGGGTGGCGAATACTTTACTATCCGAACGATACCTTAATATACCATGGTGGATATGTGAATGGCTATCGAAGTGAGGTGGCAGTTAATCCCAAAGATAAAATTGCAGTTTGTATTCTCGCCAATGCCCCAGGTGAGGTCGCTGACAATGGCATCCCGTTATTTTTTGATCTGTTTCACATCCGGCGTAACGCCATTATGGATTGGGAAAAAAAGAATGAGAAATCTTTTCTCGGACCTCCAGCAATTCCATGAAATCGAAAAATATAATTATCCTGATCGTAATCATTGTGGTGCTGATCAGTCTGTTTTATTCCTTCCAGGGAAGCGGTGATAAGTCCGCGTATATTGACGAAATAAAAAAAGAAAGGGAAGAAAGAGATCGCTTTATGCGTACGTCCAAAGAATCTCCTTTCGTCAATGCACCCGACAGTTTTAAAGGACTTAATTTTTATCCGGTTGATCCAAAATATAAGATCATTGCCGACCTAACTCCTATAAAAGACAAAAAAAACGTTTCCCTTGGGACGAACGATGGAAAAGAGCAGCATTATATAGAATATGCTTATGCGGAATTTGACTTGGATGGATACCATCACAAACTTTTGATACTTGAAATAACAGACAGGAGCGAATCTCACGGAAAATTATTCTTTGCCTTTGGTGATGAAACCAGCGCACTCGAAACGTATGGTGCCGGACGTTACCTGGATGTATTAAAAGTGCCCGGAAGCAAGACTATTACGTTAGATTTTAATAAGTCTTACAATCCTTATTGTGCCTATACTGAAAAATATTCCTGCCCTTTGCCACCGGCCGAAAACCTTCTGAAAATCCCAATCAAGGCTGGAGAAAAAATTTATCATTAATACAGGACAAGGCATGAACACAGAATATCGAGCACCGAACATCGAATGATGAAGGATGGCCTCAACGTTCAGTTCCAGAATCATTTTTTTTGTTTTTAATGACAGAACATCGCAGATTGATAGGGATACCTTTGGTTCGGGCGTCGTTCATTATTCGTTGTTCAGTGTTCCTTGTTCGATGTTCATCATCAGTTGAAACACTGAATGGTCTTTTGCCGACGATTTTAAGATAGAAGTAGATTAGTTCTAATTTCCTGAGTTACCGCTTGTTAAAAGTTGCAGGACTCGTTTCATCAGGATG
>CAZAHL010000394.1:0-6519 GCA_964484845.1 uncultured Chryseolinea sp. | reverse complement strand
CAAAAGCTAAAATCCGAGGTATTACTTTACGAATTAGCTGGTGAGCGTCGAGATATGTTTGCTCAAGTAGCCATAGGCATTTCGCGCTATATTGAATTTGAAAAAAGTGACAAAGAGCGTAAGAAGCAATTAAAAGGCACAAGAAAACTGTATTCACCTGCGAAATATCCCTGGGCGAAGCCTCGTTCATCAAAGCCCAAGGGTTAAGCGAGCTTAGTTATTATTATTCGACCTGTCGCCTAAGAATTTATTATTGATAAGATGCTGCATGGCTTGGGCCAGTAAATATGCGCAGCTCACAATTTCTATCTTTGAATGATTCAGCTCTTCCACAACGGTATCGGCGATGTATAATTTTTCCAGTCTGCTTGCACCTATCGTTTCTAATGCAGAACCGCTTAACACACCATGCGTACAATATGCACGAACAGACTTAGCCCCCGACGTTATGAGGACATCTGCAGCCTTGCACAACGTTTCCGCTGTATCTACCAGGTCATCGATGATAATAATGTTTTTGTCCCTTACTTCTCCTATGATTTCCATAAAACCCACTTGGTTGGGTTTCGATCTCTCTTTATTTATCACAATCATTTCTACCCCCAGGATTTTTTTATACTGACGGATACGTTTAATTCCGCCAAAATCAGGGCTGCACAAGCATAGATTTGGCAGTTCTAAATTTTTAATGTGATCAATAAATAATTTTGCCGACGACAACGGATCCAATGGGATCTTGTAAAACCCTTCAATGGCATTCGTATGAAGTTCGAGCGTTATAATGTGATCGGCTCCGACCATCTGAATCATGTCTGCAACCATGCGAGATGAAACCGACGTACGCTCACCATCCCTCCGTTCCTGGCGACTGTGAGGCAGGTAAGGTATGACGAGAATAACTTCTTTTGCAGACGAGCGACGCGCAGCATCTACCGCCATTAGCAGTTCGAAAAATTGTTCATACGGCATATTTATTTTACTGATCAAAAATACCGTTTGGCCTCGCACGCTCTCATTAAAACGAACAGAAAGTTCTCCGTCTGAAAACTTTTCCGTTTGAAGGTAATGGAGGGGTAAACTTAACGCACTCGCAATTTTTTCACTTAATGAGATAGCTGTGGAGCTTGTGTAAATTTTTATCGAATTCTCCATTAGAATAATTATAACCTGAATTTAGAAATTACAGGATTGCAAGCTATTATGAAATAAATAGAGTAGCAGCTAACTACTTAAGTTTTTGTGATATCCTCTGGTTTCGTATGAGCTCTCCACCACAGGGCGAGGGATGAGCCTGTAGTATTCATTATGGGAGAAAATACTGCGGGGGCTAATCCAACGGTAGAAAGTTTGCCCATGGCGAGCGCCAGTCCGGAGCCTAAGCCGCCATTTTGTAATCCTACTTCAAGGGCAATCGTCCGGCAATCAACTTCAGGCATACGAAACATCCTACTGGCCCAATAGCCCAAAAAATATCCCGCAACATTATGAATGAAGCATGCTAAAATTAACAGCGGTCCGACAACCAATAAACCATTTCTACCAGCTGCCGTGATCACAACGATAATAAGTCCAATACCTAACATGGAAATCACTGGCATGACATTATCCAGCACTTTGAATTTACCATGTAAAAAATGATTAAAAATCAACCCTGCTCCTACTGGAATAATAATAATCTTAGTAATGTCGACGACCATTCGCCAAAAGTCAATCGATACATATTGCCCTGCCAGAAGCTGCATAAACATCGGTGTCATAAGAGGAGCAAGTAGTGTCGCTATAGCAGTAAGAGTTACTGAAAGTGCAACATTGGCACGAGCGAGGTATGACATTACGTTAGAAGCCAATCCGCTTGGGCAGCTTCCTATTAAAATAATACCCGCGGCAATTTCAGGCGGGAATGTAAAAATTTTTGTTAACGACCAACCCACTAAAGGCATGATGGAATATTGAGCTGCAATACCAATAACAACACCTTTTGGCATTTGCATTACACGGCCAAAATCTTTCAAACTCAACGTAGTTCCCATACCAAACATGATAATTTGCATGAGTGGAATGATCAAATTTGAAAGCTTGAAATCACCCACCTGAATAAAATATTGTGGATAATACATAGCAGCAGTAACGGCTGCAAAAATCATAACCGTAAATGAGTATCCTTTCAAAAGCGCATGCCTCTGAAAACTTAAAGCAAGAAAACCGAAAGATAAAACCAGAAACCACCCCGCATAGGTGTGAAGGTTAATAAAAGTGGTGATTATAAAAGCGGTTAAAAAAATACCCGAAAAAAGAAGGAAGAGTTTGACGATAGATCTTTGTTTCATGAGGGTGGGTTAGAAGAGAGCCATTAACTGTTCAGGTTAATTTACCAACTCGTATTTTCAAGAAACAATCTTCTGACCCTGGATTCAGAGATCGCTTCTTAGTATTTAATGATGCTTGAGTTAGCTATACGTTCTATCATGTGAACGTTTTTCATCCCATTCCTTAGTCGGAGCAAAATAGCTATTATCCGTCGCATGCAGATGCTTTTTTACTTCCTCCTCCACGAGTTCAATTCCAAGGCCAGGTGCTGAAAGCGGTACAGGGGCATAACCCTTATCAATTAATTTTCTTCCATCGGTTGTTTTTACCAATCCTTCCCACCACGCTAAGTCTACTGAATGATGTTCGAGAGCAAGAAAATTCTGAGTAGCTGCTGCACAATGTACGTTCGCCATAAATGAAACTGGGGTACCTGCCTGGTGCATCGCCATGGCAATACCTTTCTCCTCCGCGTAGTCACCAATTCGTTTTGTTTCTAAAAGGCCGCCGGAGGAAGCTAAGTCAGGATGAATAATGTCAACGGCATGGGTATCAATAAGGGGTTTAAAATACTCAAGGAGGAAAATATCTTCTCCCGTAAGGGTTGGTGTTTCCAGGGCATCCGTTATGGTTTTATGTTGTTCAGTGTATTGCCACGGCACCATATCTTCTAACCAGGCCAGACGGTATTTTTCCACCGCTCTTCCTAAGCGAATCATATTATTTAAATCAAAGTGTCCGTAGTGATCGGTAGAAAGCGGAATCTCATCGCCGATTACTGCGCGAACATCGGCGACTCGTTGAGCAAGTACTTCGAGTCCTTTCTCGGTGATCTGAATACCGGTAAAGGGGTGTCTGGCATTTGCATAAGACATGTAATCACCTTGCCATTGTGCCAATCCGGTTCCCCATACTTTCTGGTTGACCAATGTGCCCGGCACATTCCTAAGCACGCCAATAGAAACATCCATTTTAAGCCACGTATAGCCCTGGTCTACCGTGCGGTATTTTACTTTCTTCTTAAACTCTTCAAGATCCTGTGATTCGGGAGTATCGGCATATATTCTTATGCTATCACGATACCGTCCGCCCAACAACTGCCAGGCTGGAACATTATATGCCTTACCACATAAATCCCACAATGCCATTTCAACTCCGCAAACACCACCCGCCTGACGTGCTTGACCTCCAAACTGCTTAATGATCTTAAATATTCTTTCTACGTTGCAAGGATTCTCCCCGAGAATCCGACTCTTGAGCATCAGTGCGTATCGAGGATCAGCTCCATCCCGTACCTCTCCTAGTCCATAAATACCTTGATTGGTGTCAATACGAATGATGGCTGTACGGCCCAAAACAGTCGTCACACAATATCGCAGATCTGTAATTTTTAAATCCGATGGCGCTGAAGCCTTTTTTACTTTAGATGTAGTCTGCGCAATGGTGTCTTCTACGGATAATCCCATAAGACCTGTAAGTGTTATACCACCCAACGCAGTTTTTTTCAAAAAATCACGGCGATTGTCTTTTGTTATAGGACTCTCAATCTCAGTTTGCCTGGATTCGGCCTCGGTCTTCTCCCGTTGCTTATTCTTTTGTACAATCTGTTGTATGGTGTTTTTCATATTGTAAAAATTAAATAGTAAATGAGTGAGTATTGGTTTGGGTAAATCAGTAATTATGTTCTTTTAGATAATCATCGAGCTCTTTTTTAGTCATTGGTAATTTTCCGGGATAATTATTCAACCAGGTTAAAAAATCTTTTTTAATGGCTTCGGTCCACTCGCTATCGATTTCTCCTGCTAAATATTTCTTCTCACGGAGGCGCTGGTGGCCAAATTGGTCGCGTAGTGATGTAACCTCCGCCGTGATCACCAGGCTTTCAACAAGATGAGCTGGGATAAAAATGGTTCCGAATTTTTTAGCTAAAACTACATCCCCGGGCAGTACGGTAGCACGTCCCACGCGAATGGGTGCATTAATGGTGGTGAGCATCATCTGGTTGATATAAGAAGGATCCTGTCCTTTAATCCATGCATTAAAACCTTTGATTCCTTCCAGCCCTTCCTGATCTCTTACCGATCCATAAAATATTACACCACGCTGAGATTTAGCATAGATTGAATTGCCAAGATTATCTCCTATCAAGGTGCCATCCGCTATTTTCCCGTAGCCATCCGCTACATACACATCACCAGGAGTCAAAATATCAATAGGCCATGAGTTGGTTCCTCCTTTCTGTGCTCGGTTCTCTATTTTTCCTTGTTCCTTGACTTGATTTTGGAGATCCGGCCTCAGTGGCATATACTGCGCAGTAACAACTCTGCCAGTCATTGCACTGTCACTCCAGATTACCTGCCAGTCTCCTTCATATTGATTAAGATATCCTTTATTTTTTAATACACCCCAGGCTTCTTCGATGGATATATTTTTTAGTCTCGCCAGGATAGCGTCAGATACCTTTGGTCGTCCGTCGGGCAAACGTTCTCCTTTCCATTCGGAAGTCAATGCCTTAATGTATTCAGGCGATGATCCAACACGCTGCCCATAAGAAAGAAAACTACAAAGAACAAATGCTGATATCCATGCTATTTTTATATTCATTATACACAGATTTAAGTTTCTACGATTAGTTAATTAAGATTATTTGTTGATTCAGAATGTGTACTTCGCTTTTATAACCTTTACTTGCTGTGTTGTATTTTACTCAACATATACTTTTTTAAAATTTACGCCAGGACTAGGCGCCTATCAGAGTGAAATGATCTATTACATAGATTTTCGCTTGTTGTGAATTAAATGAAACACTGATAGTAAAATTTAAGAAGTAAAATTACGATGACGTAATAATGTCCTTTATCAAATGATTTCTAAAATATGTTTTAAGCTACTTAGTTAAATGTCAGTTGGTGTCCCATCCGAATAGCTATTTTGCCGATCGAGGAATTGGTAAAAACAAATAAGGGCACCCCCTTTCAGAGTTGCCCTTTAAAGACAAATTTTTAGTCAAGATCCCACCACACACGGGTGTTCAACTCATCGGGACCTTGACCGACAAGTGCAGCCTGAACATTTTTGGTATTTACCACATATTCACTAGGCGGGTAGGGAAGCCTAGTGATGAAATCAACAGTCTTTCCTGCAAATGGATTAACTTCAAGGTCAGGATAACCACTTCTTCTGAAATTCGCCCATGCTTCCTGGCCGTTCAAGAATGATGCGATCCAATATTCGTAATTAATCTGTTCTACTTCATTTCCAACAAGGCCCGGAACTCTGGAAGCCACGTAAGTATCACGGTCACCGGCAGCGACCGCTGATAGCGGATCGAACGATACCAGCTGATCCATATGAGCTTTAATACCCTCCGTGAAATATTCTTGGACAGTCCCTGTAGTAATCAAATTAAGGAATTTTGCCTCAGCCAAAAGAAGGTTTGTCTGTGCAGCCGTTACAATGAACAGCGGCGACGTTGTTTTTGCCATACGGCGACGATCCAACTGGCTATAAGCATACCTTGCCCCGCCACCAGGCAATGTAGCCCCAGAAATATCTGCCTCGCCATCCGTACTACCCATTGGCAGTCCAAATTGATTATCGGGGTCAATTGTTCCAACAGCAGGAGTTTGCGCCGATCCTGAAGTAGCCCCAACATACCGGATAGCTATCGCTGAAAGACGAGGATCATCGCTGCTTTGTAATGCATCGACAAATGGCTTTGCCAGAAAAAAGTTGGCGGCTTCGGTTGTATTCAGGACGTTCGCGGTATTATTGATGTTGTTGGCATCGTGCCGAACTACCGCGTTGTCAGCATTGAGTAAAATTACGCCTCCGGCTAAAGCCGCCGCCACCGTTGACTTTGCTGTTGCCGCATCAACTTTAATCAAACGCATTCCAGCGCGCAACAATAGCGAATAGCCAAATTTTTTCCATTTAGCAATGTCTCCGTTGTAAAGCACATCGGTGTTCGTGGCTTTATTTGCGTCTAGTCCATCAGTAGCACTTTGAAACTCTTCGATGATCTTCGGATAAATTTCTTGCTGACTCTGATATGTCGGGAAGTAAATTTGACCAAAATATCCTTTTCCTCCTTCATCATACGGAATGCTTCCATAGGTGTCAGTGATGACCATAAACGCATTGGCCTGGATGATTCGCGCCTTATTCGTCAAGTTACTTAGGGCCGGATCTGCTTTCGTTCTTTCAATTACA
>CAZAHL010000393.1:0-6530 GCA_964484845.1 uncultured Chryseolinea sp. | reverse complement strand
CATGTTTCATCCGGGCTGCACCCAATCCGCGCAAACCCACTGCCAGACCAAAGATTGGCTGATGCCCGGCTGAAACATGCTGGAATTATTGATCTATTAGAAACCTGAATTCTTACTCGTCATAATAAATCCGCACAAACAATTTATTGCATACGCAAGAGGTAAGCGCACTCCTTCATCATTCCTTGTTCAATGTTCGATATTCGGTGTTGACACTTTGACGAAAAGTACAATCCAAGAACAGGTCATCGCGCATTTCATAGCTCCCCTCCCCGGCTGAAACATGCTGGAATTATTGAGCTTATTAGAAACCTGAATTCTTCTTCGTCATAAATGTGCTTTCGGACAGAGTCCGAGACGGGAGACTCCTGCGGAGAACTCAGGATTCAGAATTCAATGATGATAGGGCCAATGTGTTTTTTAAAATCTTTATTCGACTATTCTTTAAGAAATATTTTAAAAGTCGTTCCACAATCAATTTCACTTTCTACTTCGATTCGACCACCCAGTGAGACTACTTGAGTCTTCACGAGATACAACCCCATGCCCTTACCCTCCACATGATTGTGAAAGCGGCTGTATAATGTAAATAACTTCTCTTTGTATAAGTCTAAATTTAGGCCCAATCCATTATCATGAACCGTTAAACAAATGTAATTTTCAATTATCTCCGATTTAATTTGAATTACCGGACACCTACTGGGATGTCGATATTTAATAGCGTTGCTGACCAGGTTAATAAGAATACTATCCAAATAAGGTTTAATAGTGTGAATCAGGGGAGCTCTTGAAAAGTCTTCTTTAATTGATGCTTCCGTTTCAAGTATCTCTTTTTCCAAGTTCATTTTTATCGACATCAATTCCTCTTCGAGGTTTACATCTGTAAGGATAGAAATGTTATCTTTTCTTAACCCCACAATAGTATTCAGATCTTTTACTACAGTATCAAGTTCACGTGTTGAAAAAACTAACTTACTTACAATCTTATGTTCTTCTGCGGGCTCGCTTTTTATCATTTCCAAAAGATTACCCAAACCTAAAATACGTGCAACAGGAGCCCTGAGATTATGAGCTGAAATAAATGCAAATTGTTCGAGCTGCTGATTGTATTCCACCAGATCCTTCGTTCTCTCCTTTACTTCTTCTTCCAGAGTCTCATTCCGCAGACTGATTTCCTCATTTTGTTTTTCGATAGTTTGTCGCGCCGTTTGTAATTCTTCATTCTGGGATTCTAATGCTTCCCGTTGATTATATAGCTCATTATTCTGAGCTAGAATTTCGTCGTCACGTTGAAGGAGTTCCTCATTTGTATGCTGAAGTTCTTCAGTCCTTTTTGTTACAAGGCGTTCCAGTTTCTTGTTTTGCCGTTTAATGGTGGCAACTCTCATCTTATAAAAACCGATAGCAGCTCCCCCAATTAAAAGGCCAGCGGCTGCTCTGAACCACCATGTCTTCCACCAGGGAGGAAGAACATGAATAACCAGTGATGCGCCTTCTTCATTCCATACTCCGTGATTATCGGAGGCTTTTACCTGAAAGGCATAGGTACCGGGATCCAGGTTTGTATAAGTTACTTTGCGTTCCACACCCACATCTTGCCAGTCTTCATTCACAAATCCTTCTAAGCGGTATTTATAGCGGATATTTTCCGGGCCCATAAAATTTAATGCAGCATATTCCAGGCTAAAAACGGAATTATAGTAGGGAAGCGTGATCTCGGAAGTTTCATTAACATGTTCTTTTAAAGGGGAGCCTTCTTTTCCTATTGGCACGGGCTTGTTAAATATTTGAAAGTCCGTAAAAACGGTTGGAAACTCTTGGGAGCTTTCAGCTAAACTATCCGGATGAAAAATATTAAAACCATTAACTCCTCCAAACATCATTTCACCTGACCTGAGTTTTATTGATGACTGTCGGTTAAACTGCAGGCTCTGAAGCCCGTAATTGAGACCATAATTTTTTGTTTTGCCGGTCTCAGGATCAAAACGACAAATGCCATTGTTAGTCCCGATCCACAAATATCCGTTCTGATCTTCTTCTATAGAATTCACGTAATCGCTCGGCAAGTCAGTTTCAATGTCATAGGTTTTAAAAGTTTCGCTCTTCTTATCAAGGAGTTTCAGGCCTCCGCCTTCTAACCCTATCCATATACGCCCTTTACTATCTTCCGATATCACTAATATTCCTGCGCTGTTTTTTCCAGGCGGTGTAGTGTTAAAATGTTTAAACCCTCCCTTTTCCCTGTTGTACAAGTCTAAGACTCCGTTACTGTTGCCTACCCAGATATTATTCTCACTGTCTGAGTAAATCGCCCACGCATTAAAATTCGAAAGGCTAGAGATGTCGTTACTATCAAATAGGAAATTTTCAAAGGAGGTCTTATCAGGGCTAAACTTATATACTCCATTGCCCCACGTGGTCGCCCAAATGAATCCTTCATCGTCTTCCGTTAGACAAGTGACATTGGCTTTGCTCAGGCTACCATCTCTCTGGTCTTTGTTATTTTCAAAAGGAATGAAAATTTGCTTTTTCCTGTCGAAGAAATTGAGACCGCTTCCCCACAATCCCATCCAAATCTTGCCAGTTTTATCCTTGAGTATAGTTTTAACAAAATTGCCACCAATGCTGTGGGGATTATCCGGATCATGCTTGTGATGTGTAAAGCTGCCGGTTCTTCTATCAAAAGCATTCAGGCCTCCTCCATCGGTCCCTACCAGTATACTCCCGTCATCATTTTGCAAAAACGCGCTTACGTCATTGAAAGAGAGGGAGTTTTCATTTAAAATAGTATAATGATGGAGAATCCTTACGAAGCTTTTGTCGAACATGCTTATCCCTCCATTGTAAGTACCTACCCATAACCGTCCCTCCTGGTCACTGTACATTATTTTTATCTGGTTAGAAGCCAGGCCTTTGGAATCAAAAGGTCTGGAATGGTAATGATGAAAATTGTTGTTTTCTTCATTGAACAACATCAAGCCGAAATCGGTCCCGATCCATATCTTATTATCATTTTCTTCTATGGTTGTAATATGGTGATCGACGATACTTTTAGGATCGTTTGGTTGATTTTTAAAGTGACTAAACTTGCCAGTCCGATCTTTCATCAGGCTGAGCGTGTTATTTGAAGTTGCAATCCACAACCGTTTCTTACTATCGTAAAATACATTGGTTACGATGTTATTGGCGGGGCTCTCATGATCACTTTCCTCATGCATGTAGGCAATAAACTGCCTGGTTTCAGGGTTGAACTGGTTAAGCCCTCCCCCAAGCGTTCCGATCCATAATTTCCCGTCATCGTCTTCCGTAATGGAGTGAATGCCGTTATGGCTAAGACTGGAAAGATTGGCCGGATCATGTTCGAATTGGGTAAAAGTAGGCTTGGCCGAATCAGCTAGGATAAGTCCTTCATCAGAAGTACCTATCCAAATCCGGTTTTTTGAGTCCTTATACAAAACGTAGACGAATTTTGAAGGGAACCCTCTATTTCCATTAACTCCTGTACCGTGGCGTATGCGTTTGAAACTGTCTGACTTCCTGTTGTAGATACAGATCCCTCCCCCCCAAGTGCCCGCCCAAATATTTCCATAGGAGTCTTCCGCCAAAGCGCTGATATTATTACTAGAAAGACTTGTGGTGTCATCGTGCTTTACCTTATAGGTTTTGAAAGTATAACCGTCAAACTTGCTAAGTCCGTCTATGGTGGCAATCCACATAAAGCCCCTGGAATCTTGCAAAAAACCTCGTACAAAATTATGGGACAGCCCATCATTTACTGTGAAATTTCTAAAAACTAAAGGAGGGGATTGCGCTTTAATGCAGTTTGTATACAGAAATAATGGAAGAAGTAGTAGTATGCCTCCAAGCCATTTAAAAACAAGGAAAAGTTTTATTACTAAAACACACATTTCAACTAGTAATAATAGGGTCGCTCGCCAGTAAGTCATCGAAATAATCACGCATCTTGTGATTTGTATCCGAAGTTAATTTCATGCCCTGGAAATAACAAGCGAGGAGTGTTCTTTGATATTCTTTCTTTGCCAGGAGTGAAATTCGAAAGACTTTTAAGATTGCGGTGGAGAAGAAAGGGTTGAGTTGGATTCAAGGAGCAGGCAATGTTTTTCAGTGGGGATAGAAAGTGTTCTATGCAATACCCAAAAGCTTGAAAATTTTATCAAATTTTTCACGCCTGTTTACAACTGCATTCGTCGGCTAAATATCAAACAATTTTTTTTCATCGATGCCTAATTGTAAATACCTTCTTATTCTAAAGAAACTTCATCAATAAAAATTGAAGCCTTGGTAGTTTTTTTAAGCGGGTGCCAGGCGGGCAATGTCATTATATTTTTTGCCTTTAAGCGCACAGACTGCGGGGGGAAATTTATCCTTATTATGCCCTTGGCTGCAGGCCTTTCGTCCTGAGGAAGAACACTCACAATTCCGCCTAACTTTGTTAAATTATCTTTATCTTCTCCACCCCAAACTTCTATAGACTGAGGGGCGAAAACACCTTTTCCCACATCCTCTAAGAAGCTTAGCGTTAATTGAGATAATTTTTTCGGTTCATCCAGCTGAAAAAGCACCTGCTGATCCCGATTAACAAAGCCCAGATATTCTTTATCTTCGCGATCGAGGCTGCCGGATTTCTCATCCACTAATGTACTATCTAGTTTAGCTGAATATTTAGGATGAGGTTTGGTTTCAAGTATTACCCGGTCAGGTTTTATCCCAAGCTTCATCAACGGAAAAGTAGCAACTTTGCTATCTACCCATCAATCCATAGTAGCTTTGATTTACCCGCATTATTATCCTGCAGTCACCGGTCTCCGGGAGTCTGAGGTTTCGAGCTCAGACTTCGAATCCAAGCTAGATGAAGTCGACAAAGAAATATCTTTTATAAAGTAAGAGCGCGCCAAAAGACCTTCAGCCCACCTACAAAACCGTCATTCCGCGCTTGCATTCTTACTATAAAATGCAGTCTGCACGTTTAATAAAGTATGTTGTCCACGGATTCCGCTCATCAGACACTTTTCAAATCATTACAAAATTCAAGCAACTTTTTAAGATCAGTTTCTTTTAAAAAATCTATATCCTGCTCTTTTAGATAAAGTTGAATTTGTTGTTTATGATTTGAAAAAGCTTTTATAAAACCGGCTTTATTGGCCTTGTACAGTTTGTCTTTTTTGCCGAGTAAAAAATAGGATAGATCCTTTCCTAGGAGAGCGTTTTCATTTTGTACAAAATTACCAATATCACCCGCGCGCCTGGAAGAGTATTCCGTACCAGAAACGGAGGAGATCGATCCATATCCATTATTAACAACGATTTCTTTTCGTATTACTTTCCATTTTAGCTGGGCTAAAAGTTTTACAGAAGGTTCGAGCGTAAGTATTTCAAAATAACCTGCCCGAAAATCATGATAATACAAATCTCCGCTTATTTGAACATACTTAAACATGTTGGAGTTTTCGTCTACAAATAAGGTGTCTCCATCGGAGTTAATGAATTGCACGGCATTGAAAAAAATATTGTAATTCAATTTTAAAATTTGAGATCTCTTGACTTGAGGGTCATAAAAACTACCCTCAAGAAATTCCGGGTAACGATACCTTTCTTTCCACGGAATAACTTTAACTGGATCCTCTCCAGCTTTAACTAGGATTGTATTATAAGTTTGTGAGAACGCAAGAGGGGTACACAAACATAACGTAATAAATGACACGATTTTTTTCATAAGATAACGGTCCCGCGAGAGACAGCCCGTACATTATAAAGTTATAGTAAATGAACCACATTATCTTGCCGTATTTTAATTTTCCTTAGGAAGCCAATTCAGCTTTTTTTAAGAAATTTGTCAAATTGTCTCAGATGGGATTAGTATTGAAGAGCACCAACCTGCTGCCTTTCATCGTTACAGTTCCTTCTGGTCTGCTATAGCTGCTTTTTCGATTGCCAACTAATCCCCGCCAGTAGTAATACTCCGACCTCCGGCACCCGACATCTTCGATGGAATTTTTTCGTACAGGACACAAAGCAAACGACTCTTTAGTTATCCATCAATAACCCTTTTGGGTGACGTGCGCAAAATTGTTGTATCTGATTTTTAATACCGAGCCGTCAACATGGAAGCCACGAGCTACGAGCTATGAGCAGCTTCTCAAAGCTCTGAGCTTTTACATGCAACACGGTGATGACCAATTTCGCCGATGAAAATCTGGTGGCGATCTTTGAGAATTTCAGGAAAGAAAAGAGTGATAAGAATTATTTCATCGTTAACCGGGCGTTTCATGATCCCTGGATGGGGTTATGGAGCATTGAAATGGAAGGGGACGATGGTCAATACATCCGTGCCCACTTGTATTTTTACAAAAGCGCGAACGAACTGAAGGGAACGATCCTGTTTGAGGATAAGCAACCGGCGCAAGTTGAAATAGTGGAATTAAAAAAAAGCAACATCAAATTTTTGGCAATTCTTCCATCCTATACAGCAACGGTAGAACTAGGAATAGCGGATGGCAATTATCGGGAAA
>CAZAHL010000392.1:0-6538 GCA_964484845.1 uncultured Chryseolinea sp. | reverse complement strand
AAGAGTAATTTACCCCTCCCGCTGATTATTTCAAAATTTAGATGCGTCAGCCCTGGTCTTTGTCCCTGTCAAGTATGATAACAGAAGTTTTGCCATTATATTCGTGTCAAACTCAATTAACCTATATGAAAAAGTTACCATTCTATTTGTTAACCGGGATAGTCATACTCATGGCTTCCTGCGCCAAACAAAAAACGGAAGAAAAACCAGCGGGGCTGGGAATAAATTTGGAAAATATTGACACCACAGTAAGGCCACAAGATGATTTTTTTAAATATGTAAACGGCGGCTGGGTTAACAAAGCCACGATACCTCCGGACCAGGGCAGATGGGGTTCCTTTAATGAACTTCGGGAATTTAATAACGATGCTGTTCTAAATGTATTGAAAAAAGCGGGCGAGAATACAGAGAAATATCCCGACGGAACAGACCAACGAAAGGCAGCCGATTTTTATTCCATAGGAATGGATTCCACATTGGCTGAAAAGGTTGGGACTGAACCTTTGAAGCCTTACCTGGAAAAGATCAATAGCATACAGAACAAAAATGAAATTCAGAATTATTTGATTGCTGATGTATTGACCGGCGGGGGAGCATTCTTTGGACTTTCTGTAATGCCTGATTTAAAAAATAGTAAAAAAATGGCTGCTTACATTGAGGCAGGTGGATTGGGATTGCCTGAGCGCGACTACTATTTAAATAACGATGAAAAGTCAAAGGAGACTCGTGAAAAATATCGAGAGCACCTTGCGAACTTGTTTAAGCTGTCCGGGGAAGAGGATGCAAGCGCAACAGCTAATGCTGCCGTAGTGTTGAAACTCGAGACACAACTGGCGAAGACTATGCTGAGCAAGGAGGATAGAAGAAATCCCACTTTACAATATAATCCGAAATCTATTGCTGAAATGTCAAAACTTACACCTTCGGTAGATTGGAATAAATACTTTTCCGAATTAAAAGTAAAGGAAGATACCATCGTCGTTACGGAGCCCGCTTTTATGCGCGAATACGAAAAAGTAGTAAGCACGTATAAATTGGATGATATTAAAACTTATTTAAAAGCTGCGTTACTAAGGGGGACGGCAACTTTTTTAGGCAATTCATTTGTCAGCGAATCGTTTGCATTCAATGGGAAATATATGCGCGGTACTGACAAGATGCGTCCGCGCTGGAAGCGAGTGCTTGACGTGACCGATGGTTTCTTAGGAGAAGCTATTGGGAAATTATATGTGGAAGAAAATTTTCCTCCGGAAGCCAAGCAGAAAGCACTGGACATGGTGAACAATATTAAGCTGGCATTTGCAGATCGTCTGAAAAGTTTGGATTGGATGTCGGATTCAACAAAAGAAATGGCCCTTAAAAAGCTCAGCACCTTTACCGTTAAAATTGGATATCCAGACAAATGGAAAGATTACGGTGGCCTAAATATTGAAAAATCTCCCGAAAAAGCTTCTTATTTAAACAACGTTATTAACGCTGCTCGTTTTCAAGTGGAAGAGCAAATAGATAAACTAGGAAAGCCGGTTGACAAGTCGGAGTGGGAGATGACACCACAAACAGTGAATGCATATTACAATCCATTATTCAATGAAATTGTTTTCCCTGCGGGAATTTTACAACCTCCCTTTTATGATTACCGGGCAGACGAGGCTGTAAATTACGGTGGTATCGGTGCCGTTATTGGCCACGAGATCTCACACGGTTTTGATGATCAGGGAAGTCAGTTTGATGCGGATGGAAATCTAAAAAATTGGTGGGCATCAAAAGACCTGGCTATGTTTAAGGAGAAAGGTAAAGCATACGTAGAACAATATAACAAGTACGAGCCTCTGCCAGGAGTGTTTGTTCAAGGTCAATTTACATTAGGTGAAAACATCGGTGACCTGGGAGGTATTGTTATGGCTTATGAAGGGTTACAACGTTTTTATAAGACAAATAAAAAGCCCGATTTAATCGATGGACTTACTCCTGAACAACGGTTTTTCATGTCATGGGGTACGATCTGGAGAATTAAATCGAGAGATGAAACATTGAGAACACAGGTACTTACCGATCCTCACGCGCCGGGCATGTATCGCGCCAATGGTCCTTTAACAAACTTTGAACCTTTTTACGAAGCATTTGATGTGAAAGAGGGAGACAAGATGTATAGACCGGAAAGTGAGCGGGTGAAGATATGGTGAGAAGGTTTGAGGTTCGAGGTTTAAAGTTTGAGGTTGGTCCTAGTTTCGAGTTTACAGTTTCGAGTTTCCGGGTTAAAGGGGACTTTTTTTCACTTTGCTGTTTGTAATGCAAGGGGACTTTGTTATAATTGCGCTCTCAAATCAACAGAAGTTCCATGGGAAGAGGTGATAAAAAATCTAAAAAGGGTAAAATTGCGAAGGATTCTTATGGAAATTCGAGAAGAAAAAGATCGATTAAAGCTAAATTGAAAAGGACTGCTTCAAAGAAAGCAACTCCTGAGGTAGCTTCGGCTGAAGCCGCTTCGAAACCAAAAAGGACCGCTCCTAAAAAGAAGACAGACGCTTAAAAAAATATGATAAGGTATTCAAACATAGCATGGTGGTGGCACAGATCGGGATTCGATGTGTGAACAGCCTTGGTATGACTTTACGATAAGCCCGAAGGCCTGCTGTTCACAGCAGGCCTTCGTTTTTTTTGTAGGTGTATGGATCAAATAATCAGTGAATAATAAAAATTATGAAGTACAAACTTAAAACCTATTCCAAGAAACTGTTAGCCGATACGCTTACTCCGGTGAACATATACTTAAAACTACGGGATGTATATGCGGGAAGTATCCTACTGGAAAGTTCAGATTATCATGGACATGAAAATAGTTTGTCGTTTATATGTTGCGAACCGCTCGCATCCTTTCAAGTTAATGGTAATGAGGCCGAATCTCATTATCCCGATGGCCAAATAAAAACAGAAACAATTTCACAAGTTGGTCAGGTCACGTCTTTATTTGAAAGCTTTCGAAACTCATTTGAGCCCGATACTATTTCTTCGAAGTATGCGAACTGTGGATTGTTTGGTTACATGGCCTATGATTCAATCCGTTTCTTCGAAGACGTTTCGATCACCCAAAAAGATCAGCTCATTCCAGACATATTGTATAAGCTTTATAAATATGTAATCATCGTCGATCATTTTTCTAATGAGCTCAGTCTTTTTGAACACTGCTACGAAGGCAAGGGAGAATGCAGAAGTACACTCGACCGGGTGGAGCAGCTTATCTTCAGTCAACGGTTTTCCACCTACCGGTTTACGCTTACAGATGCTGAAACTTCCAACGTAGAGGATGATGAATTTTTAAAGATCATTGAAAAAGGAAAAGAGCATTGTTACCGGGGAGATGTATTTCAGATTGTACTTTCCAGAAGATTTACAACCGGGTTTAAAGGCGATGAATTTAATGTCTACCGCTCCTTGCGTTCCATTAATCCTTCTCCCTATCTATTTTATTTTGACTATGGAAGTTTTAAACTCCTGGGATCATCTCCCGAAGCCCAGCTTCAGATAGGCAATGGTAAAGCACATATCTATCCTATCGCAGGAACATTTCGACGATCTGGTAACGATCAGGAAGATGCTGCGTTGGCAGAAAAACTTTCAGGCGACGAAAAAGAAAATGCAGAGCACGTTATGCTGGTGGATCTGGCGCGCAACGATATGAGTAGAAACGCAGAACATGTCACCGTAGAAGTATTTAAAGAAATTCAATTTTATTCTCACGTAATACACCTGGTATCTAAAGTTACAGGCACACTAAAGAAAGATGCCTCTGTTGTCCGGATGGCCGCCGATACTTTCCCTGCAGGTACATTGTCAGGTGCTCCCAAGCACATGGCTATAACACTCATTAACAAATACGAAAATATCAACCGCGGTTTCTACGGAGGAGCGATTGGCTTTATGGGGTTCGATGGTTCATTCAACCATGCTATCATGATCAGGACCTTTCTAAGCCATGGAAATAAATTAATCTATCAAGCAGGGGCGGGTATAGTTTCAAAATCCAAAGCACAAAGCGAGTTGGAAGAAGTGAACAATAAATTAACTGCCCTACGAAAAGCAGTATTAATGGCAGAAAAGATTTAAGATGGATAAATAAAGAAATATACAGACATGAAAATATTGGTCTTAGACAATTACGATTCGTTCACCTACAACCTGGTTCATATCATTCGTGCCTTGGGTCATCCTATGGATATATATCGGAATGATAAAATTTCCTTAGAAGACGTAAAAAAATACGATAAAATCCTGTTGTCCCCCGGACCAGGAATACCGGACGAAGCAGGCATCATGAAGCAAGTCATCAAGGAGTACGGTCCAACAAAAAGTATTTTAGGAATTTGCCTGGGTCATCAAGGAATTGGGGAAGTGTATGGCGCTACACTCTTTAACATCCCTAAAGTTCTTCATGGCGTAACCTCCTCGGTCACCCTAAAGCAGGATCACGATGAATATTTATTTAAAGGCGTTCCTGAAATTTTTCAAGGCACCCACTACCACTCGTGGGCTGTTCGCGCAGAAAGCATTACTCCCGAATTGAAAGTAACAGCCGTGAACGACGAGGGATTAGTTATGGGATTGCGTCACGTCAGTCATGATGTAAAAGGATTACAATTTCATCCCGAATCCATCATGACCCCCGAAGGACCAAAAATGATCGCCAACTGGCTCAGAAATTAAGGGACGAGGAATCGAAGTCCGAACTATCATAACCGAAACTTCAACACCTCGAACTCCAACACCTCAACACTTTAAGTAACCGAAACTTCAACACCTCGAACCTTAACACTTCAACACTCTAAAAATGAAACAAATACTCAACGAACTGATCGATCACCGCTCGCTGACGAAAGAAACTGCCCGTCAGGTGTTGGTTGATTTGGCTTCCGGAAAATATAATCCAAGTCAGACTACAGCCTTTATGACCGTGTATATGATGCGAAGTATTACTGTCGATGAACTTCAGGGTTTTCGGGATGCGATGTTAGAACTTTGCGTGCCTGCCAGGTTCGATCAGCCGGTAATGGATGTATGTGGTACGGGGGGAGATGGGAAAAATACATTTAATATGTCCACACTTTCGTCATTTGTTGTGGCGGCTGCGGGACAACCGGTTGCCAAGCACGGTAACTATGGAGTCTCTTCGGCATGTGGATCCTCAAACTTACTCGAGCATTTTGGTTATAAGTTTACAAACGACATTGATGAATTAAAGCGAAGTCTGGATCGTGCAAACATTTGTTTTATGCACGCCCCGTTATTTCATCCGGCTATGAAAAATGTAGCGCCTATCCGGAAAGAACTGGGAGTAAAAACATTTTTCAATATGCTCGGTCCGATGGTTAATCCCTCTTTTCCTACTCGCCAGCTAGTGGGTGTCTTTAGCCTTGAACTTGCGCGTCAGTATGGTTATTTGTATCAGAATACCGATAAGAATTTTGTGATACTTCATTCGCTGGACGGGTATGATGAAGTATCCTTAACGGGTCCCTTCAAATTTTTTTACAACGGTGGAGAAAAGATAGCCGGTCCGAAAGATTTGGGATTGCCTCAACTAACGTATGATGACATAAAGGGGGGGAATACGGTGGAGGAATCCGCTGCTGTCTTTATGAATGTACTTCAAGGAAAAGGTACCACTGCACAAAATTCTGCCGTCATAGCAAATGCGGGGATGTCATTGTACTGTGGACATCAACAGGAAGGAATCACCAAAGCAGTGGAGCGTGCAAGGGAAGCGTTGGAGTCGGGGAAGGCTTACGAAGCATTTAAAAAGTTAGTTAATAGTTAATAGTTAGTAGGACGTGCGAATAGCTTATATCGGAGAACTTATCGTGGATAACTATAACTATTAACGGATAACGATTAACTATTAACGGACAACAAAGAAAAAAATGAACATACTGGATCAAATCATCGAGCATAAACGCAAGGAAGTATCCGAACGAAAAGAACTTTATCCGGTAAAATTTCTGGAGCAGAGTATCTACTTTGGAACACAACCTGTGTCGCTTAAGAAATACATTCAGCGGGAAGATAAATCTGGCATTATTGCTGAGATCAAACGCAAGTCGCCTTCCAAAGGAGTGATCAATCCGCATGTTTCTGTTGAACGCACTTCGATAGGCTACATGCAAGCGGGCGCATCGGCACTTTCGGTCCTGACAGACAAACAATTTTTCGGAGGAAGCAACGAAGACTTGACGATTGCCCGAAAGTATAATTTCTGTCCGATTCTCCGGAAAGATTTTACGATTGATGAATATCAAATTGTAGAAGCAAAAAAGCACCTGTCCTTAGCAAGTGCTTTCTTGTAAAGGTCTTTCTAGGTTTTCAATGCCCACCCGGAAAGACTTTTGTCTTAGCAAGAATAACAAATACTAAGGATATCTGCAATTCTCGGTAGGCTCCGGACACTAAGGTACGGGATTTGGATTCACCGCGAGTTTATTGAGATAGTTATATTTTACAAAACAGAAAGCAGTTTGCAAGTTGACTATTTCCTCCGATGTACTCA
>CAZAHL010000391.1:0-6555 GCA_964484845.1 uncultured Chryseolinea sp. | reverse complement strand
GACCGGTATTGTCTCTTTGTTTTCAAAAGATTTCAGCAAGCTTGTCGTAATTGCCTTCTTGCTTGCGGCACCGCTTACGTGGTGGATTATGAATCAATGGCTGCAACAGTATACCTATAGAGTGGAGGTCGAGTGGTGGATGCTCGCCTCAACGGGAGCGCTGGCCCTTTTGCTCACATGGGTGATTGTCGGCCTGCAAGCGGCTAAGGCGGCGACCGTGAATCCAGCAAGGAGTTTGAGGAACGAATAACTTTCACACACCTAGAATGTTTGAATTATTACTTCTTTAAATCGAAGCCTTTTATATCGTCCAACAAATTCCGATAGTTTTCATATGACGGTTTTATCATGCCAGAAGCGGGGTTATCCAGATCCCGTATTGAAAGAAGTGTTAAGCCTGAGAGCATAATAAATATTATTGGCACCAAGAAATGGAGCTCTTCATTAAATCCATTTGTAAACCCCACTAATAACCCGACAATCCACGAACCTAAAACTAATAATACCATTATTTCGAAAGGAGTTCGATCTTGATGACTGTAGAGTATTCGATAATTCAGTGCAGTAGCTTGATGCATTTGCTGGGTTATGAAATGTAGTGAGGAAAGTGAGGAGGAATTTTCTTGCTTAATCCTAGCGAGTTTAGTCCAAACATCATTATAGATATCTCCTGTTTCAGCATAGAAGGCCTGGAACTCCCCTGCTCCCGCGTGACTCGCACGTAAATTAAATTCCAGTATTTCAATGAGATCGTCGTGAATACTCAAACGAATTGAATCGGGCATCGAAAGACTTTCGCGATGAATGGTTGCTAATGCATCGCTATGCTGATGAATAAGATTCGTCCTATCCTTATTAGAATTTCCGGATTGTATTAATATAAAAGAAAGCAGTAACCCATAAAACCCGATAATTCCATTCTCAATCCCGCTGATTTTCCACGCACGTTGTTTCTTAAGGTAACGATATCTCGCAATCCAATATCCAGAGGCTACGCTTGAAATTAATATAACAACGTATATAAAATCAAAGTAACCAGAGTCAATAAATCGTGAAAGCATGTTAGCTAATTTTGTGACATTATAAAGACCACTTTACTTCTGAGACTGGGCGTGCGCTACCGAAAGCATGGACAAACCGACCGACGAGAGTATGATTCCCAGAGTGACGGATCTCTAACCAGGAAGGAATCCTCTTGCCCTCCTGATTGATAACAACATCCCATCGCCCTTCAAAGGGATTCGGACCTTGCCCTACTTTCTGAGCGGGACTTTACATAGTTATTAAAAGTCCGGCAAATACTAAACCAATTGACGCAAAAAGATTTCCTGATATTGTTTTCATTTTTATTAGATCTAAACTACTGCTAAGTTCAGCATGAGATGACAGTTCGTTTTACTAGAATCGCTGACTATGGAGGGTATTTCCACGATTAACTTTTAACATTTCACGATTAACTTAACACTACTTGTTGGGGAAATGCTAATTTTCAAATATAAAACATTCAACTCATCCTCTTGAGGTCACGTTTGGGCGGCTGCGCAAAAAAGCGCAAACACTACTGCTAAAAGCTTCTGCCTTCAAACCCATTTTCAACGTGCTTCAAAAAGCTTGATTTATAAGAACGACCAATGGGAAGAGCTTTTCCATTTTTCAACTGAACGGTTTGGTGATTGAAAGATACGATATGCGCAAGCGGCACAATATAACTTTTATGTATTCGTACGAATTGGTTAGCGGGTAACTGGTCCATCAACTCTTTCAATGCAATCAATGGAATAAATGTCCTTTGGGGCGTATGGATTTTTACGTATTCGCTCAATCCTTCAATAAATTCAATCTGCTCGGTTATAATTTTATGAATTCGATAGTCAGCCTTAATCATGAGGTAATTTTGTGGAGAGTCCTTACGTTGGGTACGCAGCTTTTTAAATTGGCTATATTCCTCTGCTTTCTTGACGGCCTTTTCAAACCGCTCAAAAGATATGGGCTTCACGAGATAATCCAAAACATCCAAATCAAAGGCTTGTACTGCATGATCGTGACGGGCCGTGGTGAAGACGACCATAGGTGGCGCTGGTAATTTTTTTAATAATTCAAAGCCGCTGAGCTTGGGCATTTGAACATCGAGAAAAAGCAAATCTACCGAATGACCGCTGAGATAATCTAACGCCTCCTGCGGACGGGTGAAAGAAATTTCCACTTTTAAACCGTCCATTTTTAGCGCATACTCCTGAAGTATTTTGATAGCCAGGTACTCATCGTCCACAATGACACAGGTAAGGCTCATAGAAGTGGCATTTCAAGATAAAGTGAAAACCAGCTTTGGGATTGCGAAATTTCCAGCTTGTAGTTGCCGGGAAATGTTTTTTCCAATCGTTTTTGGATGTTAGTCAAACCAATTCCCCCGCTGTCACTCTGAATATCAGATTTTGAAACACTATTCTCTGTTTTAATCATAAGCTTTTGCTCATCGGAGTGAATTGCAAATCGTACTTCAGAATTTAGATCAGTTCCAAGTCCGCTGTGTTTCATGGCATTCTCAAGCAAGGGTACTAGTGTAAGAGGTTCTATGCATCGATCCGTATTCACAATCTTGATGTCCCAGGTTAGTTTAAGGGGTTGTTCAAATTTAAGCTGAAATAAATCACTATAGGTTTTCAAGGCTTCTACTTCTTTTGATATTGAAACTTTGTGATCGCATTCGTACAAGAGATAACGAAGCAGGGCAGACAATTTTAAAAGAGCCGTAGGAGCAAAATCTGATTTCAGTAAGACCAGGGAATAAATATTGTTGATACTGTTAAATAGAAAATGCGGACTCATTTGTCCTTTCAAAAAACGAAGCTCTGTTTCCAACTTACTTTTTTCCAGATCTTTCATCTGCAGTTTCAGGTGTTCGCGGTTTACAGCCAGGCGTAAAAGCGAAGCAAAACCAGCGATTGTTACTTCACTGAATATCACAAAACCAATACGTGTCTCCGTTCCTACTCTAACACGAATAACCGAAAGATCAGGAACAAAAAGGTTTTCAATTCCCATGCGCAAGGGAGTGATGACCATCATCAGGATAAGGAATCCGAACAGTGAATCAATGTATTTGCCTCTTTCAAAATAACGAGGCACCAGATAGCTATAAAAAAAATAAAAATTCACTAAATGACAGGTGATTATAAGCACAGATCGAAAGAATGCTTCTGGCCATCCAAGCACAACTGCGGAGAGGCCAATAATAAAACTAAGGGTAACTATCCAGAAGGCGATCTGCATTAGTAACCCAAGTGAAGGAACCGTTAACACCTTTTGTTTTATCATCCTCTAAAATTAGTGAACACTCTCATTATTTGGATAATCGTCTGCATTGTACTGAAAATCGTGATTGGTAAATGTAAGCAGTGGTCGGCGAAACTGATCACCGAATACTGATTACGAAAAAATAGATTGCTACTGAATTTGGCTTCAACTAGTGCATCGTCGCAAAAATAATTGTACATGCGTTTTTTATAACCCGTCCGTGTGGAGTTCTTTTGCCTTGTTTTTGCAATTTCCCCTGTACAATTATTTTTGCTATGACGCACTAGTCCTGAAAAAAAAACTGCTGCTCACTGATACTTTCCTGTTGTTCGTTGAAAAGATGGTTGACTCATCAAACTTATGAGGTTTCCTTAAGTCCAACTTTAAAATTAATCATTAAAGTATATGGACTACCGACAAGTTGAATTCTGGCAGGTGCTGATAGCTTCATCCCTGCGCTACTTTATTTTTGCGGGCATTGCCTATTTTGTCTTCTACGTTTGGAAAAGACACTATTGGATGAATCATAAAATTCAGAAAAGATTACCTGAAGCGAAAGCGGTTAATAACGAACTTATAAATTCAGTTGTCACGCTGTTTATTTTTGCTTGCGTCATCTTTTTATTGTTGTTCACTTCCGTAAGAAGTTACACTAAAATTTATACAGACATTCAAGCCCACTCGTCGCTATATTTTTTTATTAGCCTGGTGTTTGTAATCTTTCTGCACGACACATATTTCTATTGGACGCATCGGTTTATGCATTGGAAAAAAGTCTTTCCTTTCGTTCACCGAATTCATCACCGTAGTCATAATCCTACTCCGCTAGCTGCTTTTTCTTTTCATCCGATTGAGGCACTAATTGAAATCGGCATACTTCCAATCATCGCATTTACTTTTCCTGTGCACAGGTCGGTGATTGGCCTCTTCAGTCTGTATATGATTGTGATGAATGTGATTGGACATCTTGGGTTTGAACTCTTCCCCAAATGGTTTTTAAAAAACAAAGTATCGAAGTGGTTCAACACTTCTACACATCACAATATGCATCATCATTATGGGACGAGTAACTATGGTCTTTACTTTAATATCTGGGACAGGCTTCTTCACACAAATCATCCTAACTACGAAAAAGAATTTAATGACATAGTTTCTATACGAAACAAAAGCAAACAATCAATTCCGGAAAGGTGATTGTTCATTGAGCAATTCATGTCGTTCACTGAATTTACTCTCCGGCACATTAAACCAATTCACTCTAATTTATTCCAACGGACTTAAAATGTTAAACTTAAAAATTAATGAAAATGAAAACTGTTAAAACCAAATTTTTTGCTCTCCTACTGTTGGCTTCTTTTGCATGTAATGATGACAATGATGAGTCGCCTGCAGTAGCAAATGATGAAGCGGCAGAGATGATTTCTACTTCAGTGTCTTCCAGTTCTGGCGGGCTGACCATGGTTGTGGATGATGCCGCAATAACGACCGAAGCAAACGCAGGAGGAAGAACACAAGCCTGCGGCTATTCGGAAAGCCAAGACGTTTCCAAAACAAGTCTTGCCGGAGCTTCCGTTACGTACGATTATAATTTCCATTATGACTATGCGCTTACCTGTGCCAACGCTTTGCCTACAAAGATGACCGTAAACATGAATTACTCCGGATCACTTGATGCGCCTAGACTATCGACTGAAAATGAAGGTGCAGGTAATCTTATTGTAGAAACCCTGGATGCTACATACACTCAATTTACGGTTAATGGATCCTACAATAGGAATGGTTCTTTTGCGTCCAAAGTGCGAAATAAAAATACAAGCACCAGCACGATCGTTTTTACACTTGATGACGTGACATTGGATAAAACAACACGTGAAATTACTGGAGGCTCAGCTTCCGTGAGCATCACAGGAAGCGTTACGGGCAAAGGAGATTTCAGTTATACAGGCAGCATTGTTTTTAAAGGAAGTAAGCAAGCAGAACTGGATGTAAACGGAATTAAGTATGCCGTGAATTTTGAAACCGGTGAAGTGATTGCGCTTTAATCTTAACGAGAACTCCGGCGGTTAAAGCCGGGGTTCTTAACAAAACATTAAATAAATAACCATGAAAACATTCCATAAATCATCGACGTATCAAACTATTTTTTTTCTTATGATAATCTGCTGTTCTTCTGCCTTTGCACAGACAGCAAAAGAATCTACACCCGAAGAACGTGCGCAGCGCTGGGACACTTGGATGAAGGAACAATTAACGCTTTCCGCAGAGCAAGAAGTGAAGGCGCATGACATCAATTTAAAATATGCGAAACAGAACAAAGGACTTAAGACCAAGGAAGGAAGTAAGAAGTCAAAATTTCAGGAGCTCAAAGCAACTAATGAAAAGAAAGATGCTGAGCTGAAGGAAATTCTAACTGAAGATCAGTTTAAAATTTACCAGGAAAAGAAAAAGGACTTTCAAAAGCAGATGCTTGAGAGCTTGAGAAATTAAAAAATGAGGAAAAAACATTTAAGTATGACCTTGAAGTGCGCAATGCTGGCTTTAATAATAGCAATCATTTCCTTTCACGAGGGCGTGGCTCAGCAGCGCGCACTCAAGGTCCTCGCGGAAGTGCCTGTGCAATTCGGTTTAGGATATGAAGGGAAAATCAGCAAACGGTTCTCGTTCTCATTAAGTGCCGGACTACTGACGCCGCCCAACAGTACGTTGATTGTAAATTTGCTGGAGGGGTTGGGTACCGACGAGGAAATCACGTTGATGATTGAAGATGCCTTCAAGTTTGGTTATGTGGGCGAGCTAGGTATTAACTATAATTTTAAACGGAACTATATCGGTAGCTTCTTCCAGGTCATCGATCTTCATGCCGGAGATACACCTACTTCGCTGGTTGAGAATTATTTTGGAACGAGTATGAGCAGTTATCCAACAAGAAAAGGAGGGACTTCATCTACAGAAAAATATCTTAATCTTAGTTCTACACTTTACCAGGCTGGAATTCTTTATGGAAGACGATTTCCCCTTAAGAATAAGCGATTTGAAGTTGATACGGAGCTTGGGATCAGTGCGAATGTTGGATCAAAAAGCAAATTAACTTCTGATGTTCGTAACCTTTCTGCCTTAAGCGAGATTGTGAATACTGAACTGGCCGGATATTATTCCGGTTACGCCTTTGTACCTAGCCTGACAGTGGCGCTGGTTTATAAACTAAACGGAGGTTGATAAACTTTGTAGTGATAACTAATCTTGCAACGCCTTGTAAAAATA
>CAZAHL010000390.1:0-6574 GCA_964484845.1 uncultured Chryseolinea sp. | reverse complement strand
GATTAATCTATTGGGCATTGAATTGGTTTGAGGTTTGAGGTTAAAAGTTTGAGGTTGTGCGTATAACCGAGTTTCGAGTTTAGGGTTTCGAGTTTTCGCTGTCAATTTCGTGTGTAGTAAAGAACTAGTCTAAGTAAGCATGAGATGGCAGATTACGTTCTACTTAGAAATCGTTGACTATGGAGACATTTCACTATTAACTTTTAACATCTCACGATTAACTTACTTGATCTGGGTCTTAATTAGTTCTATTTCTTGATCAACATTCACTAGGCTTTTTAGTTCTTCTAATTTTTTTAATGTTTCCTTTAGGAATTGCTGATGAGCTGTCGATGAGGGGTGAAATGGTTTGTGTGCTAATGCCGATTGAATTTCTTTCCAATGAATTAAGAAAGCTTTCAACTTTCCATCGAAGTATTTTTCGCCAAATTTTTGCCAGATATATTCCTCTGCTACTTCGGAGGGATGGATCATGTCGGACTTATAAAATCTGTAATCGCGGAGATCATCCATCATTATTTCGTATGCGGGAAAATAATCGACGTCTTTATAATATTGTGTTAATGTATGGCATGCGACACGCAAAATGGATTTGCTTACGCTGTTCAACTCGAGTGTATCCTTGAGGTGTCTTACCGGGCTCACTGTTAAAATGATCTTGATATCGGGATTGAGTGTCTTTAGTCCTTCATACATACTTTCAAACGATTCCAATATTTTTTTCTGAGTAAGCAACACTTTGGTGAATTCTCTTTGCGGCATTTTATGACAATTCGCCACAACCTCGCCCGTGTCATTTCGCTCATAAACCCAGGAAGTACCATAAGTAATGATTAACCAATTGGCTCTCTTAAGAAAGGAATTTGTAGTTTCAATAATAATCTTCAACCGCTCTTGAAGATTGTTCATATCCAGCGCGGATAATTCTGAATGAAAATCATAATTTAGGAAAACATCTTCGCGCTGAACGTACGTATTTTTGAGAGGAATTTGATTGAGTGTTGTATATCGGATGATCTTATGAAGGGAATCGGGATTGTAAATAATTCCATACGGATTAACGGCTGAAGAAATTTTGCTGGCATTCAATCGGCCGCCGATGGCGTCCGAAAAGCAGGATCCGAGGGTTAAAATGGTATCAGATAGGCTTACTGAATTGTTTGGTAAATAGGGGGTTAAGGCTGTTCTGAATGTGTTCATAAAATTATGTTTCCGCAAACATTTGAAAATTTGCTCGTTTTTAGGGTACTTTAGCGTTGATTTAAGACAATCAAAAAACCAATCAAAATTATGAATAACGACCTTACCGCCTTTGAAAAGATTCCGGTAAAAATCTTTAACACATCAGAGGCAGGATCCCTTTATGTGGCAAAAGAGATTGCATCCCTGATTAAACAACGGCAAAAGGAAAATAAACCTTGTGTATTGGGCTTGGCAACGGGTTCAACTCCAACGCGGTTATACGCCGAGTTAATAAAAATGCATCAAAAGGATGGATTGAGTTTTAAGAATGTCCATACGTTCAATTTGGATGAATATTATCCAATGCAACCTGAAGCCCTCCAAAGTTATGTGCGCTTCATGCGGGAGCATCTCTTCGACCATCTTGATATTCCCAAAAAAAATATCAACATACCTGACGGAACGCTTGCGAAAACTGAGATGCAGGAGTTCTGCAGGATTTATGAGGAAAAAATTGATAAACTGGGCGGACTTGATATTCAAGTGCTCGGTATTGGCCGTACAGGTCACATGGGATTTAATGAACCGGGTTCTTCAGAACGTTCACTTACGCGGTTAGTATCGCTCGATCAGGTAACACGGATTGATGCTTCCAGCGACTTCTTCGGAGATGAAAATGTTCCCCACAAAGCCGTTACGATGGGAGTTGGTTCTATCCTGAAGGCTGCAAAAGTCTACATGATGGCCTGGGGAGAAGGCAAAGCAACGGTTATCTATAAAGCTGTTGAAGGCCCGGTCACCGACCAGATACCTTCATCTTTCCTTCAAAAGCATTCCGATTGTACCATTGTCCTGGATGATGCTGCGTCGTCTTCTCTTACACGCGTCAAGACGCCATGGATTCTCGACAGCGTGGATTGGAATGAAAAGCTAATCCGGAAGGCTGTAGTCTGGTTATCACAAACTATTGCCAAACCTGTTCTCAAGCTAACAAACCATGACTACATGGAGCATGGTATGGGTGATATCATAACTGAATACGGTTCAGCTTATCAGGTTAATATTAAAGTATTTAATTTTCTCCAGCACACCATTACCGGTTGGCCTGGGGGTAAACCAAATGCCGATGATTCGCACCGTCCTGAGCGAGCAAAACCGTTTCCAAAACGTGTTGTCATTTTTTCTCCACATCCCGATGATGATGTTATATCGATGGGAGGTACCTTCATTCGTTTGGTCGATCAGGGGCATGAAGTTCATGTGGCCTATCAGACTTCCGGAAATATTGCTGTGTTTGATGATGATGCGATTCGCTTCGCAGATTATGTCAGGGACTTCAATGATCAATTTGGTTTAAGCAAACGGGACGGCGCTAACTTTTATAAGAAGGTAGTTCAATCGTTGCAGAAAAAAGGCCCGGGACAATTAGACAGCGAAGAAGTATTAAAGATAAAGGGATTGATTAGAAGGGGAGAGGCAAAAGCAGGTGGCAGGTATGTAGGGATACCGGATGAGCAAATGCATTTCCTCGATATGCCGTTCTATGAAACAGGCGCCGTTAAGAAAAAACCGTTGGGTGAAGCAGATATCCAATTAATCATTGATATTCTGGAACAAGTTAAACCTCATCAAGTATATGCCGCGGGTGATTTATCTGATCCTCACGGAACACACCGGGTTTGCCTTGCCGCTATTTTTGAAGCCTTCAAAAGGTTAAAGAAAAAAGCCTGGGCTAAGGATTGTTGGCTATGGTTGTATCGCGGAGCATGGCAGGAATGGGATATCGATCAAATCGAAATGGCCGTTCCCCTCAGTCCTGAAGAGCTTATGCGCAAACGCAGAGCCGTCTTTAAACACCAGTCACAAAAAGACAGCGCGATGTTTCCAGGAAGTGACAAACGCGAATTCTGGATGCGGGCAGAAGATCGTAATCACGCCACGGCGACAGCCTACAACGCGCTCGGTCTTGCCGAGTATGAAGCGATGGAGGCATTTGTGAGACATAAGTTCAATTAGCAATAGGCAATTAGCAATTAGCAATAGGCAATGGACTACGCTATTTCGGGACCATCATTGCCAATTGCACATTGCTCATTGCTCATTGCTGCTGCTGCATCTCCTGGTATCGACGGAAAGAATTTTTTGAGAAAGAGGTGATCTTTTCAGGTTGAACTTCGGGGTCTTTAGCCGAAGTGGTTCCATCTTCGTAAGAGACGGTGACGGTTACGTCAAGGGTGTGATTCGAGGTGCCTCTATATGTTCCTTTCACAGGAGAACAATCTGAAAAATTTTTACCCACTGCCAATCGAACATGGGTTTCGTTGGCTATGCAATTGTTAGTGGGATCAAGCCCTAGCCATCCATAAAAAGGGATGTATGCTTCCACCCACGCATGGGTTGCTCCCTCGCCTCGCATGCCATCTTTACTAGGGCAAACGTACCCGCTAACATAGCGGGCTGGAATATTGAGCAACCGAAGCATTACCAAAATTATGTGGGCGAAGTCCTGACAGACACCAGTTCGGATTTTCCAGATCTCGTCAATGGTGGATTCAACGGTAGTAATGCCTTTTTTGTATTCGAAGTTTTGATAGATGTATCCGCACAAATTTTTGGCAGACTGAAGAGGTGTTAAGTGTTTAGCCTTTTCCTCTTCAATTATTTTCTGTACCTCAGGAAAGGCATCAAATTTTTCTTGCTTTAAGAAGTCGATGAACTCGAGCTGATATTTAAGTTTATCGTATTCCCTCCACTGTAACTCTTGATTTGCCGTATCCTCTGGTACGGGACGGTGGGTTGTCTCTACCACCAGCTTAGAATCGATGTCCAGTTCCTTGTGAGGTTGTGCGTGGGTAAAGGTTCCTACCTCGTTTCCAAAATAATCCTGGTGAATGCTCACGTTTGGATTTCCAGTAATGATAATTGAATGCTGAAGGACATCCTGATACTGATCTTTCAGGGGATACAACATAATCTGGTTGGCACTATCCCGAACAGTATCTTCATAAGAATATTTTGTTATATGTCTGATCTTGAATTTTGACATTGGTCCGGGGGTTAACTGTAAGCAAAGTAATAATGATTAAGCATGCTTCCAATGCCGGAAATATCCGCAGTAATGGAAGTTAAATAATGATGCAGACCGCTATGTGACACACTTTGAACATCTGAATATTGCAATTTGCTTCTAAGCTTTCCGATCATAAAGTTTACTTTGGAAAAGCCTTCTGTATTTTGATCCGTTTCGAGTCGTTGAAAATAGCGTTGCAATTGATTTAATGAATATAAGACTGAACGGGGGAAATCAACATTGAATAAAACCTGGTCTATTATATTTCGTGCTTCAAATCCGGATCGATATTTTTTCAGGTACAGTGAATACCCAGAAATAGACATAAGCAGATATTTCCAATAAGTCGTATCTGTAGGTTTGTCCAGATCATAGGAAAGGTTGCTGAGTTTTACATCCAGAATGTCCGCCGATTGAATAGCGCGCTCCATGTACTTTCCAACATTCATAAAACAAAGTCCTTCGCCACGAAACATCGTAATGTCCGAGGTTCCAAAGTAGAGCATGCACTCTTTTATTAAAGCATCCAACACAGTGACAGGATCTTCGTGACGCAAAAGATATTTGAGTCGCTCATCATGCACCACATGGTAAAATTCGTTTAAGCACTGCCACACTTCGGTGGTAATATTATCCTGAACCCCTCGGGCATTTTCCCGCGCTAGTCTGATCATATTAAAAACAGAATCAGGGTTTTCGCGGTCCAGCACCATGTAAAAAAGAACAAGCCTGCTATTTTGTTCCATTTCCGCCGCTCGTTCCTGATCCAGGTGCCCGAATATTCTTAATACGGGCTCCCAGGAAAATTCCTCGTTGTTATCCTGGGAAGAAGCATAATTAATTTTCAGCATACGCAGAATGCTGTCAGCGCGTTCCACATAACGCGACATCCAATAGAGAGAATCCGCAACCCGGCTAAGCATTCATGTTGAGTTTATATATAAATAATTTTTTTACCGGTAGGTAATGCGTTGCAAACGAAATTATACCGTATGAATCATCAATCCTACCTTGCCAGTACCCATGTATCTTTACTACCACCACCCTGCGATGAATTTACTACCAAAGATCCTTCCCGCAAAGCTACCCGTGTTAAACCACCGGCTACAATCTCAATCCCATCCGGTCCACACAGTGCAAAAGGTCGTAAATCAATTCTTCGCGGCTGTGCTTTTCCGTTAATATAGCAGGGGGCATTCGACAAGCTTATGGTAGGTTGTGCAATAAATTGTCTTGGGTTTTTTAAGATTTCCTTTTTGTATAAATCTATTTCCTCATCGGTAGCTGCATGTCCCATCAACATTCCGTATCCGCCCGATTCGTTCGTCTTCTTAATGACCATTTGATTTATATTTTTCAAGACGTGTTCACGCTCGTCGGCTTTGCTTAACTGGTACGTGGGCACATTTTTTAAAATGGGCTCTTCGTTCAGATAGTAACGGATCATCTCGGGAACATAAACATAGATGGCCTTGTCATCAGCGACACCATTCCCGATGGAATTGACAATTGCTACATTGCCCTTGCGATAAGCAGAAAGGATTCCTGAAACACCCAGGACACTGGAAGGATCAAAAACCAACGGATCTAAAAATTCGTCATCTACTCTCTTATAGATAACATCAACTTGCTGCAGCCCAGCCGTTGTTTTCATGTATACCTTGTGATTTTCCACGACAAGATCTCTCCCCTCAACCAGCTCGATTCCCATCAGTCTCGCCAGCGTAGTATGTTCAAAGTAAGCTGAATTATAAATGCCAGGAGTTAACAACACCACAGTAGGAGAAGCTATTTTTCGCGGTGATAATGCCAGAAGATTTTTATAAAGGATGGTCGGATATTGAGTTACCGGCCTGACAAAGTTCTGGGGGATCAGATCTGGAAATATCCGTTTCGTAATTTCCCTGTTTTCAATCATGTACGAAACGCCGGAAGGAGTTCGAAGATTATCTTCCAGTACATAAAAGGTTCCGTCGTGATCGCGTATCAAATCGATTCCGGCAATGTGCACATAGATGTCATACGGGATACTGACGCCTTGCATTTCGCGCAAAAAATGTGGACAGGAGTAGATCAGTTCAACGGGAACTATCCCATCTTTCAAAATGAATTGTTGATTGTATACGTCTTTCAGAAAAAGATTTAGCGCACGAAGGCGTTGCTTGATCCCTTTTTCAATAAAGTCCCATTCGCTTGCGGTAATAATTCTAGGAATAATGTCGAACGGAAAAATCTTTTCGATCCCTTCGCCACTCGAGTAAACCGTAAAGGTTATCCCTTGACTCATGAAGAGTTTTTTCGCCAACTCTTCTTTCTTGCTCA
>CAZAHL010000389.1:0-6622 GCA_964484845.1 uncultured Chryseolinea sp. | reverse complement strand
ATTGGGCTTCCTGATGATATGCCTTCTGCATCGCTTCATAGTCCAAGATCTGAAATGCAGAATAAAACCGGACTATAAATTCCTTGTTGTTCTGATCCATTGAGGTGAGGGAATAACCTTGAAATCTGTTACTCCCTTCGAAGGTAGGAAAAATTGGAGATTTGAAGATTTAGGAGGTAAAAGATTGAAAAATTGGAAGATTGAAAAATTATCAAAGCTTGCATTTTAGATTTACCACGCGCAAACGTCGAGCACACAATCTTACAATCTCTTAATCTTCCAATCCCCGTTACCCCTTTATCCCCATTTGAATTTCTGTCACATTTGCTTCCGGGCTCTGAAAGTCTGCATTGACATAAATCTCCCGATTAACTGCCAAAGGTTCGAGCTTGTGCTTGGTTATGAATTGCATCATCTTATCATACGTCGAAGGAATTTCGTTCCATGCTCCTTCGTGAATAAGCGAAACACACTTAAATGGTTCTGTCCTCTTAAAATGAAATTTTCCATCGTACTCTGACAGCATCTTACCCACCGGTAACGCGATCTCCAGTGTGAAGGGTTTGGTCTCATCGCCAGTGAATCCAAAGTAATGCCAATGCACAGGGCCTGTAATACTGAGATCGTTGTTAACCGCTTCACGATAAATTTCTTGCGCAACCGGAAGAAGATTGATGAGGTCACTCACTTTTGTTTCTGTCCGGTAATAGATGAAATTAATGGGTTTTACTTCTTTGACTTGCATAAAGTTTAAATTTTACACAAATCAAAGGGCTATGCATGACAAGCCTGTGTCAGTAGCTTAATACCAATTTTTAAATCGAAAGGAATTAAGAGAATAAAAAAGGCAATCTTGGTGAGATTGCCTTTTTAAAAATTATAACGTAGCGGAGGCTTTCCGTTGAAACAAGGGTTTATAGTAGTCACGATATGCCCAAGCCAGGTAAAGCTGTAGCGCAATGATAACAACACTCATTATGGGATTGTCAGTAAGGAATACATGGAAAAGTAAAATATTAAGACTGATAGGCATCAGAATCACTAACACCAACGGCACAAAGATTCCTATTAACAATGCTGCGCCTAAAATTACTTCGATGCCTTTTAAGAACGGAAAGAAGTAGCCCGATTGAAATAATCCAGTTATAAAAGTCTCCGAAGGTCCTCCCGATGGAGGAGGCATCGGGAGAAAGTTGAGAAAATAATTCAGTCCAAAAACAAAGTAGATAAGTCCCAACACAATGCGGGTGCTTACTACGGCGAGAGATTTAATCTTGGTTGACATAGGTTTAATAGGTTTTTAGAAAATATTGACTGCTTCTTCTTCAAATGCGGGATAGTCGATGTATCCCTTATTACCGGGCGTGTAAAATGTAGCCGCATCAAGCTTGACATTGATAGGCAGGTTTTTCCGGAAGCGATACACCAGATCAGGATTAGAAATGAATGGCTTTCCAAACGCTACCAGATCTGCAAATCCAATCGAAAGGTCTTGTTCTGCTTTAGTGAAATCATATCCACCGGAAAGAATGAGCGTGTTCTTAAATTTTGCGCGTATCGTTTTCTTAATGTGAACAGGCACTTCCGGTGCACCCCCAGAGCTGTGGTCTACAAGATGGATATAGGCGAGTCCAAGTTCATTTAATTGTTCCGCTAAGAAAGCATACGTAGCATCGATCTCAGGATAATGAGGCATGTCATTAAAGACACCATAGGGCGACAATCGAATTCCAACGTTAGTGTAACCGATAACCTTTCCAACCTCACGAGCAACCCCCAGCACAAATCGTGTTCTGTTCTCGATGCTCCCACCATAATCATCGGTCCTCTTGTTGGAATGAGGCGATAAAAATTGTTCAAGCAAATAGCCGTTGGCACTGTGTAGTTCCACTCCATCAAACCCGGCTTCAATGGCGTTGATGGCGCTTTGAACAAATTCTTTCTTGGTGGCTTGCAATTCGTCGATGCTTAACTCTTGGGGTATGGGGTGTTCTTTCAGTCCCTCTTGATCCGTCCACATCTGGCCCAGCGCGGGAATGGAGGAAGGCGCCACTACGCGTCCGCCTTCCGGAAGATTGTTTGCATGACTTATCCGCCCGGTGTGCATTAACTGAACGAAAATTTTTCCTCCATTCGCATGAACAGCCTGCGTAACTTGCTTCCAGGATTGTACCTGTTCTTGTGAAAAAATTCCCGGTATGCGTGCATATCCTAAACCATTCGGTGAAGGAGAAACGCCTTCGGTTATGATTAATCCTGCTCCGGCGCGCTGAGAATAATAAGTGGCCATGAGTTCGTTGGCTTTGTTTTTTATCGCGCGGCTGCGCGTCATGGGGGCCATAACAATACGGTTTGATAGCGTTGATGAGCCTAGGGAATGTGTTGTAAATGAGGTATTGGTTTCCATAAATTATTAAATTGATTAAACTATATATTTAAATGTTTCGATTGATTTAGGTTTAAAAAAAGGGGTTTTTATACCCCTAGGCTACTTATAATGGTTTACTGATTTAAAAAGTTCATCGATTCATTTAAATTTTTCAATGTATTTTCTTAAAAAATTTTACGCCCCCTTTAACAGTCCTATTGTGGCCGTATAATCTTTTAATAGTTGCTCATTCAGGTTGTATTTATGATTCCTTCCTTCCTTTTCAGGTTCGACAAGACCAGCTTCAATTAAAATCTTGATGTGATGACTGATGGAAGGCTGAGTAAGATCAATGACGTCCTGAATTTCCGAACATTGACCGCATCCTCCCTTTTTGGAGATGTGCTGCAAAATCTTCAGGCGATTCGCATCTCCTAACGCTTTCGAGATCTTTTCTACTTGTTTCCAGTTAAGTGCCATTTTATAGATAGAATAATGTAAATGTATTAATCTGCACGTACTACGCAAAAGCGAAAGAAAAAGTTTATACCCCTTAATCAGAAGTTTATTTTCTCGAGCCGCGTGTTAATCCGCTTTTCCTTCCTGAAATATTCCGTGATCAGAACATATCCTTCTTTGGCTCTATAAACATAGTATTCCGTTGACTTTCGGTTGAGCGGCATTTTATCAACACTAAATACTTTTTCGGGCGTATAAACAATCGCACCCAAAAGATTTTTTGACTGCGAGCCCTTTTCCCGATCGTAATTAACATAGGTTACCATAAACGTATTTTTGTCAGTTGAAAGCTGTGAAAAGGTATAGTCAAACCCTCCTACCGATTTGGCATAATAGGAAAGTAATTTCGAAGAAGAATAGCCTGTGCCTCCCGGAAGCAACACAACATTTTTATCTTTTTCGAAAGTATGTACTTTGTTAATGGTGTAGTCTGCATTGAATTGGAAAACGACCATGTTGTAAATATTGAGTTGCATCGTGGACGCAGAAGAACCGGGGTAGTAACCCGTCGCGGCAGCCGCGGCAACGCTAAGCACACGCAACGCTATGCCCGAAGCACTCGCAGCTTTTTTATACTGTTCCCCCACAACGAACACTTGCCCATCGTTAGTCCGTATGATATCATGAATTAAGATATTGGTATTGCTTCCATCGAATTTTCCTTTTTCATTAATAGGAGTTACACGGCTAATCTCGTTCGCCCATGAATTTCTCTTTTCATCCACCAGCTGCCCTTGCATATCAAGTGTGAGGTAAATGAACCCAAGACTTTGAGATTTAAGTTCTTTGTCTTTTTTATCGTAGTATTCTCCAAACACTACAAAATTTTGTTTTGCGCTATCAAAAAAGACATCCGAATATGAAATGCTGTACTGACTGGTGGCCATTGGTTTCCGGAAAAGAACTTTTCCATCGGATACCTGCTGCACCATAAGCTCAGTTTCAATGTTGCTGTCGTTTAAATTTTTCTTTTTAAAAATGAGCGACCCTATATATTCATCTGCCTGAAAAGCTTCGTTCGCGATCTCAACATTTTTAGTAACAGAAGCTGATTGATTTGACCACACTATGTTCATGTTATTGTCGTAAAAAGTTACGTCATAATGGTGTCTATTACCCTCCTTTATGCCATAGTATAAAAATCCTTTATGCGTGACCGGCAGTAAATAAGCTTGTGAAGCCTCCGTGGTAGCGAGCGCTGCAAAAGATGATTGCGCAAATTTATTTTTAACAACTTTCAAACTTGCTCCTGATTGTTTTAACGTTTGATCAAAGGAAAGCATCTCTACTATGGTAGCACGCGTGTCGTAGAAAAGGAAAGCAAAGGAATCGCCATTAAATGCACCATCCACCAATAGATACGTATCGGGTCTGGCTATGTTGATCGAATTAATCTCTCTCAGGTTCTCATCGTAAACACTTAACAAATAGTTATTTTTGTTTTTATCTTTCTTTTCCAAGTTATAAAAAAAATAATATCCTTTTACCTGGTTATCCTGTATGATCGATCCCGAATTCCTAAGTCTCATTCTTGTCACTCCTGTCTTGCTGAAATTCTGAGCGAATACCATTTGTCCGGCGAGGACAAACACAACGACCAAAAAAATATTGGTTTTCATAGGGATATATTTCATTCTCAAAAACTTTAAAATTATAAGGTCAACTAACCAGGTAGAAATTTCACGCAAAGGACGAAAAGGCAAATCCGCAAAGGGCGCAAAGAATTTCTGCGTTCTTTGCGGGCATTCCTTTGCGGTTTCTTTGCGTGAACCTGCCTTTTCAACATAGTTCCAGCCAAGCGTTTCTATAACCACTGCAATTTTTTCAAATCCCACGTTCAATATTCTCTATTTTTATCTCATTTGCTTACTGTATTTTCCAGGAGAAAATTTTGCAGTGTATTCATCTCTGACTTTGTTTGGATCAAGTTTGCTTACTTCAAGTGTACTGCATAGCCACACGGCATATAAAAATTCTTCATCCTGGAAGCTGATCTCCGGGCGTGTGGTTGTATAGTTATATGCGATGGAAGCTAATTCCCCCAGCCGAAGTTTATGAACAAAAGTCAGGAAACGATCATAGTTATCTGGAAAGCGAGGGTCAGGCAACTCAAGGACCTTGCCTAATTCATGATTTCGTTGGTAGATGTATAACTTATATAATGATTTTGAGATGATGGCTTGCAAATAAATATTATCGGGATACTGTTGAGCAAGAAGCAAGGCGCGGAATAAAGATTTTCCATAGCGTTTAAAATGAAATTCGGATTCTACCATTTCAAATTGACTTTTGGAACTTATATATGAGATGCCTTTGTCATTATTCCTATTATCAATACCTATTGTATCTCCTCCCAGAGATTGCATTTGAAGATTCAAAGCAACGATACGTTTCTGGCAATCGGGATGTGTTTTTAATGAATCTTCGTCTTCCGGAGGGGCGTGCCACGTTGAAGACTTTTTATAATCCAGCCAGGAGGGCTTAAACGCATAAGCTTCAGAATCAAAATATTTTTTGAAATCGATAAGATCGCTGTTCTGCTGCACATCTACGCTATCCAAAATTTCCATAACCCGAATGGCAGTCCGCGGATTGAAATTCGTATTAGAGAAGTAAACCAACCCCTGCGCGTCCGCTTCATATTCGTGGCCACGGGTATGGTGCGTTATGGAAAATCCAAGTCCTTTATATATCTCTTTTAACTTGGAGTAACGCTCAAACTCACTTCGCCTGACGGCCTCTATCTTTTTCTTTAACTCCTTATCGTAGTTTAAACGTGCCAGTGTGGCGAGATCCTGCTTAGAATGTTCTTTATGATAATGCGCCATTTCGTGACAAAGCACAAAAGCTACCTGAGCATCCGTTTCCATCCTTGCCAGGAGCCCAAGCGTAAAACCGATCGTCCCATCTCCAAAACTCAATGCATTGGGAACTGAAGATCGCATCGCATAAACTTTCATTGCGCGGGGCAGCAACGGGTTGGCTTTATAAATTTCATCGAGTATGGATTGGAGGTATGGTGTAAATTCTTCATCCAGAATAAAAAGATCGTCGTTGAAATTTTTGATCAGATATTCATACCTTTTTTCATACAATGATTTAAGGAACGAATTGACTTGAGAAGAAGATTCTGAAACCGATAATTTATCCCTTTCAAGTTTGTCTTTTAACTCTTTGGCGACTGCGTTAGGAATGGTATCTGTTATTGGAGAAGGTCTGTAGTTTTTATCAAACTGGGCAGCTAACAAAGATGCATACAAGCACAAGACCATTACTCCGATTGTCCGGATCATATTTACATCAGATATTATCACAAAGAAAGCAAGAGCAAATGACCTAAATTCAACAAATTCTAAGGGAATGGTACATAACGACCGCCGCGTCTGCTTATTTGAACCAAGGTGAGCTTTTTTCAAACTTCCTCTATTTGATCAGTTCTACTTTGTCAGTCTTTTACTTGAGGTATGAGGCATTAAAATCAAATGAATTTTTTTTGCTTTTTAACAGATCTATCACAACTGTCAATAACGAAGAGATCTGTCGTCCCTTTAGGGCAATATCATTAAGTTAAGGACGTCGGTCTGGATATTTTTTTGGAACTTTCAGGAAAAGCTACAAGTCGCAAGCTTCAAGTCCGGTTGTGCGGCGTGGTAATTTCTGAAATGATCCCAATTATTAAGTTTCATTCAGCACTGCTTTTTCTCTTCCAGCTTCTGGATTAGCAACCTAATTTTA
>CAZAHL010000388.1:0-6637 GCA_964484845.1 uncultured Chryseolinea sp. | reverse complement strand
CAATCATTGCATTCCACGCCCAAACTGCAACGGGAAAGTTAAACGCCGTAATTATACCAACTGGTCCTATCGGATGCCATTGCTCATACATCCTGTGCTCTGGCCTCTCAGAGTGCATGGTTAGTCCGTGTAGCTGTCGCGATAATCCAACGGCAAAATCACAGATGTCTATCATTTCCTGAACTTCACCAAGTCCCTCCTGATACGATTTGCCCATTTCGTATGAAACCAATTTACCAAGGGGCTCCTTATATTTTCGCAGCGCTTCGCCTATCTGTCGAACCACCTCGCCACGTTTGGGTGCAGGCCACTTCCTCCATTCCTTAAAAGCTTCCTGCGACTTTGAAACAATTGCCTGAAAGGTTTTCTCATCTGTCGAATAAACAGATCCAATATGTCTTCCATCAACAGGGGAAAACGATTCTATAAGCTGTGTTTTTGGTTTATACCATTTTTGCCCGGTAGATGCACCCGGATTGACTTTACGAATACCAAGGGTGGACAGCGACTCCTTTATACCAAAACTCTTCATATACAATTTTGAATTATTTCAAAAATACAATTGCCTGATTGATGACTCGCCACGAAAGCTGGCAAATTGGGTTGATACGTTATTAGCCCTTATTTCTTGTTGCAAAGGTATAAGAGTAGTTACCACTCAACACCATATGTTCCCTTTTTTCCATCGGGGTAAAATCCTTCGATCAGTATACCGCCTTTTTTAAAAGCGAGAATCCGATTAAGATCCTCTACATTGTCTACTGGAACTTTATCAATATAGGTGATCACAAAACCGTTTTTAACACCTGTTTCCTTCCACTTCCCAGACGGCACTTCTTTTATCCTCACTCCTCCTTCCAACTCCATTCCAACAAGTTCTTTGTACGGAACATCTTCAACTTCAACACCACTCAAATTGAATTTAACTTCTCTTTTTTCCACTTTCTCATTGCCTTCATTGTTGCGCAGCCGCGCCTTTACTTCAATTCTATTTCCATCTCGCAGATAACTAACATCGATTTCTTTGCCCGGTCTATTCCGCGCTACCCATTCCTGCAACTCAGATACCGAACTAATGCTGTGGCCATTTATTCCGATAATAACATCTCCCCGTAATAATCCAGCCTGTTCTGCTGCACTTTCCGTATTAACACGGTTTATCAGAACGCCTTGATTTACTTGCAACTCAAGATCTTCAGCAATGGTCGCATTTACGTCGGTTATCTGAATGCCCAGCATACCACGCTGCACCTGACCCAGTTCAAGAAGATCGTCCATCACTTTTTTTACCAGGCTCACGGGAATGGCAAATGAATATCCCTGGTAGCTTCCCGAAGACGTTGCAATAGCAGAATTAATACCGATAAGTTCTCCTTTTAAGTTGACCAAAGCGCCTCCACTATTGCCTGGATTTACGGCCGCATCGGTTTGGATGAATGCTTCTACCTGCAAATTATTTCGGTCGCGCAGAATGCCAATGTTACGTGCTTTCGCACTCACGATTCCAGCTGTTACCGTAGAATTTAAGTCAAATGGATTGCCTACTGCCAGCACCCATTCACCCGGTGTAATTGAATCGGAGTCTCCATATTTTACAAACGGCAAATCTTTCGCCCTGACTTTCAATAAGGCCAGATCAGTTGTTGGATCTGAACCGATAAGCTTGGCATAAAAGCGTTGATTGTTGTTCATTACAACTTCAATATTGCTGGCTTCTTCAATGACATGGTTGTTGGTGACGATATATCCATCATCAGATATGATCACACCAGAGCCCGATGAACGTGTCGGAGATTCAAGGTAAAATTCTAGCGGATTAACACTAAAGTCTCCCGGACCAAAAGAGGTTCGTATATGCACCACCCCGGACGTAACTTTTTTTGCTGTGCTCAGAAAATTGAGTTGTTCTGGAATTTGATAGGACGTATCAGGAGAATACCCGGTCAATACCGATTTTTGCCTGCCCTCGATGGATTGATAAGGAGAAGTATAAAGGTCAAAGAACTTTACCGTAACGATCGATCCCAAAATGCCCCCAACACATGCAGCAAGACTAACGACAAGAATTAAAATTGGACGCTTCATAACCACGCAAAGGATTTAACTGGAGGTGTTGAAAGTTAACGTTTCTTTTTAAGAAAACGTCCCAGAGCCTACCACGCATCTACGATTTTCTTCGAATAGAGACTCGGAATCTTCTAACAACCGTTTCAAAGGATGTATTGTTATTCGAAATTTCGTTCGAATACCTCCATTCGGAATTAAATATAAATCAAAAAAAAGCGCTCCGACAAAGTCGAAGCGCCTAACCAACGAACTTAACCCTCTCTACTTAGTTAACCTTGATGGAAGTTTTCAATATTTTTTTCTCATCCTTAGGAACAGTGATTTCAAGAATCCCATTGTTATAAGCTGCATTGATTTTGCCAGCATCCACATTTTCTGGAAGAGCAAAGGAGCGGCTGAAGTTTCCATATTGAGTTTCAACCACATGTAAATCATTTTCTTTTTTCTCTTTGGTAAACTTGCGTTCACCGCTAATAGTAAGATGATTGTCGTTAAGATCAATCTTAAAATCTTCTTTGTTCACTCCCGGAATTGCTACTTGAATCTCATATGACTTAGAGGTTTCAAGAATGTCAACCTTAGGGACAAAAGAGTACGCGGAACCACCCGTGCGGGCCAATGAATCGCTAAAGAAGCGATCGATTAAATTACTGAATGAAGTCGGTACGAAATCATTTCCAGTGCTATAACGAACGATGCTCATAATTTTTATTTTTTGTTTTTCTACCTATTAGGAAAAAATGTGCCGACTAGTTTTTTATAACTTTTTGAGCCATTATGTCCGGTTATAAGCTTAAAACCAAGTGTTTTGAGTCATTATGACATTAAAAGCGAGACTTATAGTCGGATGGGAGTTTACCGAAGGCAAGAGTTCAATCCTGGGGTATCCTTTGACACAGTTTTTACAAAGCAAAAAGAATGCTTTAGTTGGTCTGGCAAAAAAACTTAAACAAAAATAGAGCTGCATTATTTTGTAGCCGATGCCAGTAGCTTCATGGTTGATTTGATTAAAGAAATGCAAAACCGGGACTTGTATGACAGTGCACAAGAGAAAGCATTTGTGCAGGACAGTATGCCGTGTTGTAATAAAAATAAAAAAAAGGAGGAATCATATTGCAGCCAAATCAGGCAAATAAGATCAAGATCTATCACCTGATCAAGCAGCCGATGAATCTCAACGAATCAACAATTACACATTCGTCATTCCTAAATTTATGTTGTCAAGTCAATAACCGGCGAATCATTTCGGTTTATATTGATCCCAATAACCAGGAACAGGATCAACCTGCTGCACAATATCGATGTATAAACCGTTAGGATCAGTAAGCCCGAACCGGATTTGTCCCCAGTCCTCTTTTTTGAGATGGTACGTGATGGGAGCGTTCATTTTTTTTAGCTTGTCGTAAACTGCTGCTGCATCCGCGACTTGCAGCGTAAGGAAACTTCCCCGTCCGTTGAATGCGCCATAAGAAGGTGGAGTTGAAGGATGCTTCTCATCGATAAGCGCAAAAGTGATCTTGTTCGAGCCGCTGGACTGTAAATAGACGAACCAGCTCGCTTCAAATCCGATCTCGAAGTCCAACCATTTCATGTAGAATTCCTTGCTCGCCTTAAGATCTTTTGTGATGTACACAGAATAGGCGTCCTGATATTCGGTGGCATGCGGGATTTGTGCGGAGGCGCCCATGGCAATAAAGGTTAGAATGGCTGGAAGAATTTTCATGACGTAAAGAAACGCTGATGCACTGACAACCATATGTCAGCAGGATTTGAGATTTTTCTTTTTAGAGCTTAACGCTTGGTTAAGGACCGTTTATTCTGCACCGTATCTTTTCAATGGATTAATTAAAGGCCTGATTCGAATAAACTATAACTGTATCCGAGCCTTGGTATACGGTTATAGAATACAATGACCGTATCCGCACAAAAAGATCCAAACCTGAACATTCAAAAAAATGAACCCTTAAATGAAGATGAATTTGACATCTCTTGGACGGCACGAGAATTGAATACGTCAACAACACGTAATGAAAAAGTTAACTTTTATAATTTGGATTTTATACTTGACATCCAGTTGTTCCACGGCACAAGAACCCCAGCAAGTAAACGGATGGATCGTTAGCCAGAAAAATTACGACAAAACATACATAAAATCCCTAAAGGATGAAATCGACAAGAATAAATACAAACAGATAAATAGCGTTGTAGTTATAAAAAATGGAGAGCTATTAATTGAGGAATATTTCAATGGTGGCGCAAGGGATCATACTCACGATCCTCGTTCCGTCGGAAAAACTTTTGCGTCCGCGATCTTGGGAATAGCCATTGAGGAAGGTCACATCAAAAGCATAAACCAAAAGCTAAAGGATTTTTATAATCTTCAAGAGTATCATAATTTTTCTAAAGAGAAGCAAAGTGTAACACTGCTAAATTTAGTTACAATGTCATCTGGATTTGAGGGTAACGACGATGACCCAGGTTCATTGGGAAACGAAGAAAATATGTATCCCAAAGATGACTGGGTACGTTGGACACTGAATTTACCAATGGCAAATGACAGGAAGCCAGCAGACAGATCGGTTTATTTTACAGCGGGGGTAGTGGTACTTGGTGATATACTCGACAAATCCGTTCCAGAAGGTCTAGAAATTTATGCAGACAAAAAACTTTTTAAACCCCTTGGGATAAGTAACTATCAGTGGAAACACACACCCCAGAAGGTGCCAAGTACAGCAGGGGGTATTCAATTAACCCCGCTTGATTTTGCGAAATTCGGACAACTATATCTTTCAAAAGGAACATGGAATAATCAGCAGGTTATCCCCAAAAAATGGGTGGATGCTACTATGACGAGACATTATGAAACTACTTTTGACAATAACGGATATGGCTATCTGATGTGGAACAAAAAATACGTGGTGGGTGGCAAAAATTATGATACATTTTATTGCAGCGGAAATGGAGGAAACAAGATTTTTATTTTTGAGGGATTGAACGCTGTTGTCGTGATCACGGCAACTGCTTATAATCAAAGATTCGCTCATCCCCAGGTGGACGACATGATGAGCAAATATATTATTCCGTCGTTGTTAACAATGAAATGAAGCTCCCGATCCAATAAATCGAATTTGGATTATCTGTCGCCAAGTATAATGCGTCCGCGTCCGGGGCTTTTGACATCGTCAATTATTTCAATGCATCAGGATTTTGCAGTTTTCGTTTCGGTCTTTTTGTGCCAGAAAACGAGGTCGACTATCTAAGTGTTTGTTTTAAAAATGTTTCAAAGTGATGAGAGCATAAAAGGCAGTCACATAACATAACTGCCTGATTATCAATGCTACTACTCTTGGACTTGAAGCAAGGACCCAGTCAGTCGCCATTTACCTTAGGTATAAAATAATATACCTTACATATTTGCTGATAAGTATAAAATAATATACCTTTGCTTTATTGAAAAAACATTAACCATTAAAACTTATGAGCCAATAAAAAAATAAACATCCACCACTAAAGCAATTACACACAAAAACCACAAAATCATGACAACAATCACAATTTTCAAAACTATTAGTAATGAAAGCATCCCAACTTCTTCGATTACTTCTGAAAGCTGGCTGGTATCCAGAAAGTCAAAAGGGTAGTCACATTAAATTAATTAATCCTAACAGGAATGATTTTATCATATTCCCAAATCACGGCTCAAAAGAGGTTGGTAAGGGTTTGGAGAAAAAAATTAGAAAGCAGGCGGGTTTATGAACCTGGCCCTCTGTTTGTAGTCTTGATCACACCGGGTTCAAAAAAATGTAAAATGAAACTCTTGGTGAGTTTATGAAAAAATTAAAAGTTATAGTTGAAAAAACTTCAACGGGTTACTCAGCGTATGCAGACAAATACCCTGTATACACTACTGGCGAAGATGCAAAAGAGCTGGCAGATAGTATTGTAAAAGCCTTTAATTTCTATTTCGAAGAAAGCGGCGAAAAAGTAAAGGTTTCAAAAAAGAATTTGGAACTTATTTTTTCCATTCCGAGCTTATTTGAACTGTATCCGATTAATGTTAAGCACTTTGCAGGCAGGATAGGAATGAACTATACATTACTGTCTCAGTACGTTCAGGGTCGGAAAAAACCCTCTGAAAAACAAACTGAAAAGATTGTAGAAGGCCTGCAGGAAGTAGGCAAGGAATTGAGCGAAGTAAATTTAATTTAGCGATCAACGACTTTTTCTTTATATAATAGAATACATAAGATATGTATCTCATGATATGCAAAAGACCATGATTGTGCCCATTTTATTGACTTAAAACTCAGCCGTAAGAATGTTTTTGGCTCCCTCCACCACCACCTGAGCATCGAAATTGGTATACACTTCCGTATGAACCCTCCATAAATAAAAAAAGCAGTCACGGGCCGTAACTGCTTAACTATCAAGCTCCTCCTCTTGGACTTGAACCAAGGACCCTCTGATTAACAGTTATATCTTAAACTTTGCAACTTTTACGTTATCTTTGCTGAAAGTGTTGAAAACAGCGTTTATGGGCATATTGCTATTGTTACTTTTACCATCATTT
>CAZAHL010000387.1:0-6663 GCA_964484845.1 uncultured Chryseolinea sp. | reverse complement strand
AACTGAGCTTCGACGCGACTAGCCGGAATATTTAAGTCAGAATAGAATATTTCTCGTTGGAGAATTCCTTTATAACCCAATGCAAATATTGAAAGAGATAGCACAATACCGACTGACTTCCAAACCATATTCATGACATCAAGATGGATGACAGCAAACAGACTGAAAAGGAAGAAGATGTTTACAATCAGGAATACACCCATGAAAAAGCGAACCCATGAGATATTAGCATCTTCAGTGTTTGAAACTTCTTGCCTGATAATGTTTTGATAGTCTCGCCATTTCCTGTGAATGAGATATTGATAGCCTGAGAATTGAATTACGACAGCCATCCAAAAAATAGTAAAGGGTAATCGAGGATGACTGTCGAGCAGGTTCGCCAATGGATTTCCGCTAAGAAAAGAGCTAAAGGAGAGTGAACAAAAGACAATAACCAGGAATGGCAGGAAATGTAATGTTGTTTTGAACGTGGCTCGTACGCGTCCACCAGTTAACTCAATTATATAAAACCAAAGGAGTGGTGGAATCAATAAGAAAGTAGGATCTCCTAACGAGTATGCCTTAACAGAAAAGTGATTGATGACGTCCCCGGCAAATCGCAAGTGAAATGTGCTAAAAGTTAGAGCGCCCAGTAGTACCGACAGAAACGTGTTTGCCCTTGTCTTGCGAACACCTTTGTTGTTCAACAGGAGTATTACAAATGCTCCGAGTACGATCCCCCCATTTGTTAAAATTTGAAATAGCTGGTTCATGAATCCCTCCATGGAGGGCTAGGTTAAAAGGCTTAAAGTTACGTCAAATACCGCGTCCGAATGCGTAAAATGCGTCCATTAGGACATATTGGACGGGGCTTTTTACCAGTGTTGGGCCTTAAAAGGAAACTAGTGATACATTGTGGTTATGATGAGGCTATGTTCGCCTAGTTGGACGCCATCGCTTGGTTTGAAGGAAACCGTAAGTTCGGTTCGTCTCGTTCAAATATTGTCTCGATTAATCAACCGCCGATAGTAAAATGATTTCACGAAACATCTGCCGATGGAAATGCAAATGATTTGATTAAGGGGACACAGTGGGATTATTCTTCCATAAATCATCGAGGAGTCCTGCCGGCTAGTCATCCGGACATAGAGTGTTTACGGAGAGGCTAAAGGAACGTCAAAAGCTCTTCGAAGTTCAAGTTCTAGATCATATTACCATAGCTGACATTGGAAAAATACTATGGAAAAGGAAGTAAAAAAGGCTCACAAGAAACGTCCTTGGAACGGAGGATTAGATTTCAGTTGCTGGGCAGCGATACATAACTAAAGCAAAAGTTTTACCTTTGATTATATGAATGCAATTTCCAAAATCCCTTTTATAATTCTTTTCGCAGCAGTGCTCTTAGTAACACCTGCCTGGACGCAATTGTCACTAGAAAAGACTTCGCCAGTTGTTAAATCCGCTCAGGTCAAGCGTTGCCTGTACGTTGCCGTCCCCGGTATACGGAACTATCTCGAATATGGTGGACACGGAATTCTGGTGTACGACCTATCGGATAATTACCGGTTAGTGAAACGGATTGCCACGGGTGGGCTAAAAGCGGATGGAACTCCGTCAAATGTTAAAGGGGTAGGGGTAAGCCTCGCCACCAATAGTATTTACATCACTACCCTTGAAGCACTACAACGCATTGACCTGACAACGGAAAAAATTGTATGGGAGAAAAAATATGAAGGGGGCTGTGATCGTCTTTCTATATCCCCGGATGGAAAAGTTATTTATCTCCCGACGCTCGAGAAAGAACATTGGAATGTAGTGGATGCGGAAACAGGAGATGTAATCAAACAGATTTTTACAAACTCCGGCGCGCACAATACCCTTTACGGAGGGGATGGCGTCAGCGTTTTTTTGGCTGGTCTGCGTACAACCACCCTCGGGATATCGGATGCTCGTACACATACAGTGATTAAACAAGTCGGTCCCTTTGCGCAAGCTGTCAGGCCGTTTACGATTAATGGTTCACAAACATTGTGTTATGTCAATGTGAATGGACTACTTGGATTTGAAATTGGTGATTTAAAAACGGGAGAAAAACTTCATCATGTTGAAGTGGTTGGTTTTCAACAAGGCCCTGTCAAGCGACATGGCTGTCCCAGCCACGGTATTGGATTAACACCGAATGAAAAAGAGGTCTGGCTCTGTGATGCTTTCAATCAGCGGATGCATATTTTTGATAATACGATAATGCCTCCCAAACAATTAGCAAGCGTCGAATTACGAGACCAGCCTGGATGGATTACGTTCAGCCTGGATGGAAAGCATGCTTATCCTTCTACCGGCGAAATCATCGATGTAAAAACACGGAAAATCATTGCAACGTTGAGGGATGAAAAAGGTAATCCCGTGATGAGTGAAAAGGTTGTGGAGATACACGTTGACGGTAGCAAAGCTGTAAAAGCCGGCGATCAGTTTGGGATTGGCAGAGTTTCTAGAGGAGAATAGTGATGTCATGCATCTCCATTTACTATCAAGTCATAGTACGCTTTAGTTTGTAAGTTGACTTTAAAATGAAAATAACAATTCCCGCCATCGTCAACGGAATAGATTCTGCTCTTCCATGAATGGTCGTGGACTCTGCATAAACAATTCACCCAAACTACTTTTTCTCCTTTCGAGTTCTTTACTGCTACCAATTGCTTTTTATAATTGTTTTTGTATAAATCAATAATGAAGTCTCGATGATCCTGATCTAATGAAAAGTTATAATCAGAAACACATTTTTTAAAAATGTTTTCTATATCATTTATATCACTTTCTGTTAACGTAGTTGGTGCGTAGCCGTTGCTAAACGGATAATTGTCACCACCAACCTCAAACGGGATCACTGTTATCGCTGCCGTGTCATATTGTAATCCATCTAATTCGATAGATTCATCTTTGTTTGTTTGGCTTCGCTTTATTTGCCGATCACAAGCTCCAGTTACTGTTAGCAGGGTAATTAACGTAAAAGGCCAGATTATTCTTACCGGTATTGTCATAGTACCAATTTGTGTAGTACGGATTAATATTTGGTCCTCCATCCATCTTTTCAACATTCTAAGCTCTACAATCAATCGAAAAAATATATGAACAGAGATGGTGTTTTGGTAAAGGATGTCGTGAAAGAGGCATGTGGTGAGTAAATACAGTTAATTTGTAAGCACATTGAAGGGGTGAGGCGGCCATCTATCTCAGATTTCTTGAGTATCATTGGTCTCTATCGTGTAAAACCAACTTGAAATAAATACGGCCAAACTATAAGATACCATCAACGCTATCATTATCGAACCGCCAATCAATTTTATGATTAGTAATGTTCCACAAATTGCTCCTACCAAAAGAATTGTTCGAATTGCCAACACTGGTGTTTTTATTTTTACGAGCATTTTAAAAGCAAAAAAATAAGCAATGGATATAGGCAGTGAAAAGCAGAAACCAAAAAACAGAAACAAGAAATAAAACTGTATCTGGCTTAGCATCTCATTGTGTCTATAAATCAACAGATCATAAAGAACCAATATGAACGGCCCGAGTGCCACGGAACTTAGCCAATGTTTTACCGGATATGATGAGATCATGCATTTCAAATTTTAAAAATGCAATAAATGTAGCAAACGGAAGAGATATGGTTCGAATTTCCATTATATTCATTGCAATCCAAACCGCTCAATGTAATGAAAGCTATTATTGAGAGCATTCTATTAACAGTTATTCCATCGCTAATCTTCTTTTAAAGGCTTTTATTTTGTTTGGATTTCGCATAAAACACTTTTGTGGTGGCAGCAAGCCTCATTGGTCATTTACAACTTCACCCAGTAAAATGTGTCTAGTGGGCATGAAGAGGATAGTAATATTTGCGATACTAAAAAAAAAATCCAATGGACTCATTGACAGTTGTGGAGAAAGAGGCTTTAAAAGCAGTAGGGAATCATCAAGACTGGATACCCGGATATCATAAAGGTAAGAAGGTCGCCGTGAAATTAATACTTCCATTAAAGGTTGGTCATCGTGATTAAAAGCCAAATAACATCATGCATAAGACATAGCGTGGTTCGCAGTAATTCGTAGTTTAGTTTTGTTAAAAACGCTCGGTTACGGTGGATCGTGCGGCGGTATCTATATCGCACCTCATGCACTAAGCGTTGGCCGGCAAATTTCATTAAATAAAGTGTAAAAATATGGAAATTTTAGACAGTAAAGATTTAATTCCTGAGTTAGAGGATGATGGCAAGAACCGTTTAGAAATAAAATATGATGGCACAATATTTCCCAGTCTCGTGAGTAGAATAAAAGCCCTGTTTATTGATATCGTTATAATGTTAATCATTTTTACAGGTACGACTCTATTCATTGATACGTTTGGGGATATTCCCACCTTTGTAAAAGGATCTATAGCAATGTTTATGTTCTACCTGTACGACCCGATTCTAACTTCATTTACAGGAAGTACGTTGGGACACAAAATCATGAAACTAAAAGTTAGAAAATATAAAGACCCCGAAAAACGAATCTCGCTGGGACAGGCGTTTTTAAGATTTATTACAAAGGGACTTTTGGGCTGGGTTTCATTTCTGACCGTAACTGGCAATCAGCGCAAACGAGCAATTCATGACATCGCAAGCGGATCTATAATGATGACCGTAAAATAAAGGCAACGGTAATAAAGTGCACAATCAATCGCTGGGCTCAGTCTAAGTTTAAATATTCATCTTCGTTCAACGCTTGGCAATAGTTGACAGATTCGATTTTAAAACTTACCGCTGCTTATATTCTCGCGTAGTGCGTCATTGCTTTTTTAAGAGTGCGTTATTTCAAACACCATGTGCTGTAGCGTACGTAATTTTGTTGAATGCCATTAATTTCGATTGTCAACGGTTGATAATAAATCAGATTTTAAACACATTTATCTTTTAAGAATAAACAAATGGATTTTAGTTGTCCTCCTGCTCCTTTTAAAAAAAGAGAATACATAGCTGACATTGGAAAAATACTTATTCAAGACTATGGAAAGAAACAATATTATAAACCAAAGGAAGTCAAAAAGGCTCACAAAAAAAGTCCTTGGAATGGAGGATTAGATTTCAGTTGCTGGGCAATGAGCACTTACTCATCTCATTCTGAATTCGACAGGCATCATGAGGCAACAGGAGAAGCATGTGACTACAGAGAGATGAAAGCCGAGATATTGGAAGGCATCGCGCTACCTGATGTAATCCAGCACCATGATTTCACTGACACAAACTTAGACGCATCTTGGTTAGATCTCGGGGAGGCATTGGATGGAATTCTTACTGGAATCGGAGAATTCTTCAGCTCTATATCCGACAGCTGAGCGAAAGAAAATTTCCACAATCGCACAATAAGTATTTTACGTGTACTATTAAAATTCACAACTCAGCGACGCTCCTAATTAAGTGTGTAAGTGTCGCGCTAAATAACTGCGTAGAGGGATTTGCTTACGCCGTGGTTGCACGAGCCAAAGATCGCTTATATTAATTTGCCAACATCCCAGGAGTTAGCTATCCCAGGGTAGCATCTACCCTTTAACAGGTATTAAAAATAGGCCTGCCTAGGCGATTGACAAACAATCACGTTAGAGGATACTTTTGTCTAAATACACTAATAGAAATGCTAGCAAGATTTTCTTTCTCACTGCTGGTTGTCATTGATGAAATTTTTTGTGGTTTATCTCGCGAGCAACCTGCAACGGAGCCTGGCTTCAATTACCGATTGACAGCGGGGTTCTTCGCAATATGAAGAGTCAGTTATTTTAAAAATCAAGACTAAACAGATGGATTGTACAGATAAAATTTATCATAAAAATGAATTTGGATGCTCGAGAAAGTGTATCTGTAGTGGAGCTGTGCATATAAATTTTGGCAATGTTTCTGTCTTGCTGAGCAGACCACAGGTAAGTGATTTTGCAACGTATACTGCAGAAGCGCTGATGTCTGAATGCGATATTGAGGATCGGGATGAACGTTGTATTTATCTACCAACGCGCGATGCCCTGCTGATGTTTGTCATGACCTACAATGAATTGAAAGGACTTTCAGAGATTCTTGACCAGACATTATTAATGATGGAGGTAGACGATGCATTAACCCTGAACGATCAATAGTAACAACCAAGAACAACACGAATATGAAACACCAAAAATCATGTTTCCGGATATTGACAGAATGTGACAACGGCTATATCGGCGTATGCGAGTGTTGTCAGGAGTTCAACTTCGCTTATAAAAACATATTACTAACCTTCCAGGAAGAAGAGATGTGTCGCTTTTTGGATTGGGTCATTGCCAATCGAAATTCCCGGCAGCATTATATGCCTTTGCGTCATGGCAGAAATAAAGTATTCTCCAGTCCAAACAGCAATCTCTTTATTGCTTTCCATGATAAGGAATTGGATGAGATCGCACTTATGTACAATGAAACAAAATTAATACTAGAAGCGCAGAAGGTATTGCTATCCAGTAGAATGAACTGAAAAGTACTGTTAAAGGTTTTTAGCTAACCCTACTTTGTCAAGTTACCGGGCCATCTTATCGCCTTCTTAACGCGAGGCTATCGCTATTACATTATTTTTCGAGGTATCAAGTTGGATTCCCATAGATCTTCATAAGAATATAGATAAGGTCGATAA
>CAZAHL010000386.1:0-6683 GCA_964484845.1 uncultured Chryseolinea sp. | reverse complement strand
AAAGGGCTTTTTTCATTTGAATGAATCTATACTTATTGGACAGCCCCGAAATAACCCGAGGTGTGATAGCCTATGAAATATGTTTGGTAACGAACTTTCTCATGAAGGAAATTAGCGATCTACTTTCAACTATATCTCGCCATTTCAGGGCTTTAGTTTACGCTTCATTTCTAAACGCAGGGCTGCACCCTGCGTTAATGATAACACCCTTTCAGGGTTGCAGCTCATCTATATCTAAAGGTTAACCTAACTTATGTGCATAGACTAGGGCTGCGCCCAGGGCTATTCACATTTAGCTCCTCCAGGGCTATACGCTCTTTTATGTAACCATTTGAGAGATTTTCCCGGCACGTCTACCTTAATAGCATACTAATAATACTGAAAAAAAATTATCGACCTTATCCATATTCTTATGAAGATCTATGGAAATCCAACTTGATACCTCAAAAAAATAATGTAATCGGGATAGCCTCGCGTTAAGAAGACGATAAGATGACCCGGTAACTTGACAAAGTAGGGCTACGCAAGCAATATTTAAGCTGTCAAAGGAAACGTAGGATGGGCATTATGAAAATTTCTCTGCTCTGCCCCTATCGGTAGTAAACAACATTGCATTCAGGGATCCGTTTTTTGAAACTTTCAACTTCTTTGCTCGAGACTTTTGTATTGTAACATTTGAGAAGCGTAAGGGGCAGACCAAAAAGCGGAGTCAGTTTTTTCACACTGGTATTAGAGCAATCCAATGACTCAAGCGAAAGATTTTCCAGCGGAGTTAAACTATTGACTTGTGTACCTGAACAATTGATCGCTTTCAGATTTTGCAAATCCTGCAAAGGCCTTAGATCCTCAACCGGAGTATTTGAAATGTTGAGATCTTCCAGATTGCTTAAAGCACTCAACGATGTAACCTCTCGTATCGGGCTATTTGTTGCATGTACCGAAGTGAGAGACTTTATAGTTGCTAAAGGCGACAGGTCGGTGAGAGCTGTTCCGGAAAAATGCAATTTCTTTAACCTCACAAATGCATGAAGGGATGATAATTCATCAACCGGAGCATCCTTAAAATCGATTGCCTCAAGTTCAACAAGGCGATGAAGATCTTCTTTCCGTGATTTAGAATTAATCGGTACTTGCGCTTTAAAAACTTCCTTCCAATTTTCAGGCAGTTCGTTCCACCAGGTTATTAAGGTGTCTGTTTTATACACGATAAAACAATCTGGATTTTTAGATAAAAATTCCCGAACGTGAGTGTCTTGAATAGCAGTACCATCTACATAAATTTTCGTAAGGCCTCTGTTTCCTTGGAGGGGTTCAATACTTTGTATTTTGCTGCGATCTGCTTTGAATACTTTAAGATTATTGAATTGTTGTAAAATTGAAATATCATTAACTTCTGTTTCGCTTATGTCAAGCGTTTCAATCCCTTTGTGTTCTTGTAATGGAGACAGGTTCGAAATACCGGTTCCATTTGCGATAACCACCTTCAATTTTTGAAGCCTTTGCAGTGGTTCAATGTCTTTGACTTCCATGTTTCCGCTGAGAGATACCGAATCAATATTTGTAATTTTCGCAAGTTCCTCGTTCGTTGGCGAAGACCCAGTGTGTGCTGCATTCTGGAAGGCCTTTTGCCAGACGATCGGAAGGTCGTCCCACCAACCTTTTAAATCTTTGGAGTCAAAGATCACCAGAGACCCTTTTTTGGAGGCCATAAAACTATCGGCCATCGCGCGGTTTATTTGTGTTTGATCACAATAGATTCTTTCAATATGGGGAAGGTCTCGCAAAACACTTAAGTCCGAAATTTGAGTGTAATTCAAGTGAAGAATTTTTAAGCTCTCAAGGGAGGCTAAGGGTTTCAAATATGAAACTCTGGTACTGTCTAAAATAAGGACAGATAAGTTTTTGAGATCTTTTATTGGATTTAAATTCTCAACCAATGTTTTTGAAGCATTTAATTCTGTAAGGCTTATCAAATTTGCGATGGGTGAGAGATTGTCAATTTTTGTTGAATTAAGATTTAAAGACTTTAACGCAATGAGATTTGTAAGTGGAGCAAAATCTTCCACCGATGGAGTACTCATTTCCAACCGTTCCAACTTCATCATTTTTTCAAGCACAGTTATATCCACTACAGCGGTGTTGTTAACATTTAACTTTACCAGTTTATCCGCGTACTTCAAAGCTGTCATATCCTGAACTTTTGTATTCGAAAGATTCAAGTCAACCAACTCTGTGAGATTTCGAATGGGGCTAATATCCGTGATGTTGGTATGGGATAAATCGAGTGCCTGGAGGCTTGTGAGCTGGGCTAATGGCTCTATATCTTGAATGTATTTATTATTGCTGAGGTCAAGCGCCTCAATGGATGCAATGTTCTTAATATCGGACAAGTCAATGCTGTCGGTTATATTTAACTTCCTCTGAAAAATGGATTGCCACTCGTACGACAATTGTTTCCACCAGGTTAACAGCGCTCCCTTTTCATCAAATTGATTTGTGTAGATACTGACAATTTTAAGGTCCTGGGTTTGGGGATCGTAATTAATCTCGATGAAGCGGGGAACGGTGTTATTGACCAACTTCCCCTCCACAGTAGTGCCCTGCATATTGCGCAACAGTGACACCTTATAGAAAAGTCTGTCATTAGCGTTTACTTTGCCTTGTATATCTTTAATGGTGAATTCAAATTTCAGATCGTCAAAAAAGAAATCCACATCTTTCAAGTATGCCTGAACATCTTTGTTAGTAATAACATTTCTTTTTTCAACAAGGTCGTCTTCAATTTGTACTTTCGAGTCACGGAATATCTTGGTATAACTTTCTGTTATCAGAACATCTTTATCGCGAGCGGAAGTGGTACCATTTCCCAACGTATTGAGCACGAATTCCAGAAACGCAACCATGTCTCTAACTTTCTGCTCATGTTTTTTCGTATCGGGTTTTGCTTGTTGAGCGTACACTGCTGAGCCGATTGTGAAGAGAAAAAAAAGAGCAATGGTCCAAGGTTTATTTTGTTTCATAATAAACGTACCTCCTGAGAAGGTTTTTTTCAGATTCACTTTTTACTTTGACAAGATTGGAGATCAACCAGCCTGTGTTGTAACCAGACCGGTTAAATTCAGAAAGTTCAAAATACCAACCATCGACTTGAAAAAAGTGAAACTTCACCTCTTCCACGGTTTTAAACTTTAAGTTCCCTTTTTTTATTTCATAAAGGAAAACAGAGAGATGATCGGGCGTGAATTTCTTCAAGGTATATTGGCCGACACTGTCAGCGTTGCTAAAGGCCTTTCTTAAATTCATAAAATCAAGCTCATGACTTAAGGGGTGGAGAAACTTACCGACTTTAATTGTATCCCTCTCAAAGTATGATTTGAACATATCGGCATAAACTTTAGTAATTACCCACCGGGTTCCCAGGTGATGTTTTTCCAGTTCCATGAATAGGGTTACAGGTACATTCTTTCCATTCATCGTAAAGGTTGTATGAACTTCCGAAAACCAATTACCCCCATGAAAATTTAAAAGAACCGGTTTTTCTTTGGCAAGTACTTCCTTTGCAAACTGTACTTTGAGATCTTGGGAAATGCTGGTGTTGCTCGCATCAAAGAGCATTCCTATGTATTTTCTTCGCAGTTTTTCGCTTCGATATTGTCTGTCTTTTGGGTAATAACGTTCGCCCTTCTCGTCTTCCTCCCCGTTAAACCGTCTGAAAAATTGATTGACCTGCTTGTTTTCTGCATAGAGCCTGCTTTCATCATCCATCTCATCCACAAGCTGTGCTTGTAAAGGAATTGATAATACTACCAGGAATAAAATGAATAGGTTACAGGACTTCATGCACTCGTTTCGCTCACCCTGATATCACCCAGCATCACATCCCAAAATTCAATTGTGCGTCCTTGTATTTGAGTTTTCTTCTTTTCGACATAGATTGTAATATCTTTTTTCGTGGTGTCTTTATATTTCAATCCATCATCCGATTCGCCTTCAAAACGTTGGTAAATAGTTACGACACCAACATACCGACCATCTGGCTGCCGCTCCAGATCGCTTATATAATGTATGTCGTACCAGGAAATGGTAACACGATCATAATTAAGAGCCATTAACCGTTCAAAATACTTACGCACTTTGTAGTAATTAATTTCCTTACGGCTTAAAGAAGAAACTCCCATCTCGCTATCAGGAGCGAAAAGCTCTTCTGCCCTATCCATAACCCGGGTCGCTTCAGAAAATGGAGTTTTCTTATTTCCGATGATGCTAATGTATTTACTTAGATCCCTTACTTTTTCCAAGGCCAGGGAGTCAATAGCCTGTTTTCTTTGAGGGCTTATATCGGCGTTCTGGGCTGACAGGTTGCTGACGATATAGAGGCTTATAACGAAAGCAAAGAATGATTTATGGTTGATCATGATGTTTGTTTTTTTATTTATTATTTCTGTTTTATCAGTTCTACCTCGGTGATTTTCCCCGCGTTATCAAACTGGAGATTTCCAATTTTATCGGCTTGCTTCTTCTGATCCTTAAGGTAATTGAGATAATCTTTAATGGTGGTAGGCCGATCGTAATCTTTTTCACCAGCAGCTTCATGGATCACAATTAATACAGGTGTCTGATCGGAAGCAAATAAAGCTAGCGCCTCATTGATACTACTATTGGCAGAGGCTGCATTATTTGAATTTGAGATAGCTCCGAAATACTGCTCAAGCTTAGCTTGAGGGGTAGCTTTATTTTTGTTTGCTTCTTCCGCGGCTTTTCTTGCAATTTCATCCTCAGCTTCTTTCCTTTTACGAGCTTCCTCTTCTTTTTGCTTATTGAGCGCAGCTTCTTGCTCAATCCGTGCTCTCTCGGCTGCTGCCGCAGCCTCCATCGCTTTCTTCTTACTTTTACAACCACCCCCCACGGCCATGAATATGACGAGGACGGCCAACATAATGATCCTGGATGAATTTCGAATTGCTAGTGCCATTGTTTATAATTTATGGGTATTCAGTATTTAATAATTATTGTGCCAAGACTAATTTGGGCGAAAAGTAGATAAACTTAACGAATAACTTGACCTGTTAGGCTAACACAATATTCATAAGATGTGTAGAAAAATTCTACAGTTCCAGTATTTTTAAAACGATTGTTTCCCTAAATATCATCGGGCGAATGCTTCCGTTGGTAGCTACATCGTCGAAATTAATCATTTAAGCCTGCCCTGATACTGCGCCTTCCGCATATGCACCTCGTTGGTTTATAGGATCCAATCGGCGGATTTTGAATTATGCATTTATCGGCTTTTGCCCTATATTTGGTAAAACATTATAATGTAGTCTCTGTTACATTATCAGAATTGTTTATACCATGACTTTATTCATAGCACTTCGTAATTGGCTGCTACTTTTTAATGATAACTGTCAGGCTCGTGTTTTAATACTCGTAAAACTTATGGTGTTGCCCTTTCTGGTTAAGGACGATTCTATTGAACTTTTTAAAAATGAAAAATATGCCCTCGAAACTGCTCGTATTTGATACACATCCAGTTCAGTATAGAGTTCCCATCTGGCAAATTTTAGAATCAAAACACCCTGGGATGGTACATGTGGTTTATGCATCCGATTGTACTGTCCGAGGCCTCAATGACACGCAATTTGGTCAGAAGGTAGCTTGGGATGAACCCATGCTATCAGGATATGACCATACGGTTCTGAATTGTGAAAAAGGCGAGCCCTTTTCAACGTGGGACTCCTTTACGGGCGAAGGTGTCAAGGAAATGATTGAAAAAATAAAACCCGATGTAATACTACTTGTCGGGCTAAATTTTAAATTTGATTTGGTCGCCTACTGGCATGCCAAGCGGAAGGGAATACCAGTGTGGCTGCGTTGTGAAACTCAGGACAAAGCGATAACGCGCTCGTTTGGAAAGGCTGTTTTCAGATCGCTACTATATCGGATTGCATATTTGCCTCTAAACAAAGTCTTTTATATCGGGGAGCTAAACAAGCGTCACTATCTAGATCATGATGTCCCTGAATCCAAACTTAAGCCTGCAAGGTACGGTACCGTAGACCGGTTTGAAAATATGACCCCAGCTGAAAAGCTCGAAAAGAGAAGTGAAGCCCGGAGTGCTGCGGGAATCGCGGAATCGAGTTTTGTGGTGGGCTTTTCCGGAAAATTCATAGAGAAAAAAAATCCAGATATCCTTTATCAGATGCTGGATTTTCTTCCGGATAGTTTGCGAAAAAGAACTCACTTATATTTTATGGGTAGCGGGCCCACTAAAAATGAATTAAAAGCATTAGAAATATATCTGCAAGAATCACAAAGTCCTGAACCAATTAGACTTATTGCACAATTATATTTAGTGAGATTTCTTGAAAAAAATAGTTCTTATGATAATATTAGTATTAATAATGATAAATCACTATTATTACAATGGTTTTTAAAAATAACATCAATAATGTATGGCAATACATATTTAGAACATGTTAAACAACTAGATAAAAGAAAAGTATTTGATTTATTTAAAGATTATGCAAATAAAGGTAATAGTTGGGGATTATATAGCATTGCCTGGTGTTATTTAATGGGAATTGGTGTAGATAAAAATGAAAAAGAGGCTTTTAAAAAATTTTTAGAAGCTGCTGATAAGCAAAATTCTCTTGCTCAATTTCAACTTTCAATGCTTTATATGA
>CAZAHL010000385.1:0-6683 GCA_964484845.1 uncultured Chryseolinea sp. | reverse complement strand
ATACAGGCCTTCAAAAACCAACTCCGCCTTTCGGCTTAACCCGAACTCAGGTTATGAATAGAAAATATGTATGGTCATTAGTGAGCCTGCTGTTGTGGGCTCATAGTAGCTCAGCGCAAACAGAACTGCCGCCAGAGAAGGAGTACCAATTATCAGCTTCCACAACTACAATTTCTCTGACAAGGGGTCAAACGGATTCTGTTAAACTGTCGGTGCTGAGAGCTAAGTCATTTAAAACGGGAAAGGCATCAATTGCATTGAATCCACCAACTGCAGCCGGTTTGAACTTGAGTATTAAACAACTTCCCGACCAGCCTGATGACTACGTTGTGTATCTCTTTGCATCTGCGGAAGCCAAACCAGGTGAGTACAATTTCGTACCGACCTGCACCCTCAGAAACAAAAGCAAGGGCATCATTCTGAAAGTCATAGTCAAATAATCCTATGGAAACGAAAAACTTTTTTGACGTTTGGCCAGCGATCTACCTTATTGATCTTTTCCGATATCTCATTCCAACGAGCATTGCATTCCTGATATTTTGGGTGATCGGACGAAATCATTGGAGACACCTGTTCATTCAATCTTCATTCCCTAAGAATAAGCAACTCGTAAAAGAGTTTGCGTACTCGATGAGCACCGTAATAATATTTTCGTTAGTTGGGTTTGGTCTCTATTTAGCCATCAACGCGGGACTTACACCGGTCTATAACACCGTTCCGGAATATGGCATCTTCTATTTGGTCTTCAGTTTCATATTCACTTTAGTTTTTCACGATTTCTATTTTTATTGGACCCATCGGTTTATGCATCACAAACAAATATTCAAGTATGTCCACCGCGTTCATCATGAATCGACCAATCCGTCACCCTGGGCAGCGTATGCTTTTCATCCGTGGGAGGCATTAATACAGGCACTGGTTTTCCCTATCTTGGTCTTAACGCTTCCATTACATCCTATCGTCATGACATTATTTCTACTGTATATGATTATCAGAAACGTTATTGGGCATTTAGGTTTCGAGATCTTTCCAAAGGGCTGGACCAAAAACAAGTGGTTTAGTTGGACCACCGCAGTTACGCACCACAATATCCACCACGAAAAATTCAACACGAACTACGGTCTCTATTTCAGCTGGTGGGATCGCTTGATGAAAACTGAAGACAAAAGTTATCACGAGAAATTCGATGAAGTCAAGTCTCGACCAAAAATATCAGCTCCTAAAACAAAGACATCCTCCGTAACTATTACCATCGTCTTTCTCGCGTCATCGTTTTCGGCAAACGCACAGTCAGTTGAAGGAAAATGGACAACCTATAACGAGGAAACTGGAACTGCCTTATCCGTGATCGAAATTGTAAAAACTAACAATTCCATCGAGGGCAAGGTGTCGGAAATATTCCTTGAACCTTTTCAGGGTGATGATCCAATATGTACGAAATGCTCGGGCGAACGAAAAAACAAAAAGGTAATCAACATGAATTTCCTCTGGGGTTTTAAAAAGGAGGGAAACGAATGGACAGATGGAAATATTCTTGATCCCCAAAACGGAGAGGTTTATAACTCAAAACTATGGATGGAAGGTAACAATACGATGAAAGTCCGTGGCTACGGAGGGATGATGGACCTTTTTTATCGTACGCAAACGTGGAAGCGCATCAATACCTCACAAACAAATTCTCCTGTCGGACTATGGAACACGATTGATGACACATGGGAAAAAGAAAAATCCGAAGTTGAGATAATTGAAAAAAATGGCGAACTGTTCGGCTTCATTCGAAAGATATTTTTACTGCCACATGAGGGAAAAGATCCGGTATGCATTGCATGTGAAGGAAAAATAAAAAATACGAAGATTGTTGGCATGACCATACTCAACAAGTTCAAACCGAACGGAGAAAAATGGGAAGACGGTCAGATTCTTGATCCTGGAAACGGGAAAGTTTACACCGCATCAATCTGGTTAATAAGCAATGACGAGTTAAAAGTTCGGGGTTTCTTCGGACCATTCTACCGCACCCAAACATGGAAGCGCGCCACACCAGTTACCAGCAAACTCCAAAGTAAACAATGATTAATATCAGCCAGGCTCAAAAAGTTGGCGCTGGTAGAACAGCTACTATTTACAGATATGGTCAAAACAAGGTTGCTAAACTTTACCGACCAAGCATTCAGAAGAATGCAATTGATTTCAATTTATTAAGCTCATTTTTTTTAGTTAAAAAAATAGAAATTCGGAGTTCCACCGCCTAGTTTAACACAAGCAACAAACTGGCGCGAATACTACTAATCACAACAAAGTCGGAAAAAGAAATTTCTGATAACCTACTTGACACCGTTTGAATTAAAACTCCTTTCATCGTCAGGCTAGCACTGTCTAATCTGCAATAGACAACGAAAATGGACTTCTCAACTTTAATTCATCGACATGCCCAACTAAATCATGGTTGTCGGTAATGACATGCAAATGTATTTTGGAACTGTGGTGAGTAAATATTCCTTGATGATTACTCGAATAAAATCCGAGAATAGTAATTTCGCTATCTATCAATTTTCCTGATTTCGCAAATTGCTTGTGACTAGCTGCTGTATGGATCGCCCCTTTTTTCCAATCGATCACATGATATTCAACATTTGCAAAATTCGATTTAATAATAAACGCAAACGGCTTGTCGCGGGATTTCCCCTTCTCGCCCATCAATTTTTGCAGATGTTCTTCCAGGTCTTGCAAGTTTTGAATTGCACTCTTCTCCAATACAGTTTCCCAGGATTCAATTTTTTCATACACCAACATCGCTGCCTTTATCTTATAACTATGCTCAGTGGACCATACTTCTTTAACTACCGACGTTACGTATGGCTCGCCATCGAGAATTATTATTTCGCCTTTCAGTCCTTCTACCACTCCCAAACCATAGACCCCTGATCTGTCAAGTGAATCTATATCTATGGTTGCAGATAGTTTCGCCAGTTGCATTATCTCTCGCATTTCTCCTGCGACTTGAACTTGCCCATAACCTAGAACGGGTACTAAAAATATCAACACGAGTAGCTTCATTGTTTAAACTGGAGTTCTCCTTTTCGAACCTTTTTAGGTTTTAATCACGAGCAAGCTTTACTTAGCATTCTCAGTTAAAACTATAATACCTTGCGAAATTTATCGTCTGAAAATTGAATCTTTTGCAATTAAGTAAGAATCAAAATTCAAATTTTAAACCAAAGGTAAGAAACATTCAATGCCAGAATAATATACGGTTCCGGTGATTGGATTTAAAATTTCTTACGTTAGGGTTGAGCCGATTATTGATATCTACAAACGCCGTTCGTCCAAGTTGTTTTATTTGAAACCGATAGTCGGCCCTTACATCTATACTGATGAAATCGGGGAGGCGGTCTTCATTTCTCCCAATGAGCTCCATGCTATAGCGGATTTTATTCCGGTTGTCAAATATGATTGAGTTAATGGTATATTTTTCAACAGGCTGACCTGTTGCGTATCAGAATTTAGTTGAAGCACCAGATGCTTATTAGGCTTGTAGCTTACCAGAGAATTAAACTGATTGGGGCTGGCTAAAATTATTAGGATGTTCCTAGTGAATATCTCCTTTTCAAGAGCGGCGCATTTCTTTCCGATGTCAGGAACTTCTTCGGAACCAGGTACTGACGGAGGCATATGGAAAGGTGAAGGAAACACACCGCCTCCAGGTTCAACTGTTCAATTGAGGTGGCAAACATTGACGACACCATTGATAAGGAGACAAAGGCAGGGGCACAGTTGTAAAAGAAAAGGCGCAGATTCCCGATGTTGGATGGTTTGCAATGTGCCTTTGACACGGAGGAATACCTTGGGGGTAATGCAACGATAATCGCACCCTAGGAACCTTTTAAATCCCGGTTTTTTTTGCTTTCTTAATGATAGCATAAGCTTCGTGTTATGGTCTATCAGGAATATCCTATTGCCGAACCACTCAAACCATTTGTTAAGGTAATATGGTCCATGGAAAGTGAAGAATCCTGGGCTCCACCGATGCGGATTTTACCAGATAGTTGCGTTGAACTAGTCATCCATTTTAGGCAGCCCTATAAAACTTTCTATAGCAACAGTATTACAGAAGTTCAGCCACAAAGTTTTGTTGTGGCCCAGATGAAGAACTTCATCGAAATCGCACCGAATGGTAAAATCGGAATGGTATGTGTGCGGCTTTCAGCTCAGGGGGCATATCATTTCTTCGGCTTGCCAATGCTGGAAATCTCCAACGGTTTTACTGATTTGAATTTTGTTTGGAAGGGACTAGCGAAAGAAATAGAAGAACGAATTGTCGAGTGCAAAGCCACAACAAAAAGAGTTGACATCATTCAGACATACCTATTATTACAACTGAGCAAGAATGGTAAACCCGACAGTACTGTAGACCGTTGCCTCGATCTGATATATGCATCTAAAGGTCAAGTACGAATTGAAGATTTGTCGCAAAAGACTGGAGTAAGCAATAGACAGCTAATACGAAAATTCAATAACTGCATCGGCCTTCCCCCAAAAGAGTTCTCAAGAATTATCAAGTTTATAAACTCTTTACATTATCTAAAACAACAAGACAACCTGTATCTCTCCGAGGCTAGTTATGATTGTGGCTATTACGATCAGGCACATTTCATCCGAGACTTTAAAGAATACTCTGGCCTCACTCCCACCGAATTCCTGAAACTTGACAATGTTTTCTTCTGATGTCCGATTTATACAATCCAAACATTTCTTGAACAGTTACATTTGAATATAATTACGAGTTATGAGAATAGTTCTACTTCTACTGCTTATTCCTTTTGCTTCACAAGGGCAGATGACAAACCAGGATAGTCTATGGTTGCCATTCCAACCTTTCATCGCAACGTGGACTGGCACCGGTGAAGGTGTAGACGGAACAGGAACCTATGAACGGAGCTATCAGTTCGTGCTGAATAAAGAATTTATTGAAGTCAGAAACAAAACCATTTATCCGGTCACGCAAGAAAAACCGAAGGGCTACGTTCATGAAGACGTTGGATATATCAGTTACGACAAAATGAGAAGGACATTTGTTTTCCGACAATTTCATGGCGAAGGCTTCGTGAATCAATATACGCTCGACAGCATTTCAGGAGATAAAAAGACCATGGTGTTCCTATCGGAAGCCATCGAAAATATTCCAAAAGGATGGAGAGCAAGGGAGACTTACATTGTTGGCGACAATACTCTGACAGAAATTTTCAACCTAGCGGAGCCTAACAAAACTTTCGAGCCGTATACAAAGGCTATGTTAAAGAAAAAGAAATAGCGGCAGTTGTATAAACACAAACTAATCTTTGACGGTCACTCTATATACAGTAACAAACGCGCGGATATTTTCTTTGAGGTGTTAAACGATGATCAGGTAACTTCTGTTACTATTTGTTACTAGCAGCACGCAAAGTACTGACAATCAAAAGAGGGCACATTCTGTATCGGTAAATAGCCGCGCCAAGGCAATTCATTTTATGCTTTTTTTTGTTACTAGTTTGTTACTCGAAACCTAATCCCTAAATGAGTAACAAAAATTTAAGCGCTGAAAAAGAAATTCAAAAACTCATTCTCTGAATCCTCACAGCATTCAAAATTGCCAACAAGGCAACACCTACATCAGCAAACACTGCCTCCCACATAGAGGTAAGTCCCCAGGCTCCTAAAGCCATTACAATGATTTTTACTCCAAAAGCAAACACAATGTTCTGCCAAACGATATTGGTTGTTGCCTTGCCTATATTAATAGCTGTAACGATTTTTGAAGGTTGGTCCGTTTGAATGACAACATCTGCGGTCTCAATTGCTGCATCGCTTCCTAAGCCTCCCATTGCTATGCCAACATCGCTGATCGCAAGTACAGGAGCATCATTGATGCCATCTCCAACAAATGCCAATGCTTCTTTCTTGCCTCTCTTAATCTCCTCGACCTTTTCCACTTTGTTCTCCGGAAGAAGGTCGCCATATGCTTTCTTAATATTAAGCGCTTGTGCAACTTTGTTAACAACTGCCTGCTTATCTCCGCTTAGCATCACCGTCTTGATATTCAACGCATGCAGTTGTTCAATTGCTTGCTTTGCATCTTCCTTTATTTCATCTGCGATTGTTATGTAGCCTGCAAGCTTTTTATCAACTGCGACAACAACCACCGTGTCTACTATTTGATCGATCTCTGCATCGACAGGAATATTAAACTTCTTTAATAGTTTGGTATTACCAGCAAGAACTTCCCTTCCGTTGACAATGCCTTTCAATCCGTGGCCTTTGATCTCCTTGAGAGTCGTAACGGAAAGCTTTTGTTTACTTGCCACATATTCAACGACAGCCCTCGCGATTGGGTGACTCGATTGTGCTTCAATTGCTTCTACAAGCGGAAGCCAAACGTTTTTACTGAGGCCTTTGTCAACAACTTGTTGTACTTTGAAGACTCCTTTCGTAAGTGTGCCTGTTTTATCCATCACCACGGTGTCGACCCTGGTCATTCTATCAAGATAACTTGAGCCTTTGAAAAGAATACCATTGCGTGAACCTGCTCCGATTCCTCCAAAATATCCCAACGGTATTGCGACAACCAACGCGCAAGGGCATGAGATAACTAGAAAGATCAACGCGCGATATAGCCATTCATTGAAATTGTAGTCCTCGACAAA
>CAZAHL010000384.1:0-6735 GCA_964484845.1 uncultured Chryseolinea sp. | reverse complement strand
TGTATCACTTCCTTTACTTTGCTTGTAATCCTTAGACGTTGTCCCCAGTCTATATCCGATTCCTGTGTTTATCTTAAAATAGTTCTCTTCTTTCGCTTGTTTGGTTATCACTTGAATAACTCCACCTGCAAAATCACCGGGCAGGTCAGGTGCACCAGATTTATAGATCAGAACCTGATCTATTGCAGCACTAGGAATAAGATCAAAAGAAAATGACCGCTTATCGACTTCGGTGCCTGGCCCAATAACATTATTAATCATTACCTGATTATACCTTTCGCCAACACCTCTGATCATGACGAATCTATTATCAACTATACTCACGCCGGATATGCGTTGCATGATCTGCGCCGCATCACGATCGGGTGCTTTGATTATCTGTTCAGCAGAAATTCCACTGACTACCAGCTTACTGTCCCTTATTGCTCTAACCAAAGAAAGATCATTGTTGATTTCACGGGTAGCTGTTACCACCACTTCTTTAAGTTCAGTGGCATCTTCTTGCATGGCAACTTGTACTTCAGAAATTTTTCCGCCTTCTACCACAACATCAGGAATGATATGTGATTTATACGTAATGAACGAAACCACTAAATTATAAGTGCCAGGCTTTACGTTAGCAATAGTAAACTTTCCTTCAATATCGGTCGCGGATCCGACTTGGGTCCCCTGAATATAGACGTTGGCACCAATAATGGTCTCTTGTGTTTTGGCATCGGTTACGACTCCTCCGATAGTACCATTTTGAGCAAATCCAGCGAGTGCCGTTCCAATTAAGAGCAGAGAAAGTATAACGCTACGCAACATAAAATATTAATTTGTTGCAAAGGTCATTCTCCAATATTACCTGATGCCTACGCCTTTGTTACCAAATTGTTAAGGGCCAAAATTTTTGAAGATTAGCCCCTAACAAGGATTAGCCTATTTAAGGTTTTTTCAATGATTGTCAAGCACTTGTATACCACATGGCTTAACAATTATTATATAATTTTTTAATGAAGTTAATATAACGATAACAACGGAAGGAGTAGGCAAACCCCTTCAGGCTATTTATTAATAGGCACTTTAGCTAGAATTGCTTTGATAATATCCATGGTCCGGACATTGTCCGCCTCCGCTTCGTAGTTAAGGATAATGCGATGATTCATAACATCCTGAGCAACTTCTTTAATATCTTCAGGTAGTACGTAATCCCTGCCTTCGATGTAGGCCAAGGCCTTTGAAGCAAGATTCAAATTGATACTAGCGCGGGGCGAAGCACCAAACTGAATATACTGGGCTTGCTCATTCAGCTTATACTCTAACGGTTTGCGTGTAGCATAGACTAATTCGATAATATACCGTTCTAACGATTCTGAAATTTTTACTTTATTAACCTGATCCCGTATAGCAAAGATATCTTCCTTACTTAAAATTGTATTCACGGTATAATCGAACTTCATATTGGAAATTCTGCGCATGATTTCCATTTCCTGGTTCTTGGTCGGATAATCAACAAAAACCTTCATCATAAAACGATCAACCTGAGCTTCAGGAAGTGGATAAGTTCCTTCCTGATCTACTGGGTTTTGCGTTGCCATAACGAGGAAAGGTCTGTCTAATTTAAAGGTGGTTTCCCCAATGGTAACTTGCTTCTCCTGCATTGATTCCAATAAGGCTGATTGAACTTTAGCAGGCGATCGGTTGATTTCGTCCGCAAGAATAATGTTGGCGAAGATCGGTCCTTTCTTGACCTCGAATTTCCCTTCCTTTTGATTGTAGATCATCGTGCCCACAAGATCGGATGGAAGCAAATCGGGGGTGAATTGAATGCGTTGAAAATCAAGATGTAATACTTGCGCGAGCGTGCTTACCGTGAGCGTTTTAGCCAGCCCCGGAACCCCTTCCAGAAGAACATGGCCGTTTGTAAACAAGCCAATCATCAGTCGGTTTACCATATATTCCTGGCCAACCACTACCTTCGCTACCTCAGCGCAAACTTGTTTTACTTTTTCTTTGTGTTCCTCGTGCTTTTCAACTGCTATAGCTTCCATGAATTAATTTCAAGTTTAAACGGATAAAATAACGTAATTATTAGCAATTAAGGTCGAAATTTTGTTGGAAAAACAATAGGTATTGATAAAAGGTTATGCCCAGAACATTTGTCATAGGTGACATTCATGGTGCGTTCCAGGCTTTATTGCAATGCCTCGAACGATCCCATTTCAGTTATGAAATAGATCAACTCATATGCTTAGGTGATGTCTGCGATGGATGGCCAGACACAAAATTATGCGTTGATGAGTTATTAAAAATTAAGAATCTTACTTATATCATTGGCAATCATGACTTGTGGGCCCTTCAGTGGATGAAGACCGGAACAGTTGAAGATACCTGGCTAACGCAAGGTGGAGCGGCTACTATCTCATCCTATCAAAAAGCTATTCCTTCAACGCATGTTAATTTTTTTGAAACTGCTTTACCCTATTACATTTTAAACAATAACCTTTTTGTTCACGCCGGTATCGATCTTCATCGTCCGTTAGAAGAACAAGACTTAAGAATTTTTTCTTGGGATAGAACACTCGTGCAAAAAGCGTGGAACCTTTTCACGAAAGAAGTCACTGTGAAGCTAACACCATTTGATGAGGTGTACATCGGTCATACACCCATACCGTTCGCGTGGCCCATTCGATCGTGTGAGATTTGGATGATGGATACAGGGGCTGGTTGGTCCGGAGTTCTATCGATGATGGACATTGATACCAAGATTGTAGCCACCAGTGATCGTGTGCCATCGCTTTACCCTGGAGTAAAGGGGAGGACAATGAGCAATGAACAATGGGCAATGGGCAACCAGCAATAATGATTTGCTTGATCATTGATCATTGTTCATTGTTCATTGTTCATTACTCATTGCTCATTGCTCATTGTCAAAATACTACAACTTCAGATCCTCTTGGATTTGTAACGTAGCCGTTAATCAGGCTTTGTACAGTTGGAGTTTCAACGCTTCGTTTCACAAATGTTTTAGCGGATTCGAAATCGGAAATTGCATTTTGTTTATCAAAAAATCCGAATCCCCAGTAAGCTCCCTTCTCAACTAAGACGAGAGATTGCTCTTCTATATTCCTTCCTTTTCCAATAATGGCGACGGTCTCTCCCTCTTCGTTAAACGACTGAATGGCCTTTATCACCCTTTCATTGTATTCCTCATTCGATTCCACACCCATACAGCCCCCCTGGCACGCTCCTGTTTGATATTCGAAACAGAGCCCTTTGGATAATTGAAGCCCGCTCAATTTAGGACAGAGATGAAAAGTCCGTACTTTCTCCCAGACAAAATTCCACGCACTTCCTTTCGAGCTGAAGCGTATTAAAGGACGAGATCCTCGTGCGATTATATTCACAGAAAACCGCATATACCCATTGCGGTCTTCATAATTAAAAACGCCCCACTCTTCCACCCGGAACTTTTGTGCCTGATTATATTTAGGCCAGAGTCTTCTGATTTCCTGCGATTCAAGTATGAGTGCTATTAATTCATTTCCGGTGAGCTCATAACTGATGTGATGTATTTCATTTCTAATTTTAGATCTGCCCCACTCGCGTGCATCGCCTGTGAAATGACCCGCAATCCTCTTTTTGATGTTAATTGCTTTTCCTACATAGATTACATTCCCATGGGAATTGTGGAAATAGTAGACGCCTGCGAGAGATGGCAGCTTATCAAATTCTTCTTTTGGTAAATTAGGAGGAAGAATTGTTTCTCCGGAATTACGCTTTAACGCTTTCACGATATAACTATCCCGATCTCGCCTTAATAGTTGATCGAAAATTTTTACTGTCGCTGCGGCATCTCCGGATGCACGATGTCGGTTAAGTATTTCAATTCCCAGACTTTCTGAAAGGCTGCCTAAACTATAGGATCGAAGACCCGGTATTATTTTGCGGCTTAAACGAACTGTGCATAATTTCTTAGCCTGCCAATTTATGCCAACCGTTTCAAATTCTTTTTTTAAAAATGAATAGTCGAAATGGGCATTGTGCGCTACAAAGATCTTTCCTTCAAGCTGTGCAAAAATATCTTCGGCTACCTCTTTGAACAATGGCGCATTCCATACCATTTCGGACGTGATTCCGGTGAGCCCTGTGATATAATAGGGTATATTCCTTTCAGGATTAATTAACGTGTGAAAAGTATTGGTTATTTGCATGCCATCGTGATGATAGATGGCAATCTCTGTAATGCGATGGCTCTCTGCGTATCCTCCGGTGGTTTCAATATCAACAATCGCGTACATGTGCGTAAGTTAGAATTTGACATCTTCACTTAAAAGCGGATCTTCAAGCAAATTTATAATAAGCTAAAAATGAGTGGAATAATTCGCTTTTTACTTTCCGGTGTAGCCGTCTTATTAACTGCCTATCTGTTACCTGGTGTTGATGTAGAGCACTACGGATACGCCCTCCTGGTGGCTGTCGTGATTTCGATTGCGAATATATTGGTGAAGCCGATATTGATTATTTTAACCATACCAATAACAATTTTCACTTTAGGTCTCTTTCTTTTAGTTATTAATGCATTAATTATTCTGATCGTTGATTACTTCGTGCCCGGTTTCGCCGTCGATGGATTCTGGTGGGCATTGGCTTTCAGTCTCATACTATCCATTTTCAATAGTATGTTTTCTGAATTTACCAAGGATAAAGAAAACTAGAGATACTCCATAGGCCAAGGCAATACGCCTGGTTATGGTTATTCCAAAAGTAGATGCCAACTATTTGAAGGAAAACTTAATTCAAAAAAAGAGAGAGGTCTTTTACATTTAGACAACGTGTTGTCAATTTAATTTAACGGGCTGGGCGATTAATTCCGACCATAATTTGTCCGGCTCTGTTTTTACGCTTTGATGAACAATCTCTTCCAGCCGGGACTCTATTTCTTGCATCGTTAGCATGGCTGATACGAGTAAGGCTTTCCCGAGATATTCCATTTTTTCATCAAGCCTATCACACAAAAAAATTACAGGAGTATGCCGGTTTACCGAGTTAGTACGAATTGATCGTATCAACTCAAAACCTGTGACCACAGGCAGGTCCGTGCCGCAGATAATCAGATCGAAATGTTCGATTCGAGAGGTTAGGAGCCCATCCAAACCAGATTCTGTTTGAAGCACAACGGGATTAGATCTGCTAAGCACCGACTTAATTAAATTAACGGTATTGTTCTGCCTGTGAACCACAAGAATTTTCATTGCTTTTATAGTAGTAGTGGTTGAAAAATTAACAACAGTTTCTTTTTATTGAAGATCGCATAACTGCTTCACTAATTTTTTCATTTTGTTAATTTCAGGGAACACAAAAGTGAAGGAAATAACGAATGTGCGCGCACATTCAAATACTGAGAGCGTACTCATAGAATTGCGAAGCAAAAAGACATAAAACAAAACCTTAAAAATAGTACAATTATACTACTCGGGTTTTAATGAAAATCAGAGCACCACACCGGCTTCGTAAGCATATTTTATCAGGCCAACGATGTTATTAACTCCGACTTTTTCCATAATGTTTACACGGTGATTGCGAACAGTGTTTTCGCTCAGGAACAACCGTTGCCCTATTTCTTTCATGGTTAGTTCCTGGCAGATAAGCAGAAGGATTTCTTTTTCACGTTCGGTTAATTCGGCATGCTCGAAAATCGGTCGTTGACCAGGCTTCCTTTCTTTCACATTTTTTCGTAAAACGGAAGCCACCAATTCATTATGATAAAAATCCTTATCAGATACACCATAAATCGCCTTCTCCAATTCATCTGGTTCGGTATTCTTCAAGAGGAATGCATGAACACCCAATTCCATCATGTGAAGAATAAACTTATTACTATCATGCATGGTAAGAATGATAATCTTAACATCCGGATATTTTTGAATAATATGGGTGCTCGTCTCAGCTCCGTCCATCACCGGCATCTGCAAATCAACAATGACAACATCCGGTATTTCATACTTAATGAGGGTCAACAGTTCCTTTCCATTTTCAGCGTCTTTTACATCGACTACCCTTTCAAAACTGCGAAGTAGATTGACCATAGCTTTGCGAAAAAGGGTATGATCGTCAGCGATGTAGACTTTCAATTGTTTCATAGGGAATGGTCAAAGTAATCTTGCTTCCTTTTTTTACCTGTTTATCAAAATCCAAGTGGGCATTTAACAAGCGGGCTCTGTTTGTCATGTTATAGAGGCCCAAGCCATTGCTCCTTTGTGGATTCGCATCGCTCAACGCCGGATCGAAACCAATCCCGTCATCCTCGACACTGATCGTCAACTGGTCCTCTGCATATATACTGACCTGTATCATCCTTGCCTGAGAATGTTTAATCGCGTTGTTCAATAACTCTTGGACTATGCGAAAAATCTTCAATTCTCTTTTTCGGTCAATTAATTTCACTTCGCCCGTTTCATGAAAATTGACAGGGATAAAGGCAGCTGACTGAAATCGTTCGCAAATTTCCTTTAGAGCAGGGATTAATCCAAATTTATCCAGCGTGGAGGGCATCAGGTCAAGACTTATTCTCCTCACAGACGTAATTGTATCATCGAGCATTTGTTTAGACTGTTCGAGACCGCGTGGGTCTGGAATTTGCTTTGCTATAGTAGTTAATCCAACACGAATTGTTGAAAGCATTCCTCCGACGCTATCGTGTAAGTCTCCTGCCAGTCTTCTGCGTTCGTTTTCCTCCGACTCAAGCATGGC
>CAZAHL010000383.1:0-6745 GCA_964484845.1 uncultured Chryseolinea sp. | reverse complement strand
TTTTTTTTGAAGAATGATGGGGATCATATTTGATTCTGATTATTGTCATAGGATTCACAGACCGAATTTTCTCACTTTGAAGGATGTTCAAGACTGTAATGCAAACTTTATTAACGAGATATATTTTTCATGGACTTCTGGTCATCATTCTTCTGAGTTTCGGATACCAAAGTTCTATTAAGCGTTCCACAGGAGCAAGTGCTCCTACAGCTTTTAAAGAGCAGGAGGTTTTACTTCCCAGCGGATTACCATTGGATACAACTGATCAGCTTTATGGGGGATTGATAAGAAGGAAATCGGTTTTGAAATTTTACACCTCCAGAGATAATGCTCCGGTGTGGTTTGATAACAAAAAACTTTCAGTTGTTGGCGATTCGATGGTTTCCCTAATCAAGCATATACGTTATTACGGCCTGATGCCAAAAGACTACCATTGGAGTGAAATTGAAACCAACAAGCAGTCCGATAGTCAAGCGAGTTTGTTAAGAAATGATGTATTACTTACGGACGCTTTTCTATCTATTGCAAACGATCTGAAGTACGGAAAATTAAGTGCCTTAGTTAAAATAGGCGTTGATGATTCTGTGCAGATCTCACTTTTAAAAAATGTTTTGGATAGCCAAGAATTGAAATCTATAGTTGAATCGCAAGAGCCAATTTTTGCGGGGTATTGTGGATTAAAACAGGCTTTGAAAATATTGCTGGACACTTTAAACCCTGAAGATCGAGCAATTTTTTTGGAGGGTATCGTAGACGAATCACATCCCTTAAATAAAAAATTGCAATTGGTGGAGATAAATCTTGAAAGGTGGCGTTGGGAGAGTGCCATTTTAGGAAGCCGTTATATACTCATTAACATTCCATCCTTTTGGCTCGAAGTAATTTCAAACAATGAAGTCGTTTTAGATTCAAAAGTTATTGTAGGTACTCCGCAAAGACAAACACCATTGTTAAACAGTTTGGTTGAGTGTTTTGTAATTTATCCATACTGGCATGTCCCACGAAAAATTGCGGTTGAAGAATATTTACCAATCATAAAAGAAAGTACTTCATTTATCACAAAAAATAATTTCGATGTGCTCGATCAGAAAGGTAATATCCTTCATCCTGACAGCGTGGAATGGAAAAAATTTACCAAAAACTATTTTCCGGTTCTTCTCCGGCAGCGCGAGGGTCCAGAAAATTCCTTAGGTGTTTTAAAATTCGTATTTGATAATCCCTATGCGGTATTTCTACATGATACCAATACAAAGAGACTTTTTAAAAACAATACCAGGGCCTTCAGCCATGGCTGTATTCGAATGGAAAAAGCAGTCGAACTTGCGCATTACCTCGCCACTGGCGAGCTAAATAAAAGGTCTAAAATCGTTGAAGATCATTTAAGAGAACGGAAAAGGCATACTGTGAATTTGAACCAACCAATTCCTATTCACGTCCGATACTTTACAAGTGAATTTAAAAACGGCACATTTTATCAATACACTGATGTATATGAACGCGACCAAAGGCTGATTCAACTCTTCTATAAATCTCAAAAATCAGAAAATTTTTAGTTTCGATTTCCAAGTTGAAAGAAAAATGAAAATAGGGGATAGTTTCTTAGGGGGTCGTTTTTGAGAATTCTCAATGTTTTAGTTCCTGACTTTTATCAGATCTGCTTATGATTGCTGTCATGGGATATCGCCATTGACCAAAATATTTTTGTTTACCCGCTACTGTTAATGTGGGAATCATTATGAGTCGCTTCATTATACCTTTTAGCAGGCTGTCGATGAGAAGTCTTTCACAAGTTGGGGGGAAGAACGCATCCTTAGGAGAAATGACAACGAATTTATCCTTCCTGGGAATCGAAGTGCCTGACGGATATGCTATTACTGTTGAAACTTACAATGAGTTTCTTTTCTTTAATAATATTTCCTCGCGTCTGACGAGTGCGTTGAATAACCTGAATCACAAAACTCTTTCGAACCTTTCGGAGGTTGGTGCTTCTAAAAATAATCACTTAGGTCATTTGCTTCTTTTATTACGGATGAAAAAAAAAGCGACTAATTATTAAATTCACTTCAGCAGCAAAATTAATATGCATGAACGTCATACATCCGGGTTGTCGCATACGTCCTTACTTAGAATTCTTCAGTATATCGTCTTTGGCTCGGTAATTTTATTTTTTGGTAAGGATGTTTTTATCCCCGTTAGTTTCGCTATGCTGATCAGTTTTGTATTGTATCCAATTTGCCTTTGGATGGAACGGAAGGGAATTGCGCGGCTATGGGCAATAGCAATAGCCATAGCTTCAATGATAGTCTTAGGGCTTCTTATTCTAACCCTATTCACATATCAGATTTTTAGTTTTTTGAATGAATGGCCTGCGCTAATGCTTAAACTTGAACAATCTATTGAGGATTTTAGCCGCATGCTTATTGAAGTATTTGGCATCTCACTTGAAACTCAGCAGGAGTGGATCGCTAAAGTATCAGATCAGTCAGGAACAAATATTTTCTCATTTATTCAGAGTGCGATAAGAGGGTCTACGTATTCAGCCGTTCTTCTTGCACTTATTCCAGTCTACTCCGTTTTGATTCTCTATTACCGAACACATTGGATGAAGATTCTTCATAGTGTATTTCCATCCGAAAAAATAGAAAGCCTTCGGGAAATTATTTCGTTAACGATTCAAGCCTATTATAATTTTATTAAGGGTATGGCAATTGTATATCTCACGGTCGGTATCTTGAATAGTATCGGTTTATTATTATTGGGTGTTCCTCATGCTATCCTGTTCGGTTTTATTGCTTCTATCCTCACCTTTATTCCCTATGTCGGAATTATGGTAGGGTCATTGTTACCAATGACAATTGCCTGGATTACGTATGATTCAATCTGGTATCCGGTAGGTGTTGTAGCAATATTTGCATTCATTCAGTACTTAGAGGCGAACGTCATATTTCCAATTGCTGTAAGCAGCCGCCTTAATGTAAATACATTAGTTATGTTGATTTCAATTTTTGCTGGTGGTGTTATTTGGGGAATGGCTGGAATGATCCTTTTCGTTCCTTTCGTAGGCATTGCCAAGCTGATTGCTGATCATAACCCTAAATGGAAAACTTTGTCTCTCATCCTTGGTATGAATGGAAAATAACTGTCATTTATAACGACTCATATCCGGAAAGAGCAAAATACCATGCTTTTACTGTTTAAAAAGATGAAATTATTCTCTTTGTTTTTTCGCAACGTGTAAACTGATGGATGAGCATCATGCTAGGCTTGTTGTAAAGGAAGAGGACGCGCTACTATCTGAATTGATGGTTTCATATTAACTTTTGAAGTTATGGAATTGGAGATCAGGCAACTCTTTTCGGCTCGTTGAAGCACGCTGGAGGCTCGTTGGATATTCATTTCGTCGTTTATTGTAATGGTGGGTTCAAGTTCAATTTCTGTCATTAAAAATTTGCCGTTTATTTGGTCGAGAATACCTGTTGCTTTGCAGTCAAAAGTTGTGAAGTCTAATTTTGAATTTTCAGCGATTGCCAAAAAAGTGGTCATGAAACAACTAGCTACTGAAGCGGTAAATAAATGTTCAGGTGACCATATTCCGTGAATTCCTTTTGGAAATTGTGGTGGGGTTGCAACTTCAATGCAGCCTTTATCGGACATTGATGAAGTGAGTTCAGGAGAACACATGATTCCTTTTCGATCGGAATTCCAATGTATGTCTACGCGGTAATGATGAGGGTCCATGGTAATTGCGTTTTGCAATGCTAACATACCAGTTATCCTTCACCCATCATATGACTATAATCATGCTCAAAAATGATTGCGCTCATATTCGAACTATAAAATTGGAAATAATGATTGTTTTAAATTAAAGGGTGAAACCGAAACCCTGTCGTAAAAAGTAAGTCTACTTGAATATGAAATTTTTCGTGAAACTTTTCATCCTCAGTATTTTATTTGACTCTAATCATAAAAATTTGGTGACCTATTTCAATGATGTTTATCAGTTAGAAGGATAAGATAAGTCATAGCGTCTGAAGGATAGGAGTAATACTTTGTGTATGCAAATACAGTTCATCAGTCTTTAAAACGAATAGCTATGTACGGGACACTTTCAAAAGAACAAAGCGAGGACGTGCTCAGAGCTGAACTCGTTGGTCGAATTGGATGCTACGCATTTGGAAAGGTATATGTCGTTCCTGTGGCCTACGCATATCATCGAAACTATATCTACATACACTCCCGAGAAGGATTGAAGATTAAAATAATGCGTAAAAATCCAACGGTTTGTTTTGAAGTTGAGAGCAAAGAAAATATGAAGAACTGGCGAACGATAATTATTCAGGGGAGATATCAGGAGTTAAAAACTTTGTCAGAGCAAAACAAGGCGATGAAAGTAATAAGTGTTCGCCTTCTTCCTTTTCAAGTCAGTGAGGCTGTCAAGCCTACAGGCCTTAAGGATTCTCCCCTAAAAGTTGAAAAAGAACCGAAACCAATATTTTACCGGATATGTGTTGATGAAATTTCCGGAAAATACGAAAAGAGTGATTAACTTTTTTTCTATGCCAATCAAGCTGCAATGATATTTATAATTCGGTTCCCATAAATCATTTCAAATTAAGCGTAACGTAAAATGGATACCTGGAAATTTTTTGCAGGCTTGGGACTATTTCTTTACGGCATGACTCTGATGGAGCACGTGCTCAAAAGTCTATCGGGAAGATCATTTAAATTATTTCTGAGAAAGTATACACAGAGTTTGGCAAAAGCAATTACAGGAGGTGCTTTAATAGCGGCGTTGGTACAAAGCAGTTCGGTGGTATCGCTTCTGGTGCTTGCTTTTGTCGAAAGTGGGACCATCACCTTAAGAAATGCGCTGGGTGTAATATTAGGCTCCAATTTGGGCACTACGCTGACAAGTTGGATTGTAGCGACCATCGGATTTAACCTCGACATTGAACATTATTCACTCCCCGTAATAGCCATATCAGCTATAGCCATGTTCTTTCTGCGAGAACAAAAACGGCTTTACGACATCTTCCGATTGTTCTTCGCGTTCGGTATTTTATTTCTTGGCTTGGCCTTTATGAAAGTAGCGGCTGAATTGTTTGTAAAAGATCTTAATCTGAGTGTATATGGCCAATACGGATTGTGGGTCTTTGTTGTAATCGGGTTTGGAATCACGCTACTGATTCAATCAAGCTCGGCAACCGTTGCCATAACGTTAACTGCACTGTATTCTCAGGTGTTAACCTTTCCGATGGCCGCCGCCATTGTGATAGGTTCGGAATTGGGCACCACTATTAAAATAGTACTCGCAGGTCTTAATGGAACGGCCGATAAAAAACGTGTGGCGTGGGGGAACTTCACATTCAATCTGATCACTTGTGTAATTGCGTTCATTTTTCTTCCCTGGATTATAATTTTTATCCAGGACGTAGTTCAGATTAAGGATACGCTTATAGGATTGGTCTTTTTGCAAACACTGATAAACTTCTTTTCCATAATAATTTTTCTTCCCTTTATTGATGTATTTGCGAATTGGTTAAAGAAAAAAGTTAAAAACAAGGATCACCATGATGCATCATTTATTAGCAATCGATTGCCGGTTGTTCCGGAACTTGCAGTCGACGCTTTGTTGCATGAAGGTGAAAATCTTTTAAGAAAAACAATGGGTATTAACAAGCTCATTTTTCATATTGATCACGTCCACTCCCAAGGATTTTTAAAATCCCTTGGAAGAAATGGAAATTCCGCTACCGTGATGTACAGCAGGTTAAAACAAACCGAAGGTAGTATACTCGATTACTACGCGCGTCTGCAAACTGCTGATCTCAGTCAGGAACAATATGGATTGATCAACCAGTACATTACTACCATGCGCTTCTGTATCCGGGCGGCCAAGTCTATGAAAGACATTTCGCACAATTTGAAAGATTTTGAATCTACCGCAAATGACACGATTCACAAGCAATACCATGACCTTCAAAATAATTGGAAGGAATTTGATTTGTCTTTTTTAGGCCTCCTTGACGTTGAGGACAAGAAGATATTATTCGGGGAGCTTGCTTTGTTAATGAAAAAAGCTTTTGAAAATCAGAAAAATCAAAGCTCGGAAATTATCGATGCGCTAAGGAAAAAGCATTTAAACGAAATTGAGACGTCTACATTAATGAATGTGGATCATGAACTTCTGTCCGTAAAAAAATCTTTGCTTAGGGCACTTGCCCATCTTAAACTGACAGCATCACAAGCAGACGAGTTTGAGTTCCTTCCAGGAAGCTAAAAAATTCGAATTGGTAAAGGATATTATTGCCTTACGTGTGCAGTTAAATGCGACTCCTTAAGCTTAGTCTTTGAAAGATATTCGGAATCCGGATAATAGATAAACAGACATGTTTTCCCAGCAAGTTGTGTGATTATGCTTTTATGCAATTCCATGGGCACGGCCGGACACCCGTAACTGCGCCCTAATCTTCCAAATTTTTTAATGTAATAGTCGCTTACGTAAGCTGCACCGTGCATGACAATAGCACGTGCTTCAGCTTGGTCATTAATTCCTGATTCCACGCCGAAAAGTTTCAATGAGATTCCATGCTTGCCGATGTAAGTACTTCCTGTTATGTAAAATCCCAAGCTGCTTTGATGTGAATTATGCTTGTTTGAGAATTTGCTGGCAAATACATCACCGGTATTGCGGCCATGAGCGGTAAGAGAGTGATATAGTAACTTTTTATTAAGTAAATCAATA
>CAZAHL010000382.1:0-6781 GCA_964484845.1 uncultured Chryseolinea sp. | reverse complement strand
GCAATTCTTACGGTGCTGATGACCTGGAGAAATCAAAAGCAACTACGACTCTCAGAATATTATGCGTTGTTAATCGCCTCGGTGCTGGGAGCGCATCTGCTGGTGATGAGTATGAACCTTGTCACAATTTTTATTTCACTTGAATTGATCTCAATTGCCTCATATGTGCTGGCTGGATTCTCATTTTCGAAAGCGGGTGCAGAGGGAAGCTTGAAGTACTTTCTTTTTGGGTCGGTGGCGTCGGCAGTCATGTTATATGGTTTTACTTTTCTCTACGGAATCACCGGAACCTTGAATTTTTCATCGCCGGAATTTGTGCATGCAATCATTAATAAGTCGTCCGCCTTGTTCTTTGTGGCCGGTATTCTGGCGATGGCAGGATTCTTCTATAAAATCGCTGCAGCTCCTTTGCATCCCTGGGCACCGGATGTATATGAAGCTGCTCCGATGCCGATGGTGGCATTCTTTTCGGTCGCACCCAAACTTGCTGGCCTCGGCGTGCTTACAAAATTTTCCCTGGCATTGAATTTATTTGGTCAATCGCATTATGATTGGCAGGCGATCGTATGTTTCGTGGCCATTCTTTCCTTAACGGTTGGAAATTTTTCGGCTCTATGGCAAAAGAGACCTAAACGGCTTATGGCTTATTCTTCTATTGCTCAATCCGGATTTTTGCTCGTGGGGGTAGCCGCTTTCTTACCCAATGGCATTCACTTTATGCTTTTTTACGCCAGTATTTATCTGCTCAGCAATTTTTTAGTCTTCATTTACTTACAATATTTTGAATCACTAGGATTACACGCATTGGAATCGTTTGCGGGAATAGGTAAAAAATTGATACTGCCTTTCTTTGCTGTGCTGGTTGGATTTCTTTCATTAACAGGTCTACCGCCAACAGCGGGTTTTACCGGAAAACTTTTTATTTTTTCGTCTTTATGGCAATCGTATCAACAGTCAGAGAAATCAATTTTGCTTTGGCTTTTAATTTTTGGACTGCTAAATACCGTTGTTTCCCTCTTTTATTACCTGCGAATACCCTTTTATGCTTTTGTAAAACCCGATGAAACAGATTTTCAAGCAAAAAACCCTCGTTTTGAAAATTTTTTAGGAGCGATCTTGGTTCTTCTCATACTCATTCTCTTCTTCAACCCAGATTTGTTGATGAGATGGATTAATAAAATTAACTTTGTGCTTTAAACGTTATCCGTTAATGGTGATCAGTTAATAGGTAACAATCTATTAGGTGGTACGATGACGGATAAACGATGACCGGCAACTAATAACGATTAACGGACAACGGAAAAATGAGTGACCAGATTCTTCATGAATGCGGAATAGCGATGATCCGCCTCCGAAAGCCTCTCTCCTATTACATCGAAAAGTATGGCCCGATGTACGCTGTAAACAAGATGTACATCCTCATGGAGAAGCAACACAATCGAGGTCAAGACGGAGCCGGAATTGCAAACATTAAAATTGACGTTGAATCCGGACACCGATACATTAGCCGTTATCGTTCCATTAAAGCCCAGCCAGTAGCCCACCTGTTCAAAAAAATCGGAAAGAAATACAAGAAAGCTCAAAAAGAAGGAAAGCAGAAGTTCCGCAGCGAGCGATGGCTCAAAGAGAACGTAGCTTTTTCGGGTGAACTTTGGCTCGGACATCTTCGCTATGGCACCCATGGGCTAAACAGCATCGAGAATGTGCATCCTTTTTTACGTCAAAATAACTGGCGTAGTCGTAACCTGGTAATGGCCGGTAACTTTAACATGACCAACGTCGATGAATTGTTTGATCTGCTGGTGGGTCTTGGCCAGCATCCAAAGGAAAAAGTTGATACGGTAACGGTCATGGAAAAAATCGGACACTTCCTCGATGAAGAAGTCCAAGGCTTATTCGATAAGTATAAAGACAAATTCTCCAATCGCGAAGTTTCCGATATTATTGAGAACGAACTCGATCTAACACGGATGCTACGCAGAGCGTGTAAAGATTTCGATGGCGGATATACCATGGCCGGCATGACAGGTTCAGGCTCAGCCTTTGTAGTACGTGATCCCAATGGGATTCGACCGGCTTACTTTTATGCCAATGATGAAGTGGTGGTGGTTGCTTCCGAAAAGCCAGCCATCAAAACGGCGTTCAATATTGATTACAATCAGATTGAAGAAATTAAGCCAGGCCATGCGTTGATTATTGATAAGAATGGTGACTATAATCAGAATGTAATCATCACTGCCGGTGAAAAGAAATCGTGTAGTTTCGAAAGAATTTATTTTTCACGCGGTAATGATCCTGATATCTATAAAGAGCGTAAGCAATTAGGACGTTTGCTAGTACCCCAGGTGTTGCGTGCTATTAACTTTGATATTAAAAATACGGTATTCTCTTACATTCCAAATACGGCAGAGACTGCCTTTTATGGTTTGATGGCAGGTATTGAAGATTACCTGATCAATAAACAAAAAGAAATTATCATCGATAAAAAACCTTCTGTAGACTCACTGGAAGATATTCTCTCCTTTCAACCACGAATAGAGAAACTGGTATTGAAAGATGTAAAGCTCCGGACTTTTATTACCGATGATGAACATCGCGACGAAATGGTAGCACACGTTTATGATACCACCTACGAAGTAATCCGGAAAGGCATTGATACTTTAGTGGTAATCGATGACTCAATCGTGCGGGGAACAACGTTGGAAAAAAGCATTCTTAAAATGCTCGATCGTCTCGAGCCAAAGAAAATCGTTGTAGTGTCTTCCGCCCCCCAAATTCGTTTCCCCGATTGTTACGGCATTGATATGAGTCGCATGGGTGACTTCTTAGCGTTTCGTGCCATGACTGCTTTGCTTAAAGACAAAGGCAAGGATTATATCATGGGCGAAGTGTACGAAAAATGTATCCGTGCAAGAGGACATCAAACGCAACAAAATCATGTGAAGGAACTTTACGATCAATTCACGACGGAGCAAATTTCTGCTAAGATTTCAGAGATCGTACGACCGGCCGATATGAAGGCGGGCGTAGAAGTTGTTTTTCAAACGGTGGAGAATTTGCATAAAGCAATTCCGCATCATAGTGGTGATTGGTATTTTACTGGAAACTATCCAACGCCGGGCGGGATGAAAGTAGTGAACCGCTCCTATGTGAACTATATGGAGGGCAAACTGCTTGTGCGCGCCTACTAAGACCCTTTTAAATATTAAAAAAAATCTTTTTTAACTGCGCATTTAGTACACTACTGATGAGCTGGTGGAGATAGGAACGCGCAATTCGTGGCGAGTACCTTAATTTGATGTTTAATAACTTCCCGATCAGATACCTCCGTTAGTTATGAAACACGTGCTCCAATTGTTCTCATTAGCCTTCATCATTAGTGCTACTTGTACTCCCTCCTTCGGTCAAAAAGATACTTGTTCAATAGGTATTTACATTAATTCCATCTATGATTTTCGGCTGGACGAAAAAAGTTTTACCGCCGACTTTTGGATGTGGTTGAATTATAAAAACGATAGCTTGACTTTTGAAGACGGCCTGGAAATTCCCAATAGTAAGTTTGCAGAATTTAGCCATTTTGGTGTCGAAAGAAAATCCGGGACAACCTGGGCTACTCAGAAATGCAAGGCACAAATGATGCACCAATGGGATATTTCGAAATTCCCGTTTGATAAACAACAACTCCGTATTGAAATAGAGGACTCTCAATATGATACTACAAGGTTGGTCTACAAAGCCGACAAAGAGAATTCGAGGATAGATACAACGTTCAATTCAAATGAGTGGTTTATTGAAAGTTTTGATATTAACGCGGATATCAGAACTTATGGAACTACCTATGGAAATCCGGAACTTTCAGGAACAAGCTCTTATCCCAGAATTGTGGCTGAAATAATAATCAAACGGAACAACTCGTGGTTGATGTTGGGTAAAATGCTTACGGGTGCGTATGCTGCATTTCTGATTTCGTGCCTTGTCTTTTTTGTGTCCTCCGAAAACCAAGATTCGCGTTTTGGATTGTGTGTCGGTGGGCTATTTGCCGCTATTGGTAATAAATATATTGTTGAATCCGTAGTACCCTCATCCACAACAAACACACTCATGGACAATGTTCACAATCTCACGTTCATGTTTATTTTGCTTATAGTCGGTGTTATCATTATTTCCCTTTCGTTATTTGAATCTGAAGATCCATTTAAAAAAGTAAAATCTTTACTCCTTGATAAAATAGCATTTTTTTCCATCGTTGCTTTGTATGGTATAATTAATACGATACTCATCTTTAATGCTGTTGCATAAGGCACAACTAGCATTGTAGATTGTAGATTGACGATTGTAGATTTTTGCACTGATCAAGGTTCGAATGTATTGTTCTTTTTCAATTTCAGAAAATAGTGTTGCTCAATTCGTAAATGCTCACGCTACTAGCCTGCAATCGTCAATCAACACTACTAATCGTCAATCTAAAATCTACAATCAATTATTTCTCCACTTCCATCGTTTGTTGAAGCTCCATAATCTGCTCTGTTAAAATTTCAACGGATTTCCATCACATAGAATGGGGTATTTTACACCATTTCAATTACCACTTTGACAATTTTTAACTACTTTAATATAAAGATCATCTAAACCCACTTTATGAAGAGAAATTTACTTCTATTATTAGTCTGTCTGGTATTTTTATCTGTCCCGGTAGTTGGACAAGACAGGATTATTTCCGGAACGGTAACATCATCAGAAGATGGCTCGCCTGCTCCTGGGGTAAATGTGCTTATTAAAAGTACCACAATTGGTACAGCAACAGATGCAAAGGGAGCCTACACACTCACTGTTCCGGCTGCAAACAACACGCTCGTTTTCTCCTTTATCGGTTTTAAAACAACTGAAGTTGAAATCGGCTCCACTACGAAACTTGACGTTTCCATGGAGCCTGATGCCATGCAGCTCACTGAACTTGTTGTCGTAGGTTATGGAACTCAGATCAAGCAAGATTTAACAGGGAATATTGCGCAGGTAAAGGGAGATGACATTAAAGGTCTTCCCGTGTCTTCTTTTGAGCAGGCCCTGCAAGGAAGGGCTGCCGGCGTTTTTGTTGAATCGGGTAATGGTAAACTGGGACAAGGAATGAAGATCCGGATTCGGGGTGCCTCCTCCGTCTCAGCAAGCAATCAACCGTTGTATGTAATCGACGGAATTCCTGTGACGACTCAAAATCTTTCCAGCTTCACTGCTAACACAAATCCTTTAAGCGATATTAATCCAAATGACATTGAATCCATTGACATTCTAAAAGATGCATCGGCTGCAGCTATCTATGGGGCTAGGGGTGCAAATGGCGTTGTGCAGATTACGACCAAACGCGGTAAATCAGGCAAAACAAATTTCAATGTTAGTTATGTTGGAGGGGTTAGTACGCCGACAAACAAAAGAGAATTTTTAAATACCGAAGAATATGTTGAGCTCTTCAATGAGGCGCGTGCGAACACAGACGGCTTAACAATTCCAGAATTAGAAGCTCGCTTTACACGGTACGGTGCTGGAAATCAGGAAAGCTGGCAGGACTCAAATTCACCGAATTATGTAGATACAGATTGGCAAGATGAAGTATTTCAAAAAGGTGGTTTTAACCAATTTGATATCAGCGCCAGCGGCGGGAATGAAAAGACCAAATTTTTTATCTCGGGTTCCTTCAGTGATCAGAAAGGAATTTTGATTAATAATGAACTTAATCGTTTAGGTGGCCGAATCAATATTGACCATCAGGCAACCGACAAATTATCGGTGGGTATAAATTTTTCCTTAAACCGTACTATTAACTATCGGGTGTCGGATGATAATTCATTCTCTACACCGATGCAGATAGTAGCCCTTTCTCCTATGACGCCTGCCATTGATCCCCGGACAAACTTGTTAAGCGGCGCGTTGGACCTGGCAAGTGAAAACCCTAACACTAATTATCCGCTTTATTATAATCCCCTTCTTGATATCGAATATGCGCAGCGTACAACGACCGTCTTTAGAAATCTTGGAACATTTTATGGAGCGTACACTTTTACCAAATCTTTAACCTTTAGAACAGAGTTTGGCTATGATCTTTTGAATCAGCACGAAGACGCTTATTTCGGCCGTGAGACTACACGCAGTTCAAGTGCGCCTCAAGGTTTTGGTAGTGATACGTGGACCCAAGTCTTCAATTACACAACCAATAATTTTTTTAGATTTTACAAAGACATGGCTGCACATGATATTGAAGTCGTAGCGGGTTTGAGTTTTCAACGTTCACACACAGACTTCGCGGACGTGCAGGCCCAGGCTTTCCCGAGCAGTGCCTATAAGGAAATCGTTGCCTCCGCTAAAATTACCAAGGGTGATTCACGAGAAACCGGACATACCTTTCTATCCTATTTTGCTCGTGCAAATTATAAGTTTAAAGATCGCTACCTACTCACGTTGAGCGGCCGGGTTGATGGTTCTTCTCGTTTTGGACCGGATAATCGCTATGGATTTTTCCCTGCAGGATCACTGGGATGGATAATAACAGAAGAAGAATTTCTAGCTGATAATACTACTTTAGAGTTCCTGAAATTACGCGTCAGTTATGGATTAACTGGAAATGCTGAGATCGATGACTTTGCCTACAGGGGCTTGTATCGAGGAGTTGGCTTCGCGGGAGTACCAGGCCAGAGCCCGCTGCAACTTGCCAACCCAGATTTACATTGGGAGCAAACCGCTCAGGCAGATATTGGAATCGACTTTGGATTTTTCGATAACCGGATTAGTG
>CAZAHL010000381.1:0-6878 GCA_964484845.1 uncultured Chryseolinea sp. | reverse complement strand
CTTTCCATTTTTTCTTCTTCTGGCATTTGATTTTTCATAATAGCCAAAATCTGGCTGGCCGTTCTATGATTATCACGCTTTAACACACGATGTATTCGAAGTTCCTCGTTTGCAAAAACAACAATCACCTTATCCATTGATTGATTAGCTCCGGATTCAAAAAGCAAGGCCGCTTCTTTCACCACGTAAGGTTGATCAGCCTGTTGATCCACCCATTGCTTATAATTTGCTCCCACACGAGGATGTACCAAGTCATTTAAAGTTTTGAGTCGTTCTGTATCATTAAAAACAGTACTGCTCAAATAACTACGATTCAGACTTCCATCTTTGTTGTAAGACAATTCTCCGAATTCTTTCTTGATCTGTGATACCAGTATTCCATCGGTGGTCATTAGTTCTTTCGCATGGCTGTCGGCATCGTATACGGGAGCCCCCAAACAATGAAAGATTTTACAAACCAGACTTTTACCAGATCCAATGCCCCCGGTTACACCAATTTGAAGAGGAGAGCGCACTTTTTAGAATTTTATAGATATTGAGTCTATTTTTACTACCCGGCCATATGGCGGGAGCCCTACGACGGTCGGCAAAACTTTATTCTCACCTTTTTTTATGTTTCTTAAGTCGACCAAGGCGCGCAGCGAATCGACCGAGAAGCCTTCGAAGGATTCTGGGACAGAAACAGTACAAACGATTTCTTTGCCTTCGATAAACGGCCATGAATTTTTTGGAGGATTAATGACCTTTAACCGAACCGAATCAACAACCTCAAGAAAGTTGTCCACCTCAAAATTGACAGCGACAGTGGGCGGATCCCGTTTAATAAGTTCATCGTTTAAGAACTTTACCTCCAGATTCTCGGAGAAGTTTTCATCGATATTTCTATCTGAGAGTTTTAAGAAAATCGGGTCGGAAATGCCCTTGATCAATTTCACCGGCCCTTCGATGAATATTGAATCCGGTTCAATTTTCACATCGCTGACCAATCCATATCCTCGTCGAAAAAGGATCGATGGTGCGTCAAGTTTCAGGCTTACTCGTCGGGTTGTTTTTGGTTCAATGGCAACATGCAAGGTATCTGTTAGGACGAAATTAATGGAAAACTCCTCGGGTTGATTGGAAATCAAAGTGGGTAATGTGCTCCCTACAATTTTTTTGACATCAGATGGTTGAAGCAATGGAACAACTAGCGGCACCACATTTAAACCTGCGCTTCTTCGAAATAAATTCCAACCAATGCCGGTGACGTTGAAACGAACAGCTTCCGGTAACGGTCGGATGGGGATAAATTTTTCATGGTCATAATCAAACACCAATGGAAAATTGATGTTGGTTGTATAACTTTTATTTAACGCATTGAAAAACCAAAAGATAGTAGCTGCAAAGATGCAGAGCGATACGGCCCGCCAGTTTTTTTGATTAAAACGGAGGACATTAAATATGGACTGAATAAATCGCATTACATAAAATAACAATTAATGCCACCAAAACTATCTGGAATGAGATTATTTTTTATTGGCAGCTTTAGTTGCTTCAAGGGAGATTGCTGATTTGTTAAACCGAATTCTTCCTCCTTTTTCGACTTCAAGAATAAAGGTATCACCTTCGAGATCGGCAACATGACCATGCGCTCCTCCAATGGTTATCACATAGTCGCCTTTTTTCACTTCTTCGATAAATTTCTTTTGATCTTTTGCCTTCTTTTGCTGAGGACGAATCATGAAAAAGTAAAATACCAGAATAATTCCTCCAAAGATCACGTATTGAAACATGGGATTGGACGGTTGGGCTTGCAACAAGATGGCGTACATAAATAATTTACATTTAGGAGGCCAAAGTTATCTCAATTAAAACAAACATCCCAATCTACTTTGCAGAGGATTGGGATGCGAATTAAAAATTTGTCGGAATCTATTTCTTAACAGGCCCCTCAGAAGGACTTGCAGTTGCTTTGGGTAATACCATGGCTTTAAAACGAAGTACGGTTTGTTTAGGCCAAGTATTCGCCGTTACAGTAACGGTTTTATTTTGAGCATTCGTCTTGCCGTTACTATCGAACTTTGCAGTAACGAATCCTGTGCCGCCCACGGGGACTGGTTTCTTACTCCAGTCGGAAACTGTACAGCCACATGAACCTTGCGCATTTTGAATAATCAAAGGAGCTGCACCGGAGTTTTTAAAAGAGTAGGTATGCTCTACTACCTCACCTTCGTCAATTGTTCCGAAATCATGTTCAACGGTAGCAAATTCCAGCGCAGGGAGAGGGCCCTCAGGCTTTTCTTCAGGGACTGGCGTTGCTGGCGTCGGTGTTGTGGTGGTTATGCCTTCGGGCGACTTTTTACCTTCGAGTTCCGCCAGGCGACTTTCCAATTGTGCAATTTTCTTTTCAGCATCACGGTCTTTACAAGCAGTCGCTAAAACAAGAAGCAACGCAAAAAATACAAAAGATCTTAAAACATGTTGTGTCATATCTATTCCGTTTATCAAATTAAGTTTACACTTACTCAACCCTTTTTACCACGAATCTGTTCCAGCAGTTCGTCTACATCTTCCAGTAATCTCTCCGCTTTATTTTTTGCCTCGTCTACAACCTTTTGCCCTTGGGATTTTGCTTCCGAGGTAAGGGGAGTTTCTTTTCCGGAAACAAAATCATCGATTACATTTTCCAGCATTTTACGGTACTTGTCTAACTGGAAAGATAACTTTTCACGTGTATGGGTGCCTTTATCGGGGGCATATAAAATTCCCAGTACGGCTCCTGCGGCTGCTCCGAAAAGGAACGCCATCATCGCATTTCCACTTTTTTTGCTCATAAAACATTTAAAATTAGTTAGACTTTAGCTGCAAATTCAAAATTTTAACAATTTTTAACAAGTATGTCGAGACGGAAGATCTCCCGTGCCTGTAGATATTAATTTTTAGCTGACGGATTGTTCCCTACCAAACCAAAACTGGTCGCCGTTTCGCTATTTGTTGTCGATCAGACCGCGGCCACTTTTTTTCAGGTCTCCTGTCGTTTTAAGTTCCTTCGCCATAACATCTAAGATTCCATTAATAAACTGTCGGCTCTTTGGCGTACTATAATTTTTGGCAAGTTCAATATACTCATTGATTGAAACTTTGACTGGGATATTGGGGAAAATGATAAGCTCGGCAATCGCCATTTCCAAAATAATCCTATCCGTCAATGGGAGACGATCAACCTCCCAGTTTCGAGTGTTGTTTGCAATCAGGGCTTTGTACTTGGCATCTAATTGCGATCCCCTGGCGTATAGCAGTTCGATAAATTCCTTATCGTCATCCCAGTTTACCGACAAGGTATGAAGGGCAAGTGGGACGTTTAAAGTGGGATCGAATGATTTGATGGTCTTTTCTACTAAACCTTTTACGATATCCTTGTCCTCAGCCCACCGTTGCACTTCCTCTTCAAAATATTCGTTAATAACGGTCTTCCCCAGGATGATCTTTTTGAACAAATGGTTTGCAAACCGTTTTTGATCTTCGATTGATGGATTTCGTTTATCCAGGTAATGAAGATATTCCGTATCCTGCCGGATTACATCGCGGAACCAAACTTTGACTCGATCCAGTTTGCTTCCCCAATGAGATCCAATTTTTTGATTGTCCTTTTTTAACTGAACGCTATCGCGCAATGCCCTAATCCATGCGTTGCTGACAAAGTTTTTGTGGCTAACTTTTTTGTCGGCCTCTGCCAATTCTAAAAACTCTACAGCCAGAGAAAGTGCAGCAATATAATGCTCGTAGATTCTTTCTACTTCGCTCACTAAGTTCTTCCCTAAAAACAGTGAATCCTTTCTGGTTTGGTTAGTATAAAAGTGCAGGCAATCGTTTACCGCTTTTTTAATTTTAGGATCCTTATGATCAATTGACTGCTCCTCACTCGCAAATGCATCTTTAAAAAGTTGAAGAGCTTGCTTTTTTTGAGCGGTAAGTTGCGTTTTGTTCTGTACTTCCATCGAATTCAAATCCGGGGATAGCGTTTCGGCAATCTTCTCGAGACATAATTCGTAATTTGCATCCTTGCATTGCTGGAGGGCAAAAAGGCTTTGCATTACTTTGATCCGGAGGCTTCTTCTATTAAGCATTGATAAAGAACATCTTTTAGCAGGGCACAAAAATAGAACATCCTGCGCACTACGCAATAAAAATAGAAAATGGTTAACGACACTTGTCGTGTTATACAAATTGTTCAACACTTCCCATTCCATGCCTCAGAATCACAATTTCTGCTCCTGTACAATCGATTACAGTAGAAGGGACATTGTTTCCGGAACCTCCATCGATTACCAAATCGACCAAATTTTTAAAGTCTTCGTATATTTCTTCAGGATCGGTCGTATACGCTTTAATGACATCATCATCCTTGATTGAAGTGGTGATCAACGGGTTTCCCAACTGTGCTACTATCGCTCGCGGAATTGAATGATCCGGTATCCTGATACCCACTGTTTTTTTATTCACATCTAAAATACGTGGAACTTTGCTGCTCGACTCCAGAATGAATGTATAAGGGCCTGGCAATGCTTTTTTTAATATTTTGAAGATTGGGGTATCAATACGTTTAACATATTCTGAAATATGGCTTAAATCGTTGCATATAAAAGAAAGATCCAATTTTTGAGGCTTGATGTCCATTACACGGCAAAGTCGCTCAATGGCCTTGCGATTCATTAGATCACAGCCAATTCCATAAATAGTATCCGTGGGATATATGATAATACCTCCACGCTTTAATATATCAACCGCATGGTGGATCTTTCTTCCCTCAGGATTTAAAGGATGTATCCTCACTAAATCAGCGGCCATTGAATTATACGTTAATGTTACCCATTGTGAATAAACCAGATGGTCGGGATACGGTTATAGTTTATTATAAAGTTAGAGCATTTTTAATTGCTGGATTCTATTATTGAAAGTTTGTATTAATCTGTACCTGGAAGGGCGGAAAAAATAAACTGTATCGTACGGCCACAAGACTTACATGCATCATGTTTATCTCGTTTAACTTAAATCATTTTAAAGATGGTTACTATATATGAAAGGGCACCACTTTTCGGATGGATAATGTTCAACTACCAACGTTTTACTATTTTTGAAAATTCTATTCAGCCATATGAAGTTTAATAAGCGACTTATCTTCTTTCTTGTTCTTTCGATATTGGGAATATCGTTTACGTTTTACGCCTATCAGGTTGTTTATACACCGAATATTTTAGTAGGGAAGGAAAATCGACTTTTCATTATCGAAGAAGGAGATTCCTTTAAGGATGTCCAGCAAGAGTTCCACGAAAAAAACTACGTTCAGGATCTTCTTTCTTTCAGTTTCCTGGCTCGCTTAATGGACTATGATGAACAGGTTAAACCAGGTCATTATCTGTTGCGAAAGGATATGAGCAATCTTCAAGCTATCCGGTTATTGAAATCCGGTGCTCAGGAACCTGTACGTATCACCTTTAATAACGTGAGATTGATACTGGAGCTGGCGGAAAAAATAACAAAGAATCTCGCGATGACACCGGAGGAATTTCAAGCGGCGGTCGTTCAATTTGCCATGACAAACAAGGATGGGCTAACTAAAGACAATGTGCTTGTAATGTTCATACCCAATACATACGAAGTCTATTATAACGTAAGTCCCGAGTCGCTGGTAAAAAAAATGTATAAGGAATATGAGAATTTCTGGAACGAAGACCGAAAAGCGAAGGCAAAAAAAATTGGTTTAAGTCCCGTGGAAGTTTCTGTTCTGGCTTCCATAGTACAGGCTGAATCGGTGAGAGAAGATGAAGCCCCTACTATTGCCGGATTATATTTAAACCGTCTTAAGGCAGGGATACCTCTACAAGCAGACCCAACATTGGTTTTTGCAGTGGGTGACTTCGCGTTAAAACGAATCTTAAACATTCACAAAGAGATTGATTCTCCCTACAACACGTACAGGTTTAGGGGGCTCCCTCCTGGGCCTATCAATATGCCCGAGATGAATTCGCTCGAGGCTGTCTTGAATTATGTCCCAAGCGATTACATCTATATGTGCGCAAAAGAAGACTTTTCGGGACGCCATAATTTTACCAGCAATTACCAGGAGCACATGAACAATGCGATTCGTTATCAGCGTGCCCTTACCATTGAGCAACGCAAAGGGGCTCTAAATAGACGCCGATAAATATGTATATATCAGAAACAACGATTCGGGTACGCTATGGAGAGACGGATCAAATGGGATATGTGTACTATGGTTTTTATGCCATGTATTATGAAGTTGCCCGGGTTGAAAGTTTACGTCAGCTGGGGTTGACCTATAAAGCAATCGAGGCGCAAGGTATCATTATGCCGGTGCTGGAGAACAAATCAAAATTTTTCTTACCAGCCCGTTACGATGAGCTTTTAAGAATTGTTTGCACCCTTCGTGAAAAGCCGGGTATTCGAATTAGATTTGAATATGAGATATACAACGAAGAAAATAAATTGATTCATCAGGGCGAAACACTCTTGGTTTTTGTAGATAAAATTACTTCCAAACCTTGTCGTCCACCTCAAGAAATGGAAAAAGTGCTGGAGCCGTTCTTCAAATGAAATACAAACACAAGCGCCTTATATTGCAATGGAGTCCCGCCACGATCATTATTATCTGGCTGAAGAAAGTACGATTCAAAAAATATGAAAACGTCTCGCTTTATAAAATTCTTAAAATATTTTTAAAGAATCTTCTTGACGATGATATTTTAGATCGTGCAAATGGAGTAGCCTTCAACTTTATACTGGCTATTTTTCCGGCGATCATTTTCCTGTTTACTTTAATTCCCTATGTCTCTCAATTTTTCCCGGAGATTAATACCGAGAGTATTATGGAATTCTTA
>CAZAHL010000380.1:0-6948 GCA_964484845.1 uncultured Chryseolinea sp. | reverse complement strand
GACTGGCTTGCTTTACGATTCATGAATGAAAATGAATGGAGTATGAAGAAGTTAGTCAAAGACCTGGTAATGTCTGCCACCTATCGACAGGATTCACGGCTAACAAAAGAGTTATATGAAATAGATCCAAGCAACAGATTATTGGCACGGGGACCGCGAGTACGCTTGTCAGCTGAGCAGATCCGGGATCAGGCGCTTGTTGTAAGCGGACTTTTGAGTAAGAAAATGTATGGCAAAAGTGTAATGCCTTACCAGCCTAAAGGAGTTTGGAACTCAGTTTATAGCGGCGAGTACTGGAAGGAGAGTGAGGGAGAAGACAACTACCGGCGGTCTGTTTATACCTATGTAAAACGTACTAGCTTGTATCCTTCTCAAATGATGTTTGACGGGTCAACACGAGAAGTATGTGTGAGCAGGCGAATTCGTACCAATACGCCATTGCAGGCTTTAGTTACGTTAAACGATTCTTCGTTTGTTGTGGCAGCAAGAAATTTTGCGACAGAAATTTTAAAGCAAGGAAAAAACTCACGAGAACAAATTAAAGCCGGCTATAAGATGATGTTGGTGCACGATATGCCTGAAAAAAAACTCGCTGTCCTAAATGACTTATATGAAAATACCTTGGAACAATACAAAAAAGATGGTGATGCTACCAGGAAGTTAACGAAAGGAGGAACCTCGTCTCCTCAACTTGCGGCTATGACCATCGTTGCAAGCGCGATGTTAAACCTGGATGAAGTATTAACAAAGGAGTAAATGAACGCACAATAGCATGTTGGAAGATTATTTAAATATTGATTCTTTAAAAAACATTTCCCGCAAGCACTTTCTGAAAGAGAGTGCAGCGGGACTTGGCGCTATTGCGTTGAGCTCCTTTCTGGGAAGTTGTACTTCTAAAGGTGCGGCACCCATAAGCGGCAACTTGAATTCGATGATGGATCCAATGGTACCGCGGCCTCCACATTTTCCAGGTAAAGCAAAGCGTGTTATTTATTTACACATGGCAGGTGCTCCCTCGCAGTTAGAACTTTTCGACTTCAAACCTGAACTTCAAAAATTAGACAATCAACTTTGTCCTCCATCACTGTTGGAAGGAAAGCGGTTTGCTTTTATTCGTGGGGTACCCAAGATGCTTGGGCCACAAGCTACTTTTAAGCAACGCGGGCAATCGGGTGCCACGATATCCGAGAATTTGCCCCACTTTGCCGCGCTGGCTGATGAGGTTTCATTTTTAAAAGGCGTTTATACAGACCAGTTTAATCATGCTCCGGCTCAACTTTTTGTTCACTCGGGTTCACCCCGGTTGGGGCGACCGAGCATCGGATCCTGGGTAACGTATGGGCTAGGTACAGAAAATAGTAATTTACCAGGATTTGTGGTATTGACGTCCGGAGGAAAAACACCGGATGCGGGTAAAAGTGTATGGGGAAGCGGATTTCTACCTTCGGTTTATCAAGGTGTTCAGTGTCGCAGCGAGGGGGAGCCTGTATTATTTTTAAACGACCCCGAGGGAATCAGCAGAAAAATAAAAAGAGAAACCATCGACGCTATCAATAAAGTAAACCAGCAGCATTACGATGAGTTTAACGATCCAGAAACGTTGACCCGAATTGCTCAATACGAAATGGCTTTCCGCATGCAGGTATCGGTGCCGGAAGTAATGAATATAAATAATGAACCTGAATATATTCATAAGCTATATGGAACTACACCGGGTAAAGCTTCCTTTGCTAACAACTGCCTGTTGGCTCGAAAACTTGTGGAACAAGGTGTTCGATTTGTACAACTTTTTGATTGGGGATGGGACGCTCATGGCACTTCAGAAAAAGAATCTGTTAACATAGGAATAAAAGATAAATGCAGCCAGATAGACCGTCCGATGAGCGCATTGTTGCTGGACTTAAAGCAGCGCGGTTTATTGGATGAAACACTCGTAGTTTGGGGAGGTGAGTTTGGAAGAACACCTATGCAGGAAAATAGGGAGGGAAAAACCATGCCTTTTAAGGGACGGGACCATCACGTTGAGGCGTTTACCATGTGGATGGCGGGTGGCGGAATTAAGAAAGGTATGACTTGGGGTGAAACAGATGAGATTGGATATTATCCAATTAATGGTAAGGTATCGTTGCACGATGTGCAGGCAACGATTTTGAACCAGTTGGGATTTAACCACGAAAAGCTTACATACCACTTTCAGGGCAGGCCCTTTAGATTAACGGATGTTTCTGGGGAAGCAATCCGGGAAATCATTGCGTAAAAAATGGCAGGTCATAGGAATCTGATTAGTTTTAAGATTCGTTGCTGACTTTTCCTATACATCTAATTTGAACCTAAACATCTCTCTCAACCTATGTCGCTAAACCGAAGAAATTTTCTCGCGCTAACGGCTATGTCAGGTACTGTAGGCACCCTGCTAAATCCACTTGAAACGTTCGCATTGCCCTTAAAGACTTCCCTTGTTAAACCTGGTTTTGAATTACTCATTTTTGCTACTAATTGGGGCTTTGATGGAACGTGGGATGAATTCTGTTCAAAAATTAAAAAGGAAGGATATGATGGCGCAGAAGCGTGGTATCCCGCGGAAGAAAACGCGCGCGCAGAATTTTTAAATGCCTTTAATAAGTATGATCTCAAATTTGGTTTCCTGGTCGGCGGATCAGATCGAGATCCTAAAAAACATTTTGATCAATTTAAATCTGCCCTCGAAGGAGCTGCAGCCCTAAAACCAGTTTACATTAATTGTCATTCGGGAAAAGATCATTTTTCGTTTGAACAAAACAAGGTCTTTATGGACTTAACAGCAGCGGTCAACGAACAAACCAAAGTTCCCGTTTACCACGAAACCCATCGAGGTCGTATTCTTTATTCTGCCTCTGTGGCTCGTGATTTTATTCAAAAAATACCGTCACTCCGGTTGACACTCGACATTTCGCATTGGTGCAATGTTCATGAATCACTTTTGGCCGACCAAGCGGAAACCGTTTCTCTTGCGCTGGACAGGGCGGATCATATCCATGCACGCATCGGCCACCCTGAAGGACCGCAGGTTAACGATCCTCGTGCTCCGGAATGGAAAGACGCTGTCAATGCTCATTTTGACTGGTGGGACAAAATTGTAGAACGAAAGAGAAAAGAAGGCAAACAACTAACCATGCTAACAGAGTTCGGCCCGGTCGATTATTTACCAGCCATTCCTTACACCAGGCAACCCGTTGCTAACCAATGGGAAATTAATAAGCACATGCTGGATACACTTCGCAGTCGATATAAAAAGTAACTATAGTTCTATGATTTCATTAAAAGGGACGGCCTGGTTTAAGTTTTAAGCATGCACTGGATTCTTCAATTTTTTGGTCGGTTCCATCCTTTGTTCGTTCACTTGCCAATTGGCATTTTATTTTTAGCCTTTTTATTCGAGTGCTTATCAAATTTCAAACGATATACTTCTTTGCGTGTAGCCGTAGCACCGGCCCTCCTGATCGGTGCCTTCTTTGCGGTAGCTTCGGTAATTAGCGGTTTATTTTTATCTCAAGAGGGTGGCTATGAAGATACTGTAGTTGATCTGCATCAAAATTTGGGTATAGCAACAGCGATTTTTGCTATCATACTTTATTTATTTCATGGAAAGACTTTTCGCTACTTCTCCAGGTATGCAGAACGAAAATCAATCCGCATAATTTCATTTTTAATATTGATTACGTTGCTCTCCCTTACCGGTCATTTAGGGGGAACTTTGACGCATGGAGACGAGTATCTTTTCGAATATATTTCTTCGACGCAGGAGATAGAAGACCCGTCCCTGAAATTACAAGCTATACAAAATGTTGACACCGCAGTTTTATATTCTGAAATCATTCAGCCGATATTAGACTCCAGATGTTATAGTTGTCACAGCTCAAGAAAACAGAAAGGCGAACTAAGATTAGACGGTCTTGCATTCATCCTGCAAGGCGGTGACCATGGAAAAATTATCGAACCGGGGATCCCGGATTCTAGCTCACTTTATAAACGTTTAATGTTGCCATTGGAAGATGAAGACCATATGCCGCCCAATGAAAAACCTCAACCATCGTCGGCAGAAATAGCATTGGTTAAGGCGTGGGTTGAGGAAGGCGCAGATTTTGAAAAGAGAGTTGACAAGTACACCCAATCGGGTAAGATCAAAACTTATTTTCAATTGCTGATAGCCCAATCACAAACCGAGAAGTTAATTCCAACGGAGGAGGCGCCGGCTGCCGATCCAACTGTCGTGGCTCAATTGAGAGCAAAAGGTGTCATTGTTTTACCCGTAAGTTCAGAATCCAATTACCTTACGGCAAATTTTATAAATGCTAAATTAATTTCTAAAGAAGATCTTAAATCACTGCTTAATTTAAAGAGACAGCTAGTATGGCTAGACTTAAAAGGCACTAACATAACCGACGAAGGTATCCGCGAAATTTCCCAGTTTACTGTGCTTCGAAAATTAAATTTGGATTATACATCCATCACTAACAAAGGAATAGAACACATTACAGCCCTTCCTGAACTTACTTATTTAAATTTGGTCGGGACAAAAATTACAGACGAAGGGTTAATCCGCCTTGTAACATTAAAGAACCTGAAAAATATTTTTCTTTATGAAACCAACGTAACAGCGAAAGGTGTCGTGAGTTTTATGTCTTCGTCGCCCTCTGTGAACATTGATACAGGAGGATATCAATTGCCTAAAATCGTTGGTGATTCAGCAGTTGAAACATTCGGACCTTCTTAGTCTCAGTTATTCATTCAGACCCCAATCGTACTCGATAAAAGAAATTTTGGCATTCGGTTTTATTTTTACCGTTGAGTAGCCGTTCACAAAGTCACGCACGGATTTACCATTCTTGTTAAAATCCATACTATACCAATTGAAGATCATACTTAACTGAGGTTTATCAGGGGATACTTTATTCCGATAAGGGTCTTCTAGAAAGGCTTTGGTCTGTTTTGTAAATTGTTCTTCTAAATGCAATGCATCGAACGCTTCGTTTAATAGTATGGGACAGGATCTGCTGGCGCAGACCAAAGCCATATGAACGCGCGGATCATCGTATTTTTTCCGAAGGATACCGTGTTCGATATTGTTTAAATCCATTTTATCTTTTCCAATGGTAATGAATTTAATATCCCAAGGTGTGTTAACGAACGGAATTTGTATGCTGCCTCCAATGTCTTTAATGCTTTTAACAGGATAGTAGCTCGTGATCAATTTGATGGTGAAAGCGTTATAGGCATTTATCCAATAAGCCATTTGTTCGTTGCGTGTCCATGTTTTATCGGGGGGCGTTGTACGGAGTATTCTTAGATATTTATTAAATTCGACAGAGTCTTTTATAAATGCTTTGTAGTTAACCTTACCTTCCTGAGTGACATTCTTTTTTAGCAGTCGCGTATAAATTTCATGGGAAGGAGCCTTTTTCTGTGCATTTAAAGCAATTGCATAAAAGAGGAGCGTAATGACAAATATTTTTTTCATGAGTGGATGTAACACATTAGATACGTTAGCAATGGCGTGAATGGATTCTGAGAAACGCAGATGCTAATGTACATGGATGCATTATTAACGTCAACGGATGTAGTTGGTTAAAAAATAGAATAATATTAGCGCGAAACTTTAGTCTGATCCCTGTTATAAACCGCCATGCAAATTAGTGTTATTATACCTACACTGAATGAGGATAAGAATATTGAATACCTGGTTCCCTTTATCAAAAAGTACGGGGGAAATACGGTCGCTCAAATTATAGTTGTAGATGGCGGAAGTGAAGACGGTACAGTAGAAATCGCGAAACGAGCCGGGGCAATTGCAATTAGTTCTCCGATACGGAGTCGGGCGGCTCAAATGAATTTGGGCGTCCGGAATGCTACAGGGGAAATTTTATATTTTATACATGCCGATGTAAAGCTCCTTCCATCTTTTGCCAGCGATATGAAAAACTCCATCGAAGCAGGATTTCATTCAGGATGTTATCGTTATGTGTTTGACTCGGCTAAAACGATGCTCAAGATCAATTCCTATTTTACGCGCTTTAACGGCATCATGTGCAGAGGGGGTGATCAGACGCTCTTCGTATTGAAATCAACCTTTGACACGTTGGGCGGCTTCAATGAAAAATTTTCGATCATGGAAGATTATGAATTCATAATACGACTCCGAAAAGGTTTTCGCTTTCGAATCATCCCAAAAAACGTCATTGTATCAGCCCGGAAATACGAAACCAACACCTGGCTACAGGTTCAGGCTGCAAACCTCACCATTTTCATCATGTTCTTTTTCAAGCAGTCGCCGGATAGAATGAAGGCTTTGTATAAAAAGATGCTTAGGTACCGGTAGGGGATAGTTTAGAGTTTCTAGTTTAGAGTTTCGAGTAACGCCAGATTGAAAACTGAAGAAACTTGAAGCACTTGAAACCAGAATTATAAAATGCTTCGACATGAACGAGCTGACAAAGTATCGATTGGGAGCGTTTGTACAAACAAAGTGCAGGCTTTCTCATATAGGCCTTTCACTCGAAACCCGAAACTCTAAACTATTTCACCACAAACTGCCCGCTTCCCATTAAGTAATCATCTGTATAAACTTCCAGCGTATACGTGCCCTCCGCATAGTCGGAACCTTTGTCGTATAGGAAGGAAAGTTTTTGTCGGGTGTTATCAAATAAGATTTCCTGGGAAGCTGAATAGAATTCTTCTTTACCACTTAAAATGAAAGTACCTGAACCACGGGCTACGTCGAACAATACCTGGCCGTTCTCATCAATAACCCGAATCATGATCTTCTTTCCCTCTACTGGCGCAACGTTGTTTTCAGCAATGTTAAATTCAACTTTTAGTTGGCCTACCTGGCGACTCTTGAATGGTGATTCACGTTCTTTACCTCTGTCATTCAGCGCTACGATTCTGAAATTTTCAACTTTCAGTTGAGAT
>CAZAHL010000379.1:0-6981 GCA_964484845.1 uncultured Chryseolinea sp. | reverse complement strand
AAAATGGTTGGACTGGTAAGCAGCATGGAGGAAGAAGATCTTCAGAAACTGATTAAGTTTATGGAAGGTGGAAAGAAAAAACATGAGTTCCCTGAAATCGATGGTGACTTTTACGACTTGCATCAACTGCTAAATCCCGAAGAACGCGCCATTCAATTGCAGGTTAGAGAGTTTATGAACAAGGAAATAAGGCCCATTGTAAACAACTACTGGTTGAAAGATGAATTTCCACACCAGATCATTCCTGCTTTAGCAAAACTAAATATTTGCGGATTGACTTTCGAAGGATACGGTTGTCCCGGTAGGTCCTCTTTACTGGAAGGTTTCATTGCGATGGAAATGGCACGCGTGGATTGTTCTGTTTCAACTTTCTTCGGTGTTCAAAGCGGATTGGCAATGGGCGCCATTTACTACTGTGGATCAGAGGAGCAAAAACAGAAATGGCTACCTTCCATGCAAAAGATGGAGATGATCGGAGCTTTCGGATTAACGGAACCAGAGGTGGGCTCGGGTGTAGCTGGAGGGTTGACATGTACCTGCAAGCGGGAGGGTGACAAGTGGATTTTAAACGGACAAAAGAAATGGATTGGCAATGCCACTTTCTCTGATATTACGATTATTTGGGCACGGGATCTGGACGACGGAAATGTAAAAGGCTTTATAGTAGAAAAGGATTGTCCAGGGTTTAAGGCAGAAAAAATAAAAGGCAAGATGGCGCTGCGTATCGTTCAAAACGCGCTGATTACGTTATCCAATTGTGAAGTCTCTGAAACCAGCCGGCTTCAACTTGCGAACTCATTTAAAGACACTGCGAAAGTATTGCGTTTAACCAGGGCAGGAGTTGCCTGGCAGGCTGTCGGGTGTGCACGTGGTGCTTATGAAAGCGCCTTGCGTTATACCAATGAACGAAAACAATTCGGTCGCACAATCAGTAGTTTTCAGATGGTTCAGGATCTTCTCGTGATGATGTTGAGCAACCTTACGGCCATGCAAACCATGGTTTGCCGGCTGTCGCAGTTACAAGACAACGGAAAGTTAACCGATGAGCATGCATCGTTAGCGAAAGTCTTCTGCACGCTCCGTACCCGCGACATAGTAAGTCATGCCCGTGAGCTATTTGGAGGCAATGGTATTTTAATTGAGTATGATATCGCAAGGTTTGTGGCGGATGCGGAAGCCATCTATTCCTATGAAGGAACAAAAGAAATTAACACCCTTATAGTAGGACGGGCCATAACAGGTCAGAGTGCATTTATTTAGACCAAGACAACTCGGTTTCACTTTTTTACGGCTCAGCCTAAAAAGCGACATCGGTGGGAAAGAATTTATTTTTGCCGTTACAACTGGTTCCCTACTTTTCGTGTCTATTTAGTGTGTTGTACACATCTATGATAAGCAAAAGAGTAATTTTATTAATCGTGGGCGTTGTTGTGGCTATTGCTATCTGCCTTTCTACTAGCGTTTTTGGGATGGACATTTGATGGGCACGGAAACTTAAAATCGTATTCGAACCTCGTCTTTATAGTTCACCGGCACATTGATAGGAAATCCGTGATAAGTCAATTTTAAAGTGCCCTCATAACGTACTTCAAACGTTTTTCCGCCGATCATACCCAATAAAGTATCCATGAAGCCCAGCTCTTTAATGGAAAGTTTAACCTCGAGAGGCACGGAAAATTCATCGTTAGAAGGTATCGTGGTCTTTAACTCCTGATTTACCGAAGCCGCTTTTTTCCCGTTGACAAAAATATCGACGTTAATCCTTTTCAATTTCCCTCGCACGTTGTTCGGGTTGAAGAAAATAGCATTTGCTTTTAGCATGGGATCTGTAGTAGCATCAACGACAACATCTTTTATCTGGCGCAGAACGATATCTTCCTTCGGACGCTTGCACCCCGTCACCATAAAAATTATGAAAAGAGAGAGATAGACGCTTTTTAAAAGCAGACGTTCAAAGCATACGGAACTATTCGGGCAACTTTTGGTGGAGAAATGACCGATTGAGGGTTTTTGTTTCATTCTTTATGTGTATAAGTATAGACATTCTATTTCTAAATTTGTTACAGCAAGGATAAATTGCCGCTGCTTTTAATAACAATTCAACATAACTTAATCTAGTGAGCCCAACATTTGAGAGGATTGCGGATGGTCTGGCTGAAAATGGTTTTGCAGTTGCAGACCAATTTTTAAGTGTGGATGAAGTAAACAATATTTTGAGTTTGCATGAATTTATAACTGGTCTCGAACATTTTAAGAAGGCAGGCATCGGAAAAAGTCAAAGTCTTCATATTAACGAATCAGTACGCGGCGATTATATACAATGGATTGACAAAAATTCTGCTGCAGAACCCCTAAAAGTTTATCTGGAACGATTAATGAATTTAATTCGGTTTCTCAACGAGAGCCTTTTTCTCAGCCTGAAAGATTACGAAGTACACTTAACGATCTACCCCGAGGGTTCCTTTTATAAAAAACATCTCGACCAATTTAATCGTGATGACCATCGAAAGCTTTCAGTAATATGTTATTTGAATAAAGATTGGAAAGAGAGTTACGGCGGACATTTGCGCATGCATCTTTCAGAAAAGACATTGGATTTTCTTCCTCTTGGGGGACGAATAATTTGTTTTCGAAGTGATCAGATCGAGCATGAGGTACTGCCTTCAACCCGCCGCCGACTTAGCTTAACAGGATGGGTACTGGATCAGCATGCAGAATTAAAACATCTGTAAAAAAGAATCGTCCTCGACTAAAAGCTTATGAAATTGCTTTTAGATTTGCACCCAATATTGTCCTTAGATTATGAAAAAATACTTCCTAAAGCTGTATCAGTACAATGCCTGGTCGAATAATCGGGTCCTGAATTGTTTGAGCCGGCAAAATATAAGGGACGAAAAAATATTAACCCTCATGGGCCACATCGTAGCAGCTCAGTTCCTATGGCTTCATCGTATTAAGGGATTGCCGGCGCCGGATGTAAAATTATGGGGTGAATATTCCCTGCCGCAACTCCTTACCCTGGCCGAAGACGCAGGAAAAAAATGGATTGATTTTGTTGAGAGCACAGATAACTTCGACCGCGAGCTTACCTATACAAATTATATCAATGAGCCTTATACAAACAATGTTGAAATGATCATGGTGCATCTCGTTAACCATTCATCTTATCATCGGGGGCAGATTGCTATGCTGTTGCGCCAAAAAGGATTTGAACCGATTAACACTGATTTTATAACCTATGACAGAGTCATAAGCGGACAACTGAAAGAGTAAGCTACAACTATCACGGGATTAAGAGGTAAATTTCAAGGGCCGCCCTATTTTTGCAGTCTTTGCGTGGAGACTGAATAACTATTCCCAGATAACGAGGGATTCTTGTTTGTACCATTCTATATAACGAGGTACATGAATTTTTTCTAACTCATTCCTTTTTAATTTTAAAGACGGTGTGAGCAACCCATTTTCAATGGTCCATTCTCCACGCATCACCACGCCCTTTACTAATTGTTCGTAGTGTTCTAATCCTTTATTTACCTGTTCCACGGTTGATGTTAAACTTTCTGCAATCTTTTCTCTTGATTTTAATTTTCCCGATGCAGACAAAACGATGAGAGCAATAGGCTGTGGAATGCCGACACCCACTACACACACCTGCTCAATATCAGCGTTGCTTAACAATTTTAATTCGATAGGAGCAGGCGATATGTACTTTGCCTTGTCTGTTTTGAATTGGTCTTTCAATCGGCCTGTTATGGTTAAAAATCCCTCTCTGTCAATAACTCCTTTGTCACCTGTCTTTAAAAAACCATCTTGGGTAAAAGCTTCCGTGGTTGATTGAGCATCTTTGAAATATCCTGTCATCAATCCTGGATGTTTCACCAAAATCTCGCTCTCAGGTGAAAGTTTAACTTCGATATCACGCCACGGTCTCCCTACAGTCCCAAAATGCAATGCTGCACCATGATCACCGTGAGAGTATCCGCAATTTTCCGTCATCCCGTAAACTTCTTGAATAAGGATATCCAGTTTTTTAAACCATTCCAATAGATTAACAGGGATTGGGGCAGCACCACCGACCAGAAGTTTTGTGTTTCGAAATCCCAATTTTTTTCGGATCGCTGCTTTTACAATGCCTGCAACGATGGGAATAGACAACAGCTTACTTAGTTTTATCTGCGGCATTTTAGAAAGTACTCCTTCCTGAAATTTCGCGAAAATGCGTGGGACTCCTCCAAATACAGTTGGGTTGACTTCCCTAATATTATCAGAAAACTTGTCCATGGACTCGGCAAACGCCATTGAGCTTCCTGAATAGAGAGCACCCATTTCCACATATGCTTTCTCTGCAATGTGGCTGAGTGGCAGATAGGAGAAAAATCTTTGTGGCCCTCTTACTCCAAAATTATCCAACACGGATTGTCCTACGAAATCAAATGACTTATAGGAAAGCATTACACCTTTAGGTGTTCCCGTTGTACCCGATGAATACATCACCGAAGCTATCTGTTCAGGTAATGGTAGGCTGAAATCTTTTAAGGGTTGCTGACGTATTAGATCATTCCAAGGAGTGCCTTCACTTGGGCCGTAATAAGGAAAAGAAATCCGGTTAACGTTTTCAGGTATAGCCCCTCTTTGCTGATCAAAGTTATCGAGCTTTCCCAAAAAAATTATTTTTGATTCGCTGTGCTCAAGGATGTATTTTATTCCAGCGGCCGACAGCGTTGGGTAAATTGGAACAGAAATCCCTCCCATAATTGCAATCGCTAGGTCCGCAATTATCCAGTGTGCGCAATTTTTCGACAGAATAGCAATGTGACTGTCAGGTGGCAAGTTATAAGTTAATAATGCTGCAGCCATGCATCGTATTTCGTGGCCGGCTTCTTTGTATGTCCATTTTTTCCATTGTCCGTCAATGGGTTGTTGAAGGAACAATACATCGGGAACTGTGCTCTCCCAGGAAAGAAATTTTTCAAGATGCGTCATGAGTTTTCAGCAGGTAAGCTATAGCAGATTCCAATCTTGGTAGATCCCTTTCCAACCAGGATATGGTTTTCTGTGTCTAAGTTAAAAAATCATTGGTATGAAAGAAGTAAGTGTTATAATTATTAGCTGCTTAATAATTTTAAGTTGTTCCGAAGAAAACACCACACCTAAAAAGAATTATGCTAATAGCTGCTCAATTAAGGCTACAATTCGAGACTATACCGGCCTTGACGGGTGTGGATATGTATTGGAATTAAATGACGGAAGCATTCTTGAGCCTGTTCGCATGGTTGTTTGCGGACCTCCTCCCCAAAATATTATGACGCTGGATAATCCGTTGCTTAATTTTGAGGAAGATGGAAAAAAAGTATTTGTTGATTATGAACTCATACAATCGGTTAGTATTTGTATGGCTGGACAAACTGTTAAAATAACCTGTATATCGGAAGCATCAGAAGTTAATGAATAAAGCCCTTCTATTTTTTTACATGTTCCTTAGCATAATGCTCTTTCAAAATATCTTCAGCAAAATCGTTTGTCAAATCCCTCACAACGGAGTGTATATGATTTGCATTGTTTTGAGTGTTATCGAATTCAATTAACAACATCGGCCCTTGTATTCGATAGTAATGTCCCTTCCCAGGCTTTAAGCTTCCAGCCCACGCAAAAGCTAAATTTTCTATACCTGCTTGTTTAATCTTGTTCATAAGCGTCGTTGCAAACCCTAATTCATAATTTTTTACATATACATCGAGCAAAGACATGAATAACTTTTTTTGCTGTTCATTCATATCGGTATACAATATTCCTTTTGGTTCAATCAACGATGCCTTTCGTTTATTATAAGAAAGTATATCTGGAAAAGCCGTTTCCGAGATCATGACTACTTTCAGCTGCGCAGTTGAAAATGAATTCACCAAAGAAAAACCCAGAGCAGATTCATCTTTTAAAACTTGCTCCCCCTTTTTTTTACCTGAAGGTATTGTCGCAGGGTTTGATCCAAAAAAGGATGGCGTAGAAGACTGAATTTTATTATTAACAGAGGTGAAGTTTAAGGCTACGTGGTGCCCTTCTAATCGCCAACCCCACGGCTTATCCGGAGACGGTGTTCCGAAAATGGTAAAATAATATTTACGAGGATCCCGGTAGGTATCATCACTGCCCCGATTTTCTACTTCGCGCAATACATTCTCCAATGAAATAACATCAGTTGCTTTTTTAAAACCCTGAACGCTTAACGAAGTTTTCAATAAATTCATCGCGGCATCAAATTGAGGTTGCGTCAAATCATGAACGGAAACCCCGGCACGCCAGCGCGGAACAAAATGCCAGTTGAAACGTTCCTCGTCATCAAATTTAAATTGGGCCTGACTCCGAACGTCCTCGCTCAGGGGAGCTAAAAACGCATTGGCTGATCCGGCAAGGTCGTTTGTCTGTCCAAAGCCGACATATGAAAGCAGGGCTAGAAAGGGTATAAAAATAATCCTCTTCATAGATTTAGACAAGTTAGCAAAATGCAGCGTTAGATATCAAAAATAAAGCGTGAGCAATTGTAAAATCCCCGACACTTAAAATTCCGTCTAAAACCCATCTTTGCTCCTTATCGTAATTACTAACAAATATGAAAATAATACTTTCGCTCCTGCTTCTTGTGTTAACATGGGATTCTGCTTTTAGTCAGTCGGACTTGCTCCGAAAAGAGCATTACAACTTAAAAAAAAATATCGCCCTCGGAGGATATGATGCTGTCAGCTACTTTGACGGTAAACCTTTACAAGGTAATTCGGAAATAAAGTGGATTTATAAAGGAGTAAGCTACCTGTTTTCTTCACCCACCAATCTTAACAAGTTCAAAGCTAACCCGGATAAATATGAACCTGCCTACGGGGGATGGTGTGCTTATGCAATGGGAGAGACGAACGAAAAAGTAAAGGTCGATCCTGAAACTTTTAAGCTTCTAAATGGGAAACTTTACTTATTTTATAACTTTTGGGGAAG
>CAZAHL010000378.1:0-6988 GCA_964484845.1 uncultured Chryseolinea sp. | reverse complement strand
GTGAATGCAAAAAGTACAAACACGAATGGGAGATATTTTTTCATTGTTGGCTTGAACATGATTATGCATGTTAATTTATCTTTTGAATCTGAGGCAACCATCCGACCCGTTGGTGAATTGGTTTATAACACTTTGACCGAATTGAAAGGCTTCATAGAATAAAATGTAATTTTATAAAATCAACTTAAATACGACTACATCTATCTGAGTTCGCACAGTGACAACGTCACAGTAAGAAAGGCCGGTGTAGCAACTGAAAAGAAAAATATCTAGCACTTGCTCTAATCTCTTGATTGTAATTTTCTGTTCAGCAATGAGCAAGAGTTCATCCTCATTTAGAAACGCCTTATGCGTTTCATCTACTGACATCTTAAAACCTACAAAGGGACTTCTTTCGATCCACTTTTTAGCGATGCACTGATTCATAATTTTTTTAACCTTCTTCAAATAGTCCATCGCTGTATTATGACAACAGTGCTTTATTGTTTTGAGATAGATCTCAAAGTTTTTAACGAACTGATAATCGATCTGATTTAAATTCAATATCATTTAATGCGTATTGATACTTTATGAATTCAGGAACGTACGCTTTGATCGTTTTGTATTCTGAAGCGTTCGGTCGATAATCCTTTGCCAATAAGCTGTTTGAATTCTTTGTTGTGTTTCTTCTTAAACATCTAAGAATGTCGAACATTTTTTGCGGATTCCAAATTCGAGAAAAAATCGCGGCATATTCTGATCCCTCTAAAAATCATGTTTTGATTGCGAGCGCTTGAGCTTACCAATGAGATAATGAATTACCAGGGCGAGGATAGTCCAGTACAAAGCAAATCCAATAACCAAAAATGGAGGTGGCGGGTCTGGCAAATTGAGAAGAGGAAGCATAGGACCAACTAAAACAATTTTGATAGGATATAGAATTGTGGATACCGTGCTCTTCCATCCTATTAGTGATTCCGTTCCCAGAAAAGACTCTCCGCTTTCAGGGATGAGTCCGACGTCTGACCGAAAAATTACGTTGGAAATAAAAAGAAAGGCAAACCCACAAATTAGGAAGAGTGAGACAAATTTTTTTCTTGAAATTTTCATAGCGTTTAATTTCCGCGTTAGTCGATTAAAAGTACTTTGTAATACAAAGTACAATAAACTACTCTAAATGCAAGTGTTTTTTTTAAAATTATTGTGGGACTAGTTGATAACCTGGGAAAAGAAGATCAAACCTCAGTTTTTTAATGATGATCCCTGAACCGCAATTCGAAAGCCGGCAACCCGCCCAAAAACTCGGGCACAAAAAAGGAACAAATGTGACTTAATCAGTACTCCCGGCAGGGATTGTAAATCTTTTCTAACGGATTCATTTACCAGAAGAAACAGAAGCGGGATTTTGTATTCGAAGTTAGTTGGTGCGTTGTAAATAACAAGGGTAGTGATCCATCGATAGAAACTTCGAGATGAAGAGAGTCTGCAAGAGATTCGACGCCGTTGGTATTCGAGGATGTTGGGACAAAGCTAATTGCCAGCAGCGTCATTATGGAAGGAAGTGTCAGAGCGTAAATAGCATTTTCTTTAATAGTGGTTTTAAACTTACACTACGCCCATTCTTGGAATCGACGGAGCTATTTTTGTATAAAATAATTCCATTCTAATGCGATTTACCGTTGGCCTTTTATTACTCACAATTTCAATAAATTCTTTTTCTCAATTCCTTGAAAGAACCATTACAAAGAATTCTGCGCCATTAACAGATGTTTACATGATAACCGCGAACGTTGGATACGTTGGTGGCGTTGATGGAATCTTTAAAACATCTGATGCTGGTCTTACCTGGACAAGGCTTCCCTATTTTACCTCCTATCAATCGCCGGATAGCATCTATTACAATGCGATGAACGATCAACATCTTTATTTCTCTGATGAAAATAACGGTTACGCAGTTGGTTGGGGTGCTACGGGAAATCATGAGCAAATAATAAAAACTACTGATGGTGGCTTTACCTGGCAGATGCAGCACCTCTATAATCCTGATCCTGCTCCTTTTCAGCCGTTGAGTCTCAGGCTAAGAGACATCTACTTCACAAATTCAACGACGGCCATCACAGTAGGATACCGAGGAAGAATTCTAAAAACAACAAATGGCGGCGCAACTTGGACTGCGAAGAATTCGACAACGGATAAGAATCTGGAAGCTGTTGAGTTCTTCAACACAAGCAATGGCTTTGCCGCAGGTGCCGGGATCCTTTTGTTTACAAATGATGGCGGTGAAACCTGGACGCAAAAGTCAATCGGTTATTCCATCACCGACGTGCATTTTACGGACGCGCTAAATGGCATAGCAACGACGAATCAGGGTAACATCCTAAGAACTGCCGATGGCGGCTTGAACTGGACCGTTAATTCTTTTAAACATTCAAGCGCTCTCAATAGAATAAGCTTTGTCGATAGCCAATTGGGCTTCTTGGCTGGTAATGGTATTCTTTTAAAGACCGAAGATGGTGGTAATCATTTTGAAAAGTCCACATTCAATCACAATGTTATTGGTTTACAGGCCTTATCTGCCAATCAATTCTATCTAACGACTGACAAAGGAAAATACTTAGCTTCTGTCAATGGAAATATCCAGTTCGCTCCGATTGCATTGTTCGATCAGACTTCTCAAAGCCCCTGCAAAAACACACTGATAACAATAAGCAACTTGGGAAAGCCCACAAATACACATACGTGGTTTGTAGACGATGTACAAGTGAGCTCATCATATGATTTATCATATGCATTCCCAACAGGAGGCAATCATATTGTAAAACTTGTTTCCAGAAATGGGGCTGCAACGGATGCGATAAGCAAAACCTATATTATCAAGGATGTGCCTCCAATTCCAAATATTTCCATAAAGGTCAGCATAGACTCGATATGTGCCGGACGATCAACTCAAATAATTGTTGAAAATGCTCAAGCAGGAGTTCAGTACAACCTTTGGAATGGCAGTGCCGTTATTGGGACTGTAGATGGATTGTCCTGGAAGACTTTCTCTTTTACGACAACTACGGATCTTTCCATACAATCCACTGTCAGCAATGAATGTGGCGCTACCGTTAGCACACATGCTGCCCGGGTGTTCGTTGCGCCCCTCGTCTCCAATACGACTGCAGTGGCGCTCGATCGTACAAGTATTTGCTCGGGGGATTCAACTTTTATTCAGGTCAATAATTCACAAATCGGTATTACATATTCGATGTACCGGAAACAACACCCCTTTGATCAGATCGGTAAGTCGCAACAGGGAAATGGCGGTATACTAAAGTTTTACACTCCGCCCCTAATGACTTTGGGGGTTTACGAACTTCGCGGTAACAATATACTGGCTTGTGGAAAGATCTGGGGTACTTTTGGCGTTACCATTCGGGCGTTCACAGTAGACTTTCAAGCCGAATCAATTTTTCCTATAACCGGTAACGAACTTGTGCTCAAGAACAATTCAACGGCCGATAGTTATATATGGGAATTTGACGCAGGTGCCACTCCGTTAACATCAACAGATCTAAATCCACGGCCGATATACTCTAGCGGCGGAAAGAAATCCGTTAAATTGAAAGGAATAGTAACGGAAGGTTGTGCTAAAACGGTCGAGCATACCTACACCGTGATAACGCCTGCAGACAACGGAGTGATCACAAGATTTGGGAAAATCGATAACCTGTTGGATACCAATCACAGGGTTACTGACTTCAGGAAGATAAATGATAATTACTACCTTTTAGGATACATTTTTGACGGAAACTTTACAGCCTCTTCGTCATTCAGATCCAATCACAAATTTTTCATTGCCAAATTCAATGCGGCAGGCCAAATCGTATGGATGCACAAAAGTTCGGAGGTAGAAAATAGTACCCCGAATGATATCGGAAGTGCTGGAAGTAATTTCCTAATTGATGATCAGGAGAACATTTATGCCACAGGATACTTCCGGGGTAATACGTTTACCCTTAATGGAAAGACATTTACTTCCACCCGCGTGAACAAGCCTGATGAGAGAAAAGGAATTCTCTTGAAGCTCGATAAGGATGGGAAGATTAAGTGGGGAGACATTTTTGAAATAGATCCTAATCACTCGAACACAAACCAAGTCACCCTCTGGACCACAACCGCCGTTACAGATCTCGTGCTTCATAAAAATTCCTTGTACATCAATTTGTATGGCGATGGCCCACAGCCAATACTGAATAAAGGGAATCAGGTATACCACATTACCGGCATCACGGATTTTCTCGGTGGTTTTTTTCGGCTCGACACAGCAGGATTTTTTCAGGAGTTCTTGAATTTTCAGGATTTCCAAGACCTCGGTAGTTCCCGGTACATCAGGACAGCATATGGTGTCGAGCAGCTGGACATTCTACAAAATCCGGCGTTGTCTATTGACGGCGACAATATCTGGGTCATGGAATCGCATAGCATCCAGAGTCTTGCACTTAGGTCATTGCACGCCTATGACATTAATTTGCGTACCTGGAATACTTCCCCTTCCAACGGCCCAACTTTAAAAGGTTCCTCACCTGGCCTATACAACTGGAAGACCACTAATAATGACCCAGTATATGAGCAAAAATATTTTGTTGTGTCTGCGAACGACATTTCGGGCATAATTATAAAAGCTAAAATTGGCGACGATAGCTTAAGAATTCAGCGTGGCGGATTTCTGTTATCTTATAACAATAATAAATTGTTGCGTTGGTATAACTATTTGCCTTATGGGGAACTCGTTGATGTCAAGACAATCGACTCGGACATCTACGTTCTTGGTAATTACAATAAATGGATGGGAAGCTACTCGGCACCCGAAGGAAATTATAAAGGTATCAAGTCAAACGGTCCGGGTATTTTCCTTGCCAAGTATGATCATAAAGGAAATCTTCAGTGGATCAATGATGTCGGTGACGGTGGCGAAAATTATGCTTTCTCGATGGATTACAATGAATGTACTGATGATCTGATCATTCTTGCAAAAAATTCCACGTCTCACTATATAATAAATGTTTCTCTGGATACGAATACTTCGGCTGCATGTTTTGAAGCAGCGTTCAAAGCGAGTTCAAGAACAGTTAACATCGGGACGCCCGTTTCCTTCGAAGATCTATCAATGGGAAATCCATCTCAATGGCAATGGACCTTCGATGGGGCACAAACATTGAATTCTACATCACACTCACCGACGGGAATAATTTATACAATGCCCGGCAATTACGGCGTAACGCTCACTATCAGCGCAAACGGGAATACGGATACAAAAATCATAGAAAACTACATCACCGTAGTCCCAAAAATCACGAATGATTTCAAGTCAAGTACGACTGAAATTGTAGCGGGTGGGTTTGTTGACTTTTCCGATCTTACTGTAGGGGAACCTGAATTCTGGGAGTGGTCTTTTGAAGGTGGAGAACCCGCCACCTCCACCACAAAAAATCCCGCGCATGTCACGTATCATTCGGCAGGCAATTATGGAGTTACGCTGACGGCGGGAAGGGGGAGCATGTCTGACACTAAGACCGTGAATGCGTTTATTAAAGTACATCCTCTATTGAAAGCTGACTTTGAACCGAAGACTACCGTAAATATTCTTGTGGGTCAAGCGATTTCGTTTTCAAGTCTTTCGATTGGTAATCCGGACACCTATGAATGGGTTTTCGAAGGCGGAAATCCCTCCACTTCCAACCTTCAAAATCCGTTGGATATCCGGTATAGTAGTACGCCTGGAAATTATAAGGTTTCGTTAAAAGTGACCGGAAATATTCAGAGCGACATCAAAATTCAAGAGGGCATAATCACTGTACACGATCTTGAAGCGAATTTTCGCGCAACGAGAACTGAAGTTGTGGAAGGAGAATCTGTTGATTTTGAAGACTTGTCTATTGGTGATCCAGTGGCCTGGGAGTGGAATTTCGAAGGAGCGACTCCTGCCTCATCTTTTATTAAACATCCATCAGGGATTGTGTACAAAACTCCGGGGCGTTTTGATGCTACATTGAATGCGAAGAAAAACAATTTGCAAGACACAAAACTCCAGCATGAGCTCATAACGGTCTTTCCTCTGCTGACCACTGATTTTGTGGTTGACAAAACTGAAATAACAATTGGGGATGCCGTTAATTTCACGGACCGTTCAGCGGGTCTGCAGGAGGGAATATATCAATGGTTGTTTGAGGGTGGCACACCATCAACATCCAGTGCCCAAGATCCCAATGGGATTACCTATAGCGAGGCCGGAATATATCCTGTGCGATTAATAGTCTCTGCTAATATCCAAACAAAAGAAATCACAAAGGCAGGGTTGATTAAAGTCAATGTCGTCACCGGGATCGAGAATGAGAACCCCGAATTTTCTGTCTATCCTAATCCGACAAGCGGAAAAATCCACATTAATGGGTTAGAGAATTATTCGTTGACATTATTTACGGTATTTGGAGAATCTGTTATGGAATTACCCGGAGCTATTACCGGCGATCAACAAATAGATATACCGTTAAAATCAGGAGCATATATTTTGAAGATACAAACCTCTGACAAAGTCTATTACAAAAAGCTTTTGGTGGAGCGGTAGTGGGTAAGAAGTAACTTTCAAAATATCTTTCAGGTATCAAGGAGTAAGCTCATGGCAGCATCGCGCATTCAATCAAGAGCAACCTATCATAAGGAATGAAAGAACTGCGAGCATTCGGATACTTGAAGTATAATCCTTCTTATCATCCTGTTAAGGGAAGTTCGGTCGCCCTTTTATTGTGTTCTTCGTAAACATCCATGCAACCGCGTCGCCCAATTCCCACTTTCTAATTGATCAATGAAAAACTTTTGTTGCGAAGGAGATTTCGCAAGCCAATGGTCATGTAGTTTTTTATCATGGGAATATTGCTTTTATCGGCTCTCGTTTGTTATTATACTCGAAGTAAATCTTTTCTTCTTTTCCTTCAACGAAAAAAGTACTGTCGGTTATTGAGTAGAG
>CAZAHL010000377.1:0-6996 GCA_964484845.1 uncultured Chryseolinea sp. | reverse complement strand
TTCAATTCGGGCCAGATCTTATTATGCCGCTCTTCGTACTCCCGGGCAAAGCCAGGTTTTAATTTCATTTTAAAAGCAATACGGGCCATACTGGTTTTGTATAAAGCCCTAATCTATTGATTTATAGATAAAATCCAATCCTGCAATGCAGGGGCCAGCAAGAGGTAGAGATTTTTAAAGTTGAATGGAACGGTTTAGCATGGAAAGTTTAAGTATGAATCATTTACATTAAAGATGCAACGTCATTTAGTCAAACTTTCTAACTCTTTTGAATCGCGAAGGTTTTTAACCGCGGAGTATCCCAATAAGCAAGACTGATGTTTTTGCAAAAATAACTTTCTGGAAAAGCCCCTTTCAAAAGCAGGTTTCATTGTTAGATATTAGATAAAAGACAGCAGCACAATCCTCAAAATTGTTCTACGAACATTTCGAAGCTACTTATAGAAAACGAAGAATACCTACAAACCAACCTATGAAACCGTCATGGCGCGCTGATGGGAATCTACTATAACAAACTGCCAAATTTTCGCGCCATCCCGGTGACAGGACATGTTCAGCCGGAGTACATTCACCTTTAATGAAGAGACCTATCCGGGGGATTCCGCTCAGGATCAGGCATCTCACGGAGTAAGCTAGAAGCCGCGGAATGACGGGCTCGATGGGAAAGTGTAGGTCTTGCTGAGTTATATAGAAGAGAATAACCGAGAAAAATTACGATGAGAAGCGCAGAGCTTATTAGTTTCCCCCTCTGCGGCTCTCAATGGTATTTCATCGCTGCATTTTTCCTCTGCGATAAAAATGTTTCTAAATTGAAAATCAATTCAAATGCTTAGCTTAATTAAACGGAATTAATTAAAGATTTAAAAATGGGTCTTCCTCATACATCTTACAGAAATTTGCTTCTTTCCAGGGACCTCACAGATATCACTTACTGTATTCCTTTACAAAAAATATTCCTGGGAACGAATGCGAAAATGCTTTTATTAGTTAAATAACAGATTTTTAAGATTTTATACAATTAATTTTTACCACATTATGAGGGATAAAACTCATTATATAAATCCCCCATACTACCCTACCCTGATTCAGAATACGGCTTTGATTTTATTTAAGATGGTTTTCATCCATCGCAAAATTACACCTTCTAGCGGGGTGCTTAAGTTGCGCCGTTTCGCAACATTACATTAACATCCCCTGCAGGAGATAGATTTCGATCCTAATTTATCTTACTAAAATCCCATGAAAAAGATTTTACTCTTATCTCTTGTGATCATTCTGTCCGCTTCCTTGTATGCTCAGGATATGAATGTATCAGGCACCGTGACGGATGCAACTGATGGCATATCCTTACCTGGTGTAAACGTGATTGTAAAAGGTACATCTAACGGTACAACTACTGATACAAATGGAAAGTATAGCCTTACCGTAACAGGAGCATCCAGTGTTCTTGTTTTTTCTTTTATCGGACTATCTACCCAGGAAGTGGAAGTCGGAGCCCGCCAGGTAATTGATGTGGCGATGGCATCTGACATAACCCAATTGAATGAAGTGGTGGTGACAGCACTGGGCATCGAACGTAAAAGAAACGAATTACCCTACGCCGCACAGCAAGTTACGGGCGACCAGATTGCTTCCACGCGTAATTCCAATTTTGTTAATGCACTTTCTGGCAAAGTCGCCGGGCTTGACATCAAAACCAACAACAACATGGGCGGGTCTACCAATGTTGTTATACGCGGTTACAAATCGATTACCGGGAATAACCAGGCATTGTTCGTCATTGACGGCGTTCCTGTTTCAAATGCAAATACCAATTCCATATTGCAGCGAAACGGAGGAACTGGCGTGGACTATGGAAATGCCGCTGCTGACATTAATCCAGATAACATTGCTTCCGTCAATGTGCTCAAAGGCGCTGCTGCCACCGCGTTGTACGGTTCCAGGGCGGCAAACGGAGTGATCATGATTACCACAAAAAAAGGAAAAAAGGATTCTTTTAACGTCGTCGTGAACAGCGGTATAACCGTAGGTGTGATCGACAAGACAACCTATGCAAAGTATCAAGATGAATACGGCGCCGGATATAATTCTGGTTTTTACAACGCCGATTTAGGTTCTGGCGCAGGGCCAGTTGTTCAATTCGATGCTGATGCTTCCTTTGGCGACAAGTTTGACCCAAACCTGATGGTCTATCATTGGGATGCACTGGACCCCTTTTCTCCCAACTACGGGCAGATGAAGCCTTGGGTTGCGGCTGAAAATGATCCTACCGAGTTTTACGAAACAGCCGTTACGTCTAATCAAAATGTGACGTTAACAGGTGGCACAAACAAAACAACATTCAAGATTGCGTATACCCGTATCGATGACAAGGGGGTTTTACCAAACAGCAACCTGGATAAAGACCTCTTCAATTTCTCCGCTGCCTTTGACGCCTCTGAGCGATTGACGGTTAGCGCCTCCGCAAATTACTCTCACATCAAGGGTATTGGCCGCTATGGAACAGGGTATAGCGGGAACAATCCCAATCAGCAATTCCGGCAATGGTGGCAGGTAAACACCGACATCAAGGAACAGAAAGAAGCGTTTTTCCGCAACCGAAGAAATGTCTCCTGGAACTGGGGAAATTTACAAGGTACGGGCCGACCCATTTATTCCGATAACCCTTATTGGACCCGTTACAAAAATTTCGCAGACGATTCACGAGACCACTATTTCGGGTATACAACATTATCCTACAAGGTCGCAGATTGGCTGGACGTGGTTGGACGAATTGCCTTCGATGCTACTATTGACCTGCAGGAAGAGCGCGTTGCTGTCGGGAGCTCAGGCATCCGGTTTTCAGCTAACCCCATCGAGCGAGTAACGTCAATCCCGAGCTTATACTCCAGGTTCAATCAATCTTATAGTGAAACGAACTATGATCTGATTCTGAATTTCAAAAAGAAGATCTCCGATTCATTTAGTTTCACCGGATTGTTAGGAAGCAACTTGAGACGTACACGCCTCAGTTCAATCAAAGCTAATACAAACGGCGGCTTGGTGGTGCCCGACCTTTATTCTCTTTCCAACTCTGTAAACCCGCTTCAGGCACCACTTGAAGATTTTGTACGGGTGGGCGTAGATGGTATTTTTGCCAGCACAAATTTCGGGTACAAGGAAACGCTGTTCCTGGATCTTTCAGCGCGGCAGGATAAATCGACAACGCTCCCTAAAGGAGATAATTCGTACTTCTATTTCTCTACTGCGGCAGGATTCGTTTTCTCCAAACTTGTTAAGACTCCCTGGTTGTCATTTGGTAAGCTGCGCGTGAACTACGCGGAAGTAGGAAACGACCCTGTGCCTATGAGTTTGTATGACGTATATGATAAACCAACCGCGTTTGGTTCAACCCCATTGTTCTCTTTACCAAACACTAAAAACAATCCGGAACTTATATCCGAAAGGACCAAAAGCATTGAAGCCGGAATAGAAGTCGAGTTTTTTGACGGTCGCGTTGGATTCGATTTTACCTGGTACCAATCAAACTCGTTTGATCAGGCGATACCCGTGAACTTGACATCTGCAACAGGTTACGTTTCACGCTATGTGAATTCTGGTGAAGTCCAAAATAAGGGTATTGAAATTTCCGCTTTTGCTACACCGGTTGAGACCGGCAATTTAAATTGGACAATTGGGTTAACCTTTAGCCGCAACAGAAATGAGGTAATAAGCCTCTATTCAGATGCGGTTACCAATGTTCAGTTATCCGATATCATCAATCCCCTGCAGGGTGGTGTTACAACGAACGCCGCGGTAGGCCAACCGTATGGTGTATTAAAAGGTACCAATTTTATTTTCACAAACGGTCAGCGAACAGTCAATGCACAAGGGCGATATATTGCAACAGCCAGCTCCGCAGAGATCATTGGAAATCCCAATCCGGATTGGCTTGGAGGTATCACAAATACGTTGAGTTACAAAAACGTGAAACTAAATTTTCTCGTCGATATCCGCCATGGAGGCGATATCTTCTCGCTTGATCAATGGTACGGAGAAGGAACAGGCCTATACCCAATTACCGCTGGCTTGAATGAACTTGGCGTTCCCAAACGCGATCCTGTAGGAGATAACGGTGGGGTTATACTGCCGGGCGTAAAAGCAGATGGTACGCCTAACGACGTCCGTGGAGCAAATGAGGATGGCAACGGAACACTCTTTGGCTATCCCAACAGTCCTCCTCGTGCATGGTACGTGTACGATGGAAGTTATGTGAAATTGCGCGAACTGGCGATTACCTATTCCATACCTAAAACCTGGATAGAACGACTAGGTCCGCTAAAGGGAATTGATATTTCACTGGTCGGCCGGAACCTTTGGATCATCGATAAGAATATGGAATATTCCGACCCCGAAGAAACGCTGAGTTCGGGTAACAGCACCAATGGATATCAGAGTGGCGCCTACCCTGCCGTTAAGACTTACGGATTCAATGTTAAATTTAATCTATAGAAGCCATGAAAAATACAATTCTATATACCGTCCTGATTTCAATGTTGCTGATAACATCGTGTGTAGATAGTCTCGACGACTACAACATTGATCAGAAAAGGCCTAGCTCAGCACCGCCCGAATCTTTTTTTACGAATGCGTTGAAGAATTTAGCCGATGCTATCACAACACCAAATGTTAACAATAACAATTTCAGGTTGTATGTTCAGCAATGGGCCACTACAACGTACCTACAGGAACCGAGGTATGATTTGACCTCCCGGATCATTCCGCAAAACCTGTGGCAAAGTATGTACAAAGACGTAATCGGCGATCTTCGTGAATCCAAACGCCTGGTAGAAGCAGACCAGTTTAGCGCCGCAGATTACAAAGCGATCACTTTGGCACAAATTGAAGTTGTTGAAGTCTATGCCTGGTCCATATTGGTCACTACTTTTGGCGATGTTCCCTACTCGGAAGCTATGAACTTCCAAAATCCTACTCCGGTATATGATAATTCAACGACGGTATACAATGAAATCCTGGCAAGGCTGGATGGAGCTATCACTTCGTTGGAGGCTGGTGGAGCAGGGTTTCAGGCCGCGGATGTTTTGTACAGCGGAGATGTAGAAAAATGGATCAAATTTGGAAACTCTTTGAAGCTGAAACTTGGCATGTTGCTAGCAGACGCAGATAATGCAAAAGCTAAAACATTAGTAGAGCAAGCATCCCAAAATGTATTTACCAGCAACGCTGATAATGCAAGGTTTCCATACTTGGCTTCTCCGCCTAATAATAACCAACTGTCTGCGAATCTAAATCCAAATTTTTCCACACGTCAGGATTACGTTATCGCCAGCGCTTTTATCAATACGATGAACGCGCGAAACGATCCAAGAAGACCATTCTATTTTACCACCGTGAACGGTGAATACAAGGGAGGTAACTACGGATTTGCTAACGCTTATGCAGACTTTTCACATGTTAGCGATAAAATGATCGCCCCGAACTTCGAATCGCTTTTGCTGGATTATTCTGAAGTAGAATTTTTATTAGCTGAAGCTGTCGAACGTGGATTCACAGTCGCGGGTGCTGCAGAAGAGCACTACAATAAAGCCGTTGAAGCCTCCATCGTTTATTGGGGAGGAACATCTGGTGATGCTACAGCCTATCTGGCTCAACCCAATGTTAAATACATTTCGGCTGGGGGTACCTATAAAGAAAAATTAGGGACTCAGAAATGGATTGCCTTATATAACAGGGGGATAGAAGCCTGGACCGAATGGCGAAAATTAGACTATCCAGTTCTGCTTCCACCTTCCGGCGGTAGCGTGCCAACAGGTTTAGCGATACCCGTTCGTATAATATATCCTATCAACGAGCAAACACTGAACGGAATAAACCGGGAGTCAGCAGCGACGGCTATCGGTGGAGACCTTGCAACAACGAAATTGTTTTGGGATAAGAATTAATAATCTAATGTTATGTCAACACGGTTTTGAAGTATTTAAAAGCAGCTTTGAGCTAGGAGCTTTGAGAAACTGCTCATAGCTCATGGCTCCAAGCTAGTTATTAAATGATAGAAATGAGAAGCCTTCCGTTAAGTTCCGGAAGGCTTCTTCTTTGATACCTCCGTAGTATTTTTAAAATATCTAGTTTATTCCTCCCTGAGCCAGTAAAAAACTGAATAGCGATTTTGGCACTCTCTTATCCAATCGTTATGCCATTGCCCCTCTGATATGCGGCCGTCCATAAAATAACATAGATCCAAACGCTGCAAACGGAACCGATGGTCCGTTTGCTCCATAAGGAAGTGCGTAAATTTATTACATTTGACGACTGCTTGTTTAAAACCTGTCAAACTTCTAAAAATTATTCGTATGAAATCCCGTCGTGACTTTTTGCAAAAAATTACTGCATCAGCATTTACATTGCCTTTTTTCACAAGAGAAAATCCGGAAAGCATTTCTCAGTTTTATACGCTGCCTTATCAGGGACCTGTTTTACGCGTCGCTATTATGGGATTGGGAAGTTATGGAGCCCGGGTTGCTGATGCGATGCAATCGTGTAAAGCCGCGAAGTTGACGGGCGTTATTAGCGGTACACCCTCTAAAGTTAAAGACTGGCAAGGCAAGTACAACATTCCGGAAAAAAATTGTTACAACTACGAGAATTTCGACAAGATAAAAGATAATAAAGATATAGACGCAGTTTATATCATTACACCAAATGCGCTTCATCACGACCAGGCTATACGGGTAGCCAAAGCCGGCAAACATGTTATTTGTGAAAAGCCCATCGCGATAAACGCTGTAGAGGGACAGGAAATGGTTGACGCCTGTAAAAAAGCAAATGTGAAATTTTTAGTGGGATACAGAATGCATTTTGAACCGAAGACACTCGAAATTGTCCGGATGAGAAGTGCAGGAGAGTTCGGTAAAGTTTTATTCTTCCAGGGATTGTGCGGTTTCAAAATCGGTGATCCTACTCAATGGCGATTGGACAGAAAACTTTCAGGTGGAGGTT
>CAZAHL010000376.1:0-7001 GCA_964484845.1 uncultured Chryseolinea sp. | reverse complement strand
ATAGCCCTTCCATACTTACCTGGCGTAGTTTGCTCAGACTCATTGGATTTTAATGCTGCTTTTACACCCAATGGAAAATCATTCTTTTTTGCACGATCCATAGAAGGTAAATACGAAATTCTTGTTTCACAATTTGATGGCAAAAATTGGACGACAGCGATATCAGCTCCGTTTTCTGAAAAGGACTACTCTGAAGCTGATCCTTTTATTACACCGGATGGTAGCCTGTATTTTATTTCGGACAGACCCAAGAACGCACTGGATACATTACGTGATTTTGACATTTGGCTCGTTCGGCCATTAGAGGATGGAAAATGGTCTGATCCAGAAAACCTGCAAGGTGTAAATTCAGACAGCACCGAATATTATGTATCACTCGCAACGAATGGAAATATTTATTTTGCCTCTAACCGTGTGGGCGGTTACGGTTCGCATGATATCTATGTAAGCAAATTCATCGACGGCAGGTATACCCCGCCTGAAAATCTGGGACCTACCGTTAACTCAGCCACTATGGAGCACGATCCTCTTATCTCTAAAGATGAACAATTTCTTATCTTCACATCCGTAAGCAGGCAGGATGGTTATGGTGAAGGTGATCTATATTATTCAAAACTAGACGCAAATAAAAAGTGGGATACAGCAAAAAATATGGGGGCCCTGTTTAATACATCTACTTACGAATATTGCTCATACTTGTCGCCAGATTCCAAGTACTTTTTCTTTAGCAGCGATTACGATGTTAAATGGATTAACGCAAAATACCTGCCTTACTCCCTGGACTAATAAAGTAAAACCAAACGACATCAAAAATTTGACTGAGAAGGAATCTCTACAGACCCATTCAGCCAACGGTCATGATATCTGCCAACAAGGTAACCTATGCTGAGTTTCTACCGGATGTTGATAAGATTTATAACGACATAAAAAAACGCGGCGTAGAAATTAAAATTGATATCCGCGACGAACCTTAGGGAGACAGACACTTCGCTATTCAAGATCCCAATGGAATCGGAATTGGTATTGTAAAGTATTCTCCCAAAAATTGATTACAGCTCGGATTTAAGAACAGGACGAAGTAGGATTAATAATAAGATGATGTTATTATTATCATGTTAAAATCTAATGGCTATTGAAAGGAAAAGTATGGATAACCAAATTCTAAAGTTATGACTTTACCCGAAGTGGCTCGATCCAGACTAACGAGCCAACAGCTTGCGAACACAAAACTAAAATCTGCTGGTGATCTCGTGAAGTGGCTGGGGGCCGTGCAAGCCCAAGAATATGCACAAACAAAATGGGGCCTGGGTTTGCGTTTAAAAAATTTATCAGATCATGATATTGAGCAAGATTTTACAGAGGGAAAAATCCTGCGAACTCACTTGTTAAGACCAACGTGGCATTTTGTGTCGGCCGAGGACATTCGTTGGCTTTTAATGCTCACAGCGCCACGTGTTCATGCAATCAATGCCTATATGTATCGACAACTTGAGTTAGACAATGATATTTTCAAACGCTGTCATAAAATATTGGAGAAAACGTTACAAGATGGTAAACAGCTTACCCGTGAGACCCTCAACGAGAATTTCAAAAGAAAAAAAATTGAAGCGAAAGGACATCGGCTGAGCTATATCATGATGCATGCGGAACTTGCCGGATTGATTTGCAGCGGAGCAAGACAGGGGAATCAATTTAGCTATGCGCTGTTGGACGAAAGGGTTCCTGCTTCGAAAGCAAAAAGTTATGATGAAGCCTTGGCAGAACTTACAAAACGATATTTCACCAGCCGCGGCCCGGCAACAATTAAGGATTTTTCAACCTGGTCAGGCTTGAGTTTAGCTGAATGCAAAAGGGGAATTGAAATAACGAAAACCAGTTTTGAAAAGGAATTGATCGAGCACTGTGAATACTATTTCACGAAAACTCCGTTGGTCGTCAAAAAACAAATTCAAGACATACACCTGTTACCCATTTACGATGAATTTATAATGGGTTATAAAGACAGAAGTGCCTTGTTGGTCTTCAAAAACATGTTAAAATCTGTTTCGAAATTCCACTATAATTGCATGGTAATTTACGATGGGCAAATAATCGGAACCTGGAGACGGCTGATCGCAGCTAACAGCATAGAGGTTGAGTTCGAATTTTTTAATCGATTGGATAAACGTCAAGGTAAAGCTCTTATCAATGCCATTCACCGATTAGAGGATTTTATAAATATGAAGGTCAACGATGTGTCGAAAAAAGCATCACGTTGATCAGTAAAACAAATCTTAAATTTTAGCACTATGTCATTTCAGGCTTATCTTGATACTATTAAATTAAAAACCGGCAAAACACCCGATGACCTTAAAAAACTTGCCGACAAAAAAGGACTATTAAAACCCGGCGTCAAGGCTGGCGATATTGTATCTTGGCTAAAGAAGATTTCGACTTAGGACATGGACATTCCATGTCTATCTGGGCCGTATTTAAATCAAAAGGCTGGGTCGAAGACAAAAAAAAGAAATAGCCTTTAATGCCCAGCCACTTGCAAGAACGGCCTCTGTACAGAGCATAGAGGTTTGGTTCCATTAATGCAACGTGCAAATAAGGCAGCCAGAAACCTCAAACCTGAAACTTCAAACCTCGAACAAAACCATTCCGACCCTTTTTTAATGCGAATCTCTAGTAACCTTATCTCCCGAACCTCCGATTAAAAAATCCATATCAGCACCCAAATGCGCTTGCTGAACATGATTGAGGTATAAACTCACATAACCGCGCGTCGCTACCGGCGGTAGGGGTTTAAATTTTTCCTTTCGTTTCTGCAACTCGCTATCCGATAAGTCTACGGTAAGCGACCGATTCGGTACATCGAGGGTTATAACATCACCACTTTGTATGACTGCAAAATTTCCGCCCATGGCTGCTTCCGGAGAAACGTGCAAAACAACGGTTCCAAAACCCGTCCCGCTCATTCGACCGTCGGAAATCCGGATCATGTCAAAAATCCCTTTTGCTAATAACTTTTTGGGCAAGCCCATATTACCTACCTCAGGCATTCCAGGGTAACCCTTGGGGCCTACGTTCTTTAATACAAGAATATTATTTTCATCAATATCCAAAGACTCGTCATCTATCCGCGCTTTATAATCCTCAATATTTTCGAACACAATGGCTTTACCGGTATGATGCATCAGATGCGCACTGGCCGCGGATGGCTTTATGACGGCTCCTTCTTCACATAAATTGCCGCGCAAAATGGCGAGTCCAGTAGCACTGTTAAACGGTTTGTCTACAGTAGTGATCACATCGCTACTATAACATTCAGCTTCGCAGTAATTTTCCTTTACCGTTTTTCCATTGACCGTTATACAATCCGGATGCAGGATACCGTCTAACGCTTTTTGCACAACGGGAATGCCACCTGCATAAAACAAATCCTCCATAAAATACTTACCGGAAGGTTGAAGATTTGCTATTAGCGGAATATTCTTTGACAACGGATCGAAATCATCCAGCTTAAGAGGAACGCCAATCCTTCCGGCGATTGCCAACAAATGGATTACAAAATTGGTAGATCCTCCAATGGCCGCATTTACTTTAATTGCATTTTCAAAAGCCTTTCGGGTGAGTATGTCTGATAACCTCAAATCTTCCCGTACCATTTCCACTATCCTCACACCGGAGAGTTGAGCAATTACTTTGCGACGCGCATCGGCAGCAGGTATAGCTGCATTTCCAGGAAGCGAAAGCCCTAACGACTCCACCATACACGCCATTGAAGACGCGGTACCCATCACCGCACAATGGCCCTGGCTCCTGCACATAGCGCCTTCAATAGTAACCAATTCCTCTTCCTTTATTTTATTTCCGCGCAAGTCATCGTGATACCGCCATATATCGCTAGTCCCAATACTTGAACCTTTGTGTCTTCCCGTGAGCATAGGACCTCCCGATACCACGAGCGTTGGAATGTTAACACTACAAGCTCCCATCACTAACGAAGGCGTGGTCTTATCGCACCCGCATAATAATACGACACCATCCAATGGATTTGCGCGAATGGATTCTTCTACATCCATGCTGGCTAAATTCCGGTACAACATGGCAGTAGGTTTTATCAACGTTTCCCCTAATGACATGACTGGAAACTCGACGGGAAAGCCCCCTGCTTGAAGTATTCCTCTCTTAACGCGTTCAGCCAGTTCTCTAAAATGTCCATTGCAGGGAGTCAGTTCGCTCCACGTATTGCAAATGCCGATAACAGGCTTGTTGTTAAATTCATAGTCCGGATATCCTTGATTCTTCATCCATGCACGATAGATAAATCCGTCCTTACCCTTACGACCAAACCAATTCGTGCTTCGTAATTTTTTTTCTTCCACGTTATAGTGTTTTTGCGTTTAACATTCCTTATGATGAAGTAAAACCAACTTTTAAAATCCTGTCAAATACTGTTTCTGATTAAAAGTAAGGATTTTTTAATATTAATGACAATCGTTTGATGCGGTGTTTCAGACAACGGTTCATTGTTTCGTTATTCAAAGAGCATTTCGGAACTACCTATCCTCTTTTAAAATACGGTTTGATCATCCTCTCATTTGAAATCTGCATCAGATTCATTGCTCATGGACACATTTGACCTGCTATAACCCTCATTTTCCTTAGAAATATTTAACGAAGCAAATTCTTTAAAACGGAGTGACCGGAAGTTGCCCGTGAAGTTAATTACGTCTAATTTAGAACGTTTGCATTCATAGATCGCGTGTTCAAAAACTAAACTTCAACCTTTTTAATTAAATGGAAAATTCTAATATTAACCGCAGACATTTCCTCAAAGGAGCTACAGCCTCCCTCGCACTTTCGGCATTTGGCGCCCATGGCATGGACATGATTAATCAGGGAAAAACCCTTCGTGTTGCCTTAATCGGGACAGGATGGTATGGCAAAAGTGATTTATTCAGATTGATCCAGGTAGCGCCAGTGGAAGTCATTGCTCTTTGTGACGTAGATAAAAATCTGGTTGCAGCAGCGGCGGACCTTGTGAGCAAACGTCAAAAATCAGGTAAGAAGCCGAAGCTTTATGGGGATTATCGCAAAATGCTTTCTGAAAACAAATTAGACATAGTGGTGATCGGAACACCCGATCACTGGCACGCACTTCAAACCATTGACGCAATCAAAGCAGGCGCACATGTATATGTACAGAAACCGATCAGTGTCGATGTGATGGAAGGAGAAGCGATGGTCGCCGCTGCACGTAAATACAACAAGGTTGTACAGGTTGGTACTCAACGAAAAAGCACGCCTCACCTTATCGAAGCTAAAAAGAATATCGTTGACGCTGGCTTGTTGGGTAAAGTATCGCACGTTGAAATGTGCTGTTATCTCCACATGAGAAACGGCAGCAATCCTCCCCTGGAACCTGTTCCTGATTTCTTGGATTATGAAATGTGGACTGGCCCCGCCCCCTTGCGTCCGTATGATGGGCTGCCGCACATCCGGTGGTGGCGCGCCTTTATGGAGTATGGAAATGGGATTACGGGCGATATGTGTGTACACATGTTCGATACGGTACGCTGGATGCTAAAACTCGGTTGGCCTACACGCATAACTTCCAACGGAGGAATTTATGTTCAGAAGGAAGCAAAATCCAATATCGCAGACACGCAGACTGCAATATTTGAATATCCGGAAGTCAATTGCGTATGGCAGCATCGTACCTGGGGAACACCGGATAATCCTGATTATCCCTGGTCGTTTACATTATATGGAGATAAGGGAACTCTTTTAGCAAGTACCATGAAATACGACTTTACGCCGGTAGCAAAGGATGGCGCGAAGATCCATAAAGACGTGGTTTACGAAAAAGAAAAGTATCCGGAAGACCTTACAGAGGAACGTATTGAACTAAACGCGGCACCTGCCACAAGATTACATATGCTCGACTTTTTAGCCGCCATTGAAAAAGGTGGCCGACCCGTGGCGGATATTGAAGAGGGACATATCTCTACGGCTAGCTGCATTCTTGCGAATTTGTCCATGCAAACAGGGCGTCCGATAGTATACGATCCTAAAAAACGGGAGATTGTAGGAGATGCTGAAGCGAATGCGCTTCTAAAACGTCCGTATCGCGCCCCGTGGATACATCCGGATCCAAACAAAGTATAAAGGCTTTTTTTGAGAACCCATATTATTCCATTCAAAACGTTATGTCATTGTCCAGGTTTAAGGGCTTCCTTAGTAATTGTTTTCTGAGTGTTGTTATTTTCGGTTGTTACAATAACCCATCAGACAATAAAGACGAAGGTCCTTCTCCTGCACTAACTCCCGCTGAAGAACTAGCTACTTTTCAGCTATCACCCGGGCTAAAAATTCAGCTTGTCGCCTCAGAGCCCATGGTTCAGGACCCGGTGGTGATAACATTTGATCCCGATGGCAGGCTTTGGGTGGTAGAGATGCGTGGCTTTATGCCAAACATCGATGGAAATGGGGAGAAAGAACGCGTAGGCCGTATCTCTGTGCTGGAAGATACCGACGGCGATGGGAAAATGGATGAAAGCAAAATATATATTGACAGTTTAATTTTGCCCAGAGCGCTTGCGTTGGTTCCAGGCGGCGCGTTGGTTGCAGAAAACGAATCCTTATGGCTAACTCAAGATTTAGACGGTGATTTAAAAGCAGATACAAAAACGTTATTGGATTCTGCATATGCAGGAAGCCCGAGTCCTGAACATTCAGGAAATGGGCTCTGGAGAAATATGGACAACTGGTACTATAATGCGAAGTCACGTTTTCGTTATCGTCTCGCCGATGGAAAATGGATTCGTGACAGTACCGAGTCACGTGGACAATGGGGTATGAGTCACGATGATGAAGGCCGGCTCTATTATAATTACAATTGGTCGCAACTTCATGCCGACCTGGTGCCTCCGAATTATCTCTCCCGAAATAAAAATCATACTTCCACAACCGGCATCGATCACGGACTTACGAATGATCGAAGGGTTTATCCA
>CAZAHL010000375.1:0-7067 GCA_964484845.1 uncultured Chryseolinea sp. | reverse complement strand
TTCAAGTCGTTAGGGCGGTTTGACTACACGCCGAAAGATTGCTTTGATTTTCATGAAGCCATTCAATTTGAGGTCGTTCCAATTCTGGATGAATTTTCAAAAGAACGGAAAGTTGCTTTACAGGTAAACGAACTCAGACCCTGGGATAAGGCTGTTGATCCGGAAGGCCGGGATGCACTGAAACCTTTTACGACCGGGCAAGAACTCACAGAAAAAACCATCGAAGTGTTTACAAAGCTAGATCCGTTTTTAGGTCAATGCTTGGCGATCATGAAGGAGATGGGCCATCTTGATCTGGAATCGAGGAAAGGAAAGGCACCCGGTGGATATAACTATCCGCTTTCTGAAATCGGAGTGCCATTTATTTTTATGAACGCAACGTCTACCCTTCGCGATATGGTTACGATTATGCATGAAGGCGGTCATGCGATTCATAATTTTTTAACGCGTGATCTTGAGCTGAATGATTTTAAGTCTACGCCTTCGGAAGTTGCAGAGCTTGCCTCTATGTCAATGGAATTAATTTCGATGGACCATTGGGATGTTTTCTTCACCAACGAAACAGAGCTTAAAAGGGCAAAACGTGAACATCTTGAAGATATTATTGAGACGTTGCCTTGGGTAGCGACAATCGATCGTTATCAACATTGGATTTATGAGAATCCAAGTCATACGGTAGAAGATCGAAAAGCAAACTGGAATAGGATTTTTGATGAGTTTGCCGATACGACAACAGATTGGTCGGACTTACAAAAAGCAAAAGACTATTTGTGGCAGAAACAACTTCACTTATTTGAAGTACCCTTCTATTATATAGAGTATGGAATGGCGCAATTAGGCGCAATTGCTGTCTGGAGAAATTTCAGAGAAGATAGATCAAAGGGTTTGCAAGGCTATCAAAATGCCTTAAAACTTGGATATGTAAAGTCGATTCCTGAAATATATAAAGCTGCCAACATCAAGTTTGATTTTAGCCGACTATATATTAAAGAACTAATGAATTTCGTCCGGGAAGAATTAGATAAGATATAAGAGAAGCCCTGAGGGTTAAGTTAATCGTGAAATGTTAAAAGTTAATCGTGGACCCATCACCCCATGCATAACTCTTTCTAAACCACTGACTCGAAACCTTAAACTAGAAACAATTCGCCGAACCTGGATAGCGAAACTTTAAACCTCAAACCCGAAACCTTAAACTATTTCACACTGAACCTGGCTAACCGAAACCCGAAACATCAAACCCGAAACCTTAAACCATTTCCCACTGAACCTGGATAGCCGAAACTCGAAACCTCAAACCCGAAACTCGAAACATTTCCCACTGAACCTGGATAACCGAAACTCGAAACTTCAAACTCGAAACTCGAAACTAGTCGCCCCTCGCCTTATCCAGCAACTCACTCAGTTGTAACGCTTCTTCCTCGCTTAAGGAAAGGGCTTTGTCTATTTGACTTTGATATTTATCCAGGTTTTTTAACAGTTCCAGACCAGTCTCGGTAATATTTACATCGGTTGCCCGCTTATCATTCGGACAGGTTCGTTTTGAAATGAGATCCTTGCCAACCAATCGGTCTAGTAACCTGGATACGTCTGAGTTTTTATCGAGCATACGTGCCTTAATCTCCGTACCGGAGATGCTCGCAGGATGTTGTCCTTTTAGAATTCGAAGAATGTTGAATTGCTGGGAAGTTATTTTGAAAGGTTTAAAAAAATCCTGTTGCCTGCCCAGGAGCCAGCTGGTTGTATAGATAAGATTGATGACTGCCTTTTGATGGCCGCTTTGGAATTTTTGTTGTTTGATAGCTTCTTCAATTTTCATTATAAAAAAAATAAACCCCGGACACAGCCGGGGTTTAAAAATAACTAAGCTTTTTTATCTAATTCAATTTTAGCAATAATTTCAATTTCATCGCCTACCACTAATTCACCCGTTGGAACTTTGTTGCTCCACTTTAATCCGTACTCCTGACGATTGATCTTGCCGGCAAGTTTAAATCCTGCTTTTTTTCCTTTACCAGTGTCTACAGTACCACCGTAGGTCACATCAAACTCAACTGGTTTAGTTACACCATGCAAGGTAAGATCACCTTTCAGCTTATACTTGCCACCATCTTTTACAAGAGTACCCTTAAATTTTGTCTCGGGATATTTTTCAGCTTCAAAGAAATCGGGAGATTTTAAATGTCCATCTCTCTTTTCATTGTCTGTATCGACTGAGGCAGTCTTAGAAGTAAACTCGATAACAGCTCCGTTGAAATCATCTGTCTTTGCAGAAACAGTTCCGTCAAATTCGTTGAATTTTCCTTCAACTTCAGATATTCCCATGTGCGCTACATTGAAGCCAACTTTGCTATGTGCTTTGTCGATCGTCCAAGTAGTTTGTGCGAATGAAACTCCTGTTAAAAGCAGAAGAGAAAATAATGCGTTGATCTTTTTCATTGTTAAATTTGGTTTTTTTATTCGTTATATAAAGGTAACGCAGTTTTGATATACTTGTTTAAACAAATAAAATTATTATTTATAAGTAATTGATTATCAATGATAATAAGTTTGGAAATACTGTCATCTTCAAAGCTTTAAATAAAAATCCCGTGTAAGTGAGCGATACGAATCCGACCAATCATCACCTTCTTTATAAAGCACTATCTCACCGGTCTGAACGGAGCGCGGCATTTTAGAATATTCAAGAAGCCAACGTTCAATCGGTTTATGCTCGCGTGTTTTAAAACTGAATTGTCTCAGACAAAACAGATTGTAGCGTTTGGCCAATTCCATAAATTCGAGTCCTTCCACATAAGGAAGAATAACATTTAAGCTTCCGGCATCTGTTAGTAACCGCGTTGCGGCTGCAAGTAAGTCTTCATAACTTAACGCAACAGTGTGTCTCGTCTGAGATCGTTTTTCATCAGGAGGTTTTTGACTCTTATTAAAGTAGGGTGGATTACTCACCACGATATCGTATAATTTATCAGGATAAAAATTCTGTATGGAAGAATGATGCACATGAATCTTCTGCGTCCATGGAGATTGGATAAAATTTTCATGTGCTTGCCTGAAATCTGTTTCTTCGATCTCAACGGCATCAATCATTGTATTTTCTGATGTTCGTTGTGCCAACATTAAGGCTATAGTACCACTGCCGGTTCCAATATCAAGAACGCGTTTTGCGTCATTCACATTTGCCCAGGCACCCAGCAATACAGCATCCGTCCCAACCTTCATTGTGCTTCCCGCATGCGCAACCGAAAATTTCTTGAAATGAAAATGAGATTTGCTTTTCATACCTTCACCATCCTGAATTCGGCCAAAATAAAGTAATTAAATATGAATGGAAAAATTCGTTGGGGCATATTAGGATGCGGAAATATTGCAAACAAGTTCGCCGCGGATCTCAAGTATGTTCAGGATGCAGAACTGGTAGCGGTGGCTTCGCGCGATCATCAAAAAGCCCTCGATTTTTCTAAAAAGTATAATGCGCGACTTTCATTTGATTCGTATGAAGCATTAGCTGCCTCTCAGGAAGTTGATGTAATATACATTGCTACTCCTCATGGATATCATCATGAGCATGCGTTGCTTTGTATGAAACATAAAAAAGCAGTTCTATGCGAGAAAGCATTCGCTTTAAATTCTCTGCAAGCCATTGAAATGATCGAAACGGCAAAAAGACAACAGGTTTTTTTGATGGAAGCATTTTGGACAAAATTCATCCCTCAATACGAAAAACTTATTTCTGTCATTCGAGAGGGGAGAATCGGTGAAGTAAAAATGATTCAGGCAGATTTTGGATTTAATGCTCCGACTCCTTTAAAGCAACGATTATACGATCCCGTTTTAGGAGGTGGAGCACTTCTCGATATCGGTATATATCCTGTTTTTTTGGCGACTTCTTTACTAGGAAGACCCACGGAAGTTTTTGCAACGATGAAACCATATCCATCGGGTGTCGATCAACAAATTGCCATCGTTTTAAAGTTTGAAAAAGGTGCCTTGGCAAATTTAAGTGCTTCCTTTGAAGCCGATACGCCGGGCGAAGCTATCGTCGCAGGAAATGATGCGTTGATACGCTTAAACAATCGCTTTCATAATATGTCGTCAACGATGGAGTTAGTGAAAAAGTCAACTCCCGCTGAAACAATTCAAGTACACCGGGAAGAAGGAACCGGTTATCAATTTGAAGCGAGGCATGTGGGAGCATGTCTACGTAAAAACCTAATAGAAAGCCCCATCATGAGCCATAAAGACTCCTTATTGCTCATGGAGACATTAGATAGAATTCGACGAAGCTGCGGAATCCATTATCCCGCTGATGAAGGAAAAATTAGTAATTTTCGAACTTGTTAAATTATATTATGCAAACTGACTTATCACTAAAAGGTAACAAATCTGAAGTACTGGCTTCCGTAGAAAAGTATTTGACAGATGCCGGATTTAAGATTGCCGCCAAGGATTTCAATCGCCCGTGGGGCGGCTTTTTTGTACTGGATGAATCGCAGGCTCAAAAGTTCGGACAACTTTATTTTCCAACGGTAGAACTATCGACACTAAAAATCAGTGGGAAATTGAGTCCTAAAATTTTAATGGTTGAGACCGACAAAAGATTATCATGGCAGTATCATTTCAAAAGAGCGGAGATCTGGAAGCTAGTAGCAGGAACTGCAGGCGTGGTAACAAGCGATACCGATGAAGAAGGCTCCGTGCAAAAATTAAAAATTGGAGAGATCATTCGTTTAAAACAAGGACAACGTCATCGGCTGATAGGGTTGGATGGCTGGGGAATGATTGCTGAAATCTGGCAACATACAGATCCGAAGCAACCTTCTGATGAGGATGATATTGTTCGGGTTCAGGACGATTTTGGCCGATAGGCCTGACGTTTCAACTTAGTTACTGTCTTTTCGATGTTTTATTCCTTGCTGAATAGTTTATCAACAATAATAATCTTTCAGCTTTTGCTGCTGACCTTATTTCTTTTCAGCAGCCGAAAAGGTAAACCATTAAGCAACAGGCTCCTCGCTGCATTCTTCTTACTGTTAACCATCAACCTTGGTGATGGATTGCTGGGATATTATGGATTCTATCAACAATTTCCTCAATTCGCACACCTGGAAGATGGTTTTGTCTTTTTATTGGGGCCGGTGTTGTATTTTTATACACGGTCAATGGCCTACAGGCACTTTAAATTTAAGGTAAAGGACCTTGTTCATCTGATTCCATTTTTTCTTTTTACTATTTCATTTCAGATTTTCTACCACCTGCAGCCGGCCGATTTTCAAAAAGTAATTCAATCGGCCGTTAAACAGCAGCAATTGCCATTGGGATTTTATTTTTCTATCACGGTAGTATATGTTCATGTTGGGATATACCTTTTTTATGCATATCGCGAATTAATTTTTTATCAGCGTCAACTCCAGGAAAAGTTTTCTTATTTGGGTAAACGCAACCTAAACTGGTTGCTGTTCGTGGTTTTATCCGTTGGCGTGATCTTGATACTTTCATTTATCTATACACTGCTTCCCCTGGCTACGCAAAAATGGTTTGATGGTGGATTGATGATTGTAATGGGCTTTATTTTTATTTTCACCAATGTCATTGTTTGGAAAGCGCTAAAACAACCCGAAATTTTTTCAGGAGTTGACGAAGAATTAACGAAAAAAAAATATGCCGGATCTACCTTATCCGAAATTGAAAAGAAGGATGGTCTTGCAAAGTTAGAACTCCTGCTTACTTCCAATAAAGTATTTTTAAACCCTGATATAACAATAGAGCAATTGGCTGAAAGCATAAATATGTCGCCGAGGAAAGTGTCCCAACTGATTAATGAGAATTACAAGCAGAACTTCTTTGACTTTATAAATTCGCTGCGGATCCGGGAGGCGCAACAAATAATGCAGAAATCTACCGATTCAAAATTAACGGTGCTCGAGGTTATGTATCAGTCCGGATTTAATTCAAAATCCTCCTTCAACACTTTATTTAAAAAGAAGACCGGGCAAACTCCGTCTGAGTACAAAAAGCATTTAAAATAACGTTCGACTTTGGCCAAAAAGGGTTCGACTTCGCGCACACGGTCGATTTGAGGGCATTTGTTGCCGTTTCTTTGGTAAAAATTAATGTCATGAAAACCAAAGTGAATATCAAAAACGCAATTTTTATACCCCTTGCTCTATTATGTTTTATTCTTTTATCCCCTAAATGGTTGTTTCCTTTAGCAGCCTGGGTCGCCCCGATGTTTCTCCTCCTGTCAATCAGGAATATCAAGCCGTGGAAATCTTATTTGTTGACAGTGGGGCTGTTGGCCATTTCTTCTTCGATTGCTAACTATGGAGTACTTCCTTTTCCGGGAATATTTTTTGTGATTATGACCCTCGTTATTAGCATTCAAGCTGCGGTTCCGTACTGGCTCAACCGTGTGTTATATCCGAAAACGTCTGGATGGAAAAAAACCCTGATATTTCCGATCGCTCTTGTAGTGTATGAATACATAAGTTCATTTGGAGGTGGGGGTACCTGGGGATCTCTAAGCTACACGCAGGTTTCCAATTCTCATCTGATTCAAACAGCATCATTGGTAGGGATTTGGGGAATAACGTTTCTTATAGGTTGGTTTTCATCGTTAGGAATCTGGGTTATTGAGGAACAAGGGAACTGGAAGATTGTGGGTAAGACCGTCATGGTATTTACTTCTCTGATACTGACGCTATTATTATTTGGGATGGCTACAACAAATTCGCATTTCAATTCAGTACAAAAGGCAGTGCGAGTAGCGGGTATAACGGGAAGTAATATTCCTTTAATTCAGTCTTTATACAAAGACGCATTCGGAAAATGGATTGATGTGGATGAACAGACACTGAATCAGTCATCGCCGGAATTGGCTGAGCTTAATAAAGGGTTCATACGATTCATTGAAAACCCGTTCGATCCTAAATTTGAAAAAAGCCTCAACGTGCTGAGTCTTTCCCAGGATACTCTTTTCGCTCAAAGTCATAGGGAAGCTTTAGCGGGTGCAAAAATTATTTCATGGTCCGAAGCGCTGACCTTTGCTATAAAATCAGAAGAGGGAA